>JBFFHS010000042.1:0-31914 GCA_041556855.1 Gammaproteobacteria bacterium
CGGCCCAGGCGGCTTTGAGATCCTGTCGCCAGGTGCTGTCCCCAACCACCCAGCGTATGAGCTGTGTCTCGGCGCCGAACACTTCGGTGGCCAGACCCCGCTGCGCTACCGCCTGGACCGCGGCCACCAGATCATCAAAATCGGCGCAGGCAAAGCTCAAACCGTCGCCAAAACCGGGGCGCGGCTCCAGTTGCAGGGTGATGGCCGTCTTCACGCCCAGCGCACCCGCATCGTGGGCGAACAGTCCCGTCACGTCCGGCCCATAGTTGCGGAAGAATGGCGCGCGGCGGGCTTGCGCGTCGGATCCCGTGTTCACGACCCGGCCATCGGCGAGCACCACCTCGAAGCTCAGGGCGTTGGCGCCGGACGGTCCGTGGCGGCCCGAGCCGAACGTCACGGCGCCCTGGGCCATGGCGCCACCGACCGTGGAGGTGCCGCCAGACATGGGCCCCCAGAACACGGCACGCACGCCATGGGGTTTGAGCGCTTCGTCCAGGGCCGCCCAGGTGCAGCCGGCTTCCACGGTGGCATACAGGTCCGTGGGGTTGATGTCCCGAACGGCCGCCATGCGACCCATGTCCAGGATGATGGCTCGGTCCCGATCGGGCAGGAAGGCGTCTGTGTAGGACATGCCGCCGCCACGGATGAACACCGGGACGCCAGCCGCTGAGGCCGCCGCCAGCACCGCGCTGGTGTCGGCCGTCGAGCCCGGCCGCGCGACGGCCAGGGGCAGTTCGCCGGACCGATAGACGTCCTGGGACATCAGCCGCCGCACAGCTTCATCGGTGACGACGTGCTCGGCGCCAAGCGCCGCTGTCAGCTCAGCCAGCAGCGAGTCCGGGGCGGCCACCGCCTGTGCCACGGCGCGTCCCTACGGCTTGCGGCAGGTGGTGCGGGTGAGGAAGGTCGGGGTCATCTCTACCTGGATGTCCGTAAAGCCCGCCTCCTCTAAGAGCGCCGGCAGGTCGCAGGCGACGAAGGCCGGCGAATAGGGCTCGCAGTTGTAAATGGCGTCGAACCGCAGCCAGACCCGATTCGGTGCCGGCATGGCTTTGTTGTTGGGTGCGTCAACCACGGTATACGTGCCGCCCGGCCGCAGCACCCGAAAAGCCTCTCGGATAATGGGCTTGAACAACCGGCTGGGGACTTCGTGGAACAGAATGTAGGCCAGCACTGAATCAAAATGGCCGTCGTCGAATTGCAGATCTTCCGCCAGGCCCTGGGCGAAGTGCACGTCGATACCTAAATCCACTGCCCGTTTGTGACCGTAGCGCACCAGCGGCAGCCCCACGTCCACGCCCCAGACTTCCGCGTCGGGAAAGCGCTCCTTCAGCGCCGTGGTCCCCTGACCGATGGAGCAGCCCGTGTCCAGGATGCGCTTCGGCGGCCCGTCGGCGGGCTCGAGCAGCATGTCGGCAAACTGGTGGTGCAGTTCATCCTGATTGTTGTCGCCCTGGTAAAAGACCTTGGTGCCGTGATGAAAAATAAAGCCGGCCAAGGGATCGTTGCAGTAACCGCCCGGCTGCAGATGAATATCCAGTTTGGCGTAGTCGGGAACGACGAACTCCGGATCGTAATGCAGTCGATCGGGCCGCGCCTGTTCCGCGTCGGCCAGCTGGGCCTCATAAAAAGCAGGGTTCTCGTGCAGCGTGGCGGCAATCTTGTTCCAGGTAATCTGCTGCTGGCTGCGCATGATGCGCTTCCACACGCCCACCAGGGGCAGCGGATCGGCCACGGCACCCAGCTCCCGGTAGGGGGCCGTGGCGCCGTCATCAGCCAGACCGGCCTTGCGCGCGGCAGCGGTGACCTGTTGACTCATAACGGGGAACAGCTCCCGAATGGCAAAGTTGCGCACGTCCTCCATGAAGTCCAGATAGCTTTCGTCTTCCAGCGTGGGCGTACGAGGCAGCACGCCGGTCATACCACGATCCATATCAATCTCCTTATTGGGGACAGTGACCCTAACTTACAGAGTTAGGGTCACTGTCCCCGAATTATGTCGCTTTCCGAATGGTTTCGGTTTTCGTGTCTTTAAGTTCCCGTTTTTGCCAGCGGGCCCAGGACGCGATGGGTGAGCTGGCTGCGCAGCCGGGCCCGCTCCGCGTCCTCGTCGGGGGCGGGCTGATAAGTTTCGATGTCGGCCGGGCTGACGATGCCCTTGTCCGCGAGCAGTTGCTCCAGAATGCGGCGCCGATCCCGCTCGACCCACAGCTCGGCGCTGAGCACCATCACCGACTCCAGCAGCCGGTCCAGCAGCGGATGGGAAAGGAAGGCCGGTTCGGTTTTGCCCGCCGCGGCGATGGCTTCTTCGGCCTTGAGTACGTCAGACATGGTGTTGCTCCTGTTCGGTCACGTCATTCAGGAGGCCGCCTGTTCCGCCTCCAGTCGCTTGAAGGTTTCGTATTCGTTAATGTCGTCGCGCCGCTTGCGCTGCCAGCGGGTGGCAAAGCCCCGGGGAAACTCGGAGTCGTCCTCGCGATGCCCGTCCGCGGACCACAGTAATGGAAACAGGGGCCCCTGAGGCCGTTCACCTTCGATCATCTCGTCGAAGCTGACGCCGGCCAGATTGACGCAATCCGGCCGCGGCGCCCAGCGGATGTCGTCGCCGAATACACGCAGTGAAACGGCGATGCGCCAGTCGTCGGTGGGATTGCCGTGGCTGTAGTGCAGCACCCAGGGGTGCACCAGCAGGATATCGCCTGGCTCCATGTCCCAGGTCAGGAAACGGGCGCCGGGCGTGGCCCGGAGCGCTTCACCATCCGGGTGGCTGGCCCGATCGGGCGGCTTGATCATCTGCCGGGCGTTGGGCGAGAACAGCCAGTAAGGCACGTCCTGAGTCTGAGTGCCCGCCATGACCTCCAGGCTGTTGGCCTTGGTAATGGGGGTGAGGGGGACCCAAATGGAGGGCACCATCTTGCCGGTCACCGGCCAGCCCATGCGGTCACAGTGCCAGATGGTCTCTTCCGAGGATTGCGGGCCCTTGGCGAAGATCTCGTCGAAAAAGAAACGGATCTCCTTGGACTCCATCACCTGGCCGGCCGCCTGGGCGAGGGGGGATTCGAACGCCAGGCGGCGGAATTCGGGCACCACCCGCGACATGTAGCGCCCGGGGTAGCTGGGCAACAGCCCCACGTCCTCTTTATCGACGCTGATCCGCCGGGCCACTGGGTCCAGCAGGTCGATCCAATCTTTGCTGAGCACATTGCGCACGCAGACCGCGCCGTCCGTTCTGTAAGTGTCGATGTCCCGGGCGCTGACGGGCCGCAGGGGTTCTCGGTTCAGTGCCATGTGCTGTTACTCCTCAACGCTGTTCTCAATTTTACGTCTGGGCTTGCGTAGCCACTACGCGCCGCAGGCCGGGTAGTCCGAACCAGATGACGGCGGAACCTGTTGCCAGCACCGCGGTGACGACAACCAGCAGCGAATATCCCACCGCCGCGTCCACACCAAATACCCGGTCCGTGAACAGGGCCACCAGCCAGGGGCCGCCGGCCTGGCCGATCAGGTTGGCCACCAATAGATAGACCGCCACCAGCTGGGCCCGAAACCGGGACGGCGTCATGATAGGGATGACCGCGGTGCCGGCGCCAAAGGGCATCGAACCCAGCCCCACCAGGGGCGCCAGCAGCATGATGGCGGTGCGGCCGTTGTCCGCCAGCGGATAGGCGACGGCGAAGGGCAGCGCCAGCAGCGCGCCCAGCATGGCGGTGCGCAGGTTGGCGTCCCGGTAGCCCCGGGCATGCAGCTTGTCCGCCAGCCAGCCGCCGCCCACCACGCCGGACGTGGCAAAGAACAGGAAGATGATGCCGTAGGCGTAACCCACCTCCGCGGCGGTCCAGCCGTGAACCCGGATGAAGAAAGCGGGCGTCCAGGCGCCCAGGGAAAACTGGGCGGCTGACAGCAGGGATAGACCGACAAACACCGCCAGATACACGCCGGCGTGCTCGCGAACGTAGCCAACGATGTCGCGCCAGCCAGCCGGTTCCGGGCGGTTGTCGGCGGCCATGGGCGACAACCGCCGCTGCGGCTCGCGCACCGTCAGATAAAACAACAGGGCGACCAAAAAACCGGGTGATGCGCCGATGATAAACGCTGCCTGCCAGTCCGCCCGCGTGCCGATCAGGGGCAGGTCCACCGGGCCTGAGCCCAACAGGCCAATGATATAGCCGCCGGCCAGGAGCGCCACGCCGGACCCGGCAAAGCTGGCGCTGGTATAGACGCTCACCGGCAGCGCGAGGCGCGCGGGGCGGAAATAGTCCGCCAACAGGGAAAACCCCGCCGGCGTCAGCACGGCCTCACCAATACCGACAAAAACCCGGGCCACAAACAGCTCCCCGTAGGAATCGGCCAGCCCACAGGCGAGCGCTGCGATGCTCCAGACCACGATGGCGACGGCGATCAATATCCGCCGGTTGCGGGTATCGGCGAGTCGGCCCAGCGGGATAGCCATCGCGGCGTAGAAGACGACGAACGCGAAACCCTGCAGCAGGCTGATCTGCGTGTCCGTAACCAGCAGATCTCTTTTGATGTCCTCCACCAGCAGGTTGATGATCTGCCGGTCGATGAAGGCCACGATGCCGCACACGCAGAGCACGAACACCACGTACCAGGCATAGCTCTCCCGGGGTTCTTCCAGGGGGGCGTTGGCGGTGTGGTCCACGGTGGCCATCAGTGACTGTATTCCCGCTGTACAAAGTCCGCCGCCCGCTCGCCGATCATCATCACAGTAGCGTTGGTATTGCCGCTGGTGAGGCTGGGCATGATCGATGCGTCCGCGACCCGCAGCCCTTCCACGCCACAGACTTTCAGATCCGGTCGGGTCACGGCCCGGTCATCGCTGCCCATTTTGCACGTGCCGCTGGGGTGATAACCGAGAAAGGCGGTCTGCCGCAGATAGTCGCGCCAGTCGGCATCGTTTTGCACGTCCGGACCCGGCAGGCGTTCGGCGATGCGATGGTCGGCGAAAGCCGGGCCATTGAGGATCTGCCGCACTCGCTGGCAACCCTTGATTAACCGGGCCATGTCATCCTCGTCGGCTAACAGCCCGTGGGAAATCACGGGCGCCTGGTCCGGATCCGGCGAGCGCAGCCGGATACTGCCCCGGGCGCGCGGATAGGAGATGTTGACGGCCGCGGAGATGGCCGGCCGGTCATAGGGAATAACGCCCTCGTCGGAAAAACTGAAGGCGTAGGGTCCAAGCTGAACCTGAATATCCGGTTGTGGCTCCTCGGGCGTCGAGCGGATGAAGGCAACGGCGTGGGGGTAGGGGCTGGTCGCCGGCCCCCGGCCGAACAGCAGCCAGTTGGCGCCATGCAGCAGGATTTTCCAGCTGTTGATCTCCGTGTTGTAGGTGGAGACGTTCACGTCGATGCCCACCATCCCTTCCGGATGCTCCTGCAGGTTGGCGCCAACGCCGGGCGAGTCGTGCACCACGTCGATGCCATGCTGCCGCAGATGTTCCGCCGGCCCGATGCCGGAGAGCATGAGCAGCTTGGGCGAGGCGATCGCCCCAGCGCTCAAGATTACTTCCCGCTGACACAGGGCGCGTTGGCGCATGCCACCCCGGACGTAGTCCACGCCGACACACCGGCCGTTCTCGATCACCAGTCGCTCGCACACGCTGCGGCTTTGAACATTCAGATTGGGGCGACGGCGGGCAGGATGCAGGTAGGCTCGGGCGGCGCTGTAGCGCCAACCGCGCTGCTGGGTCACTTCCGAGTAAGCCACGCCTTCCTGGCTGGCGCCGTTGTAGTCCTCGTTAAGCGGGATGCCCGCATCATGAGCGGCGCGCACGAAGGTGTGGGCCAGTGGATGGGTGGTGCGCAGCGCTGACGTGCGTACGGGTCCGGAGCGGCCCCGATACTGATCCTCGCCACGGCTGGTGGCTTCCATGCGCTTGAAGTAAGGGAGCACGTCGCTGTAACTCCAGCCGGGACAGCCCTCTGTTTGCCAGCGGTCGTAGTCGGCGGCCGCGCCGCGCACGTACAGCATGCCGTTAATAGAGCTGCTGCCGCCGAAGGTCTTCCCCGCGGGCCACAAATCGACCCGATGGTTGCGGCTCGGATCAGGCTCAGCCTGGTAGCACCAGTCGAGGCTGGGGTTGCCAATGGCGCGGATAATGGCAGCGGGCATATGGATGTAGGGCGAGAGATCGGCGCCGCCCGCCTCCAGCAACAACACCGTAACGTCCGGGTTGGCGGACAGGCGATTGGCCAGTGCGCAACCCGCCGAGCCCGCGCCAACGACAATGTAATCCCACTGGTCCATCAGCCTGGCGCTCTCCCGGCGATGCCCCAGCGACGGGCCGAGCGATGTTGCCGCCGCCGGCCGCGCGTGGTGGGGATGACTGCCGGCACCTGATCAGACTGCGATTCGCCCGCGCTGTGGATGCAGACTGGCGACGGGGCGGGGACGCCGAGTTGGCAACGGATCGCGATAGTCAAGACGCATACCTTTTATTCTCGTGCCGGGGGGCGGATCACGCCGCCTCGCCCTTTAAGCCCTCAAGCTACCGCGCAGGACAGGCCTGCGCCAATCGATCCTGCGCAGCCGGATATACCCCAAGGTTATGGGTATCCGGCTGGCGTCTTTTCAGATTCGCCCAGCCTCATCAGGCGCGCTGCCCCCGGACAACTACACGACCGCGCAGACCGTTTTTGTCTCCAGGTAGTTCTCCACCGCCTGCATGCCGGAATCCCGGCTCCAGCCCGATTCCTTGTAGCCGCCAATGGGCAGCGCGGCGTCGAACATGAGATGGCAGTTGACCCACACAGTGCCGGCCTTGATGGACGAGGCCAGCCGCGTGGCGGCGGAGAGGTCCTGGGTCCAGATGCTGGCAGCCAGCCCGTAGCGGGTGTCGTTGGCGATCGGCGGCACGTCCTCCATGGACTCGATGGGCGCTGCAACGACCACCGGACCGAAAATCTCTTCTTGAACGATGGCCATTTCCGGGCGGGTTTTGGCGATCACCGTGGGCGTCACAAAGGTGCCCAGCTCGCCCGCCTGTTCGCCGCCGGTGACTATTTCGGCACCGCTGTCCACGCCGCCGTTGATGTAGCCCATGACCTTGTCGGCCTGCCTGCGGTTGACCAGGGGGCCGATCTGCACGTCCTGATCCAGTCCGTGACCCAGCTTCATCCCGGACGCGATGTCCGCAATGCCTGCCACCACCTTGTCATAAACTTTCTTGTGCACGTAGAGCCGGGATCCGGCGACGCAGACCTGGCCGGTATTGAAGAAGATGGCATTGGCCGCGCCGGGGATGGCGAGATCCAGATCCGCGTCGTCCATGACGATGGCGGGCGACTTGCCCCCCAGCTCCAAAGCCACCTTTTTTAAATTGGCGCGAGCGGCGGTCTCCAGAATAATGCGCCCGGTGGCCGTGGAGCCGGTGAAGGCCACCTTGTCCACATCGGGATGTTCCACCAGGGCCTGGCCTGCCTCGGGACCCAGACCCGTCACCACGTTAAACACGCCCGGCGGCACGCCGGCCTCCAGGATCAGCTCAGCCAGGCGGATGGCGGTGAGGGAAGTATCTTCAGCAGGCTTTAAAACCATTGAGCAACCCGCCGCCAGACAGGGCGCGATTTTCATGGCCTCCAGCACCAGCGGACTGTTCCAGGGCGTAATGGCGCCCACAACGCCCACCGGCTCCTTCTGGGTATAGGCGAAGATTTTCTTGCCCGGCGGTTGATAGTTGATCGAAGGCGTAATGGTCTCGCCCTGAATCTTCGACGCCATGCCGGCGAAGTAGCGAAACTGCTGGGCCGCACCGGGGATTTCCGCCCAGCGGCCGACGAACAGGGGTTTGCCCTGGTCCAGGGTTTCCAGCTCCGCCAGCTCGTCGATGTTGGCTTCCATGAGCTCTGCGACCCGCCACAGAATGCGGCCCCGCTCGTCCGGGGTCATCTCGCGCCAGACACCGGACTCGAAGGTTTCCCGTGCTGCCTGCACGGCCCGATTGATGTCGGCAGCGGCGCCCCGGGGCACCGTGCCGAGCACGGTCCCGGAGGCGGGATCGACGGAGTCGATGCGCGCGCCGGACTCAGCTTCCACCCACTCCCCACCGATCAGCATGTTCTTGGCCGGAGCGGCAAGAAATGCCGTGGCGCCTGCGGTTTGTGGCGCGATTTCCTTAACAACAACGTTCATCTGGTGTGTCTCCTTGGCAAGGCGCCCGTGTTCGAGTCAGGCTCGTCGAGCGCCGTGGTTCATCTTGTCATCGGCTGCGTGAAAACCAGAGCGCGCGAGCCTCTTATTCGGTCTCACCGAGCGCATTGAGCGCGGCGGACACAATATGGTCGGCGTCGACGCGAAAGTGCTCGCGCACGGACTCCCGCGTCTCACTCAGACCAAACCCGTCGGTGCCCAGGGTGACCAGTCGCCCGGGAATCCATTTGGAAATACTCTCGGGCAGGCTGCACATATAGTCGGTCACGGCAATGAACGGGCCGCCCGCGTCTTCCAGCATTGCCGTCACGTAGGCCTTCGTGGGGTTTGCCGGCTCCAGCTCGCTCTGGCGATCCGCATCCCGCGCCTCCCGGTACAGCTCCACGTAGCTGGTGACGCTCCAGACATCCGCCGCGACGCCGGCCTCCTCCAGGCGCTCCTGGGCCTTGAGGACTTCGCCCATCAGGGAGCCGCTGCCGAGTAACTGCACGCGCGCCCGGGCCTTTTCTAAAGCGCTGGCCCGGAATCGATACAGCCCCTTGAGGACACCCTCTTCAACGCCCGCGGGCATGGCGGGCATGGGCAGATTCTCGTTGTAGACGGTCAGGTAATACATGATGGGCTGCTCCAGCTCATACATGCGCCGGATGCCATCCCGCACGATCAGCGCCAGCTCAAAGGCGAACGCGGGATCGTAGCTCACCACCGCCGGCACGGTGCTCGCGAGGATATGGGAATGCCCGTCCTGATGCTGCAGCCCCTCGCCGTTCAACGTGGTCCGGCCCGCCGTGCCGCCCACTAGAAAACCCCGACAGAGTCCGTCGCCGCCGGCGTAGATCAGGTCGCCAACCCGCTGAAACCCGAACATGGAATAAAAGAAATAGAACGGGATCGTCGGCACGCCGAAGTGAGCGTAGGCGGTGCCGGCAGCCAGGAAGGAAGCCAGCGCGCCGGCCTCGCAAATGCCTTCCTGCAGGATCTGGCCCTGCTCGGATTCCCGATAGGGCGAAATGGTGTCGGCATCCACCGGCCGGTAACGCTGGCCCTCCGCCGAGTAAATTCCCACCTGGCGGAACAGGCCGTCCATACCAAAGGTGCGCGCCTCATCCGGCACGATGGGCACCAGCAGCGGGCCGAGCGCTTTATCGCGCAGCAATTTCGACAGCAGGCGCACCATGGCCATGGTGGTGGACATGGGGCGACCTGACGCGCCCAGCAGCGGCTCCAGCAGTGCCCGGGATGGCGCCGCCAGCCGCGGGCACTCTACCTGGCGAATGGGCTGATAGCCGCCCAAGGCCTTTCTGCGGGCGTGCAGATAGCTCAGCTCCGGTCCCTCGGGGTCCGGCTCATAAAGCGCCGCCGCGTGAATATCCTCGCGGCTCAAGGGGATGCCAAAGCGAGCGGCGCATTCCTCCCGCTCTTCCGCCGACATGGTTTTCTTTTGATGCGCCGTGTTGCGGCCCTCGCCCGCGGAGCCCATGCCGTAACCCTTGATGGTTTTTGCCAGGATGACGGTGGGCTGGTTTTTTGCGTCCAGCGCCGCGCGGTAGGCGGCGTAAATCTTGCGATGGTCGTGGCCGCCGCGGGCAATGGTGCGGATCTCCTCGTCGTTCAGTGGCTGCATCAGCTCTTTGAGCTCCGGGTTGCCCTTCACCCAGTGCTCGCGCACCTTGTCGCCGGGCAGCGTCGAGTACATCTGGTATTCGCCGTCCAGCACCTCGTCCATGCGGCGCTGCAGCACGCCCTTACGATCCGCGGCCAGCAGCGGATCCCAGGCGCTTCCCCAGATCACCTTGATGATGTTCCAGCGCGCGCCGCGATAGGTCCGCTCCAGCTCCTGGATGATTTTGCCGTTGCCCCGCACCGGGCCGTCCAGGCGCTGCAGGTTGCAGTTGATGACCAGCACCAGATTATCGAGCTGCTCCCGGGCCGCGATGTTGATGGTGCCGAGCACCTCGGGTTCGTCCGCCTCGCCGTCGCCGATAAAGCACCAGATCTTGCCGCCGTTGCGGGGTTTAAGGCCGCGGTTCTCCAGATACTTGGCGAACCGCGCCAGGTAGATCGACATGGCCGTGGACAGGCCCATGGACGCCGTAGGGGAGGGCCAGAGATCGGGCATCCGGCGCGGGTGAGGGTAGGAGCTTAAACCCCCGCCGGGCTGCAGTTCGCGGCGGAAGTTGTCCAGCTGCTGCCGCTTGAGGCGGCCTTCCAGGAAGGCGCGGGCGTACACGCCGGGGGCGGCGTGGGGCTGAACATTGACAATGTCGCCGCCGTAGTCGGCGCTGCGGTTGCGAAAGATATGGTTGAAGCCCACCTCCATCAGGGTGGCGGTGGACGCGTAGGTGGCGATATGCCCGCCCAGGCCGGTGCCCGGATCATTGGCCTTGAGCACCATGGCCATGGCGTTCCAGCGAATGATGTTCTCGATACGCTGCTCGATATCCATGTCGCCCGGATAAGACGGCTGCAACTCGGACGGAATCGTGTTCCGGTAGGGGGTGTTGAGGGTCGCGGAGGTGGGGTCAATGCCGGCACGCAGGGCCCGCTCCTGCAGCAGTTCCAAAAGTTGCGAAACGTGCTCGCCGCCGTGGCGCCGGTACACCGACCAGAGCGAGTCCACCCACTCCTGCTGCTCGCGGGCCCAGTCTTCATCCCAAGCTGAGGTTTGGTCGGGTGAACTCATCTGCTGACTACAGTGTCGCGTGCTGCTGCGTGACGCGTTGCCCACGCCGCCTGCGGCTTACGTTTTTGGAGCGGCCGATAACGGTATCAAACATCCGCGCTGCCGCCCACGACCGCTTTGATCTCATCCAGAATGGCCGGGTCGTCGATGGTGGCCGGCATTTTGTAGGGCTCACCGTCTACGATCGCGCGCAGTGTCCCGCGCAGGATTTTGCCCGAGCGGGTCTTGGGCAGACGCTGCACCACGATGGCACGCTTGAAGGCCGCCACGGGACCGATGTGCTCGCGGACGGCCTGGATGCTCTCGGCCACGATCTCCTCTGCCGGGCGGTCCACGCCCGCCTTCAGGCATAAGAAACCCATGGGCACCTGGCCTTTCAAATCGTCCTGGATACCCGTCACGGCGCATTCGGCAATGTCCGGATGGGCGGCCAGCACCTCCTCGATGGCGCCCGTGGACAGGCGATGGCCGGCCACGTTGATGACATCGTCGGTCCGAGTCATCACGTACAGATAGCCCTCCCCATCGATATAACCGGCATCGCCGGTCTGGTAGTAGCCGGGAAAGTCGGTGAGGTAGGCGTGTTGGAAGCGCTCGGCGGCGTTCCACAGGGTCGGCAGCGCCCCGGGTGCCAGCGGCAAACGGCAGACGATGGAGCCAATATCGCCTGATGCAACCGGTTGGCGCTGCTCGTCCAGCACCCGCACATCCCATCCGGGCATGGGTTTGCCGGCGGAACCCGGGCGCACCGGGAACAGTCCAGGGCCTAAGGGGTTGCCCGCGATGGCCCAGCCCGTTTCCGTTTGCCACCAGTGGTCGATGACCGGCACGTTGAGCCGGGCTTCGGCCCAGTGCAGCGTGTCCGGGTCGCAGCGCTCGCCGGCCACGAACAGCGCTTGCAGGCTGCCGGTGTCGTAGCGGGTCAGAAATTCGCCCGCAGGGTCGTCCCGCTTGATGGCGCGCACAGCGGTGGGGGCCGTGAACAAGGTCTTCACCCCATAATCGGCAATCACGCGCCAGAAGGCCCCCGCGTCGGGCGTGCCCACCGGCTTGCCTTCGTACAGCACGGTCGTCGCCCCCGCGAGCAGGGGCCCGTACACAATGTAGGAATGACCCACCACCCAGCCGATGTCCGATGCGGCCCAGTAGACGTCGCCTGCGCCCGTGCCATAGAGGTTCGCCATGGACCACAGCAGGGCAGCGGCGTGACCGCCGTTGTCCCGGACGATGCCCTTGGGTTGCCCGGTGGTGCCGGAGGTGTACAGGATGTAGAGGGGATCCGTCGCTTTCACGGTGGCGCACTCGGCCGGGTTGGCGCCCGCCGTAAAGGCGGTCCAGTCGATATCGCGCGGGGTCGCCAGCTCCGCTTTAAGCTCAGGCCGCTGCAGGATGACGCAGAACTCGGGCTGGTGGCGCGCCAAGGCCAGTGCCTCATCCAGCAGCGGTTTGTAGGCCACCACCCGGCCGGGCTCCAGACCACAGCTTGCCGACAGCACGGCCTTGGGCTGGGCGTCGTCAATGCGGGTCGCCAGCTCAGGTGCCGCAAAGCCGCCGAAGACCACCGAATGAATGGCGCCCAGGCGGGCGCAGGCCAGCATGCCGATCACCGCTTCCGGGACCATGGGCATATAGATCACGACCCGGTCGCCGCGGCCCACGCCCCGATCGCGCAGCGCTCCGGCCACGAGCGCCGTGCTCTCGCGCAGTTCCTGGTAGGTGAACCGGGCGCGGATGCCGGTCATGGCGCTGTCGAAGATGAGTGCCGTGCGCTCGCCGTGGCCGGCCTCGACGTGCCGGTCCAGGGCGTTGTAAGTGGTGTTGAGCTCGCCGCCGGTAAACCAGCGACCCGTTGAGCTCGCGCTGGTGTCCATGACCTTGTCCCAGCGCCGCTGCCAGTGCAGCTGCTCCGCGGCCGCCGCCCAGAAACCCTCCGGGTCGCGCTGCCAGGCGGACATGATGGACGAATAGGACATGGTGACCTCCTCTCTCAACCCAGCTAACGTAAGAGGCTCCAGTCGGCCTCGCCAATCAGTTCTTTCTAAGGCGCCATGCGGGGAATGCATGGCGTGACGGTTGTTATGGTTGTCTGCAGCCTATTGTGCAGGCCGCGACCGGACGGGTACAGCAGATGGGGTGCATCAGGCGGGTAGCACCTTGTCAGACCTGACCCCGGCGCTCGTCAGGTGAGATGGTCCCCTGAGCAGCCCTGGTCCCGGTTGGTGACAAACCGGATTCGCCGCAAGCTGAAACCGCCGCCCAGCCCCAGGGCTGCTCTCGCCCCGGGGCGTGGGCCGGCCTCAGGCGCGCTTGGTCGCAAACAGGTTGGGCCGTGCGGGATAGTTACCACCCAGCATCATTCTCGCGCCCGGCCCGTCTTTGGTCACGGCCATGCCAAAGCGTTCCAGATCGCCGGCCAGATCATAGTCGATGTGCTCCAGTGCCCAGACCTCGCCGTTCCAGCGATGGTCCCACCAGCGGTGGAAGCGCCAATAGGCGTTAGTCTGGGGCGGCCGGGCGGTAAAGAAGTCCACCGGATAATAGGTGCCGCCGCTGCGCAGCACGCGGGAGACCTCCTTCATGATCTGCGTGTTTGCCACATTGGGCACTTCGTGCAGGAGAATGAAAGACACCACCATGTCGAAGTAGCCGTCCGGGAATCCCGTGGCCTCCGCCAGCCCCTGGCGGAAGTTCACGTCGACGCCCAGCTGGGTGGCCCGCATATGGGCGTAGTGCACCATGGGGCCGCCGACATCGATGCCCCAGACTTCCGCCTCGGGAAAACGCCGCTTCAGCGCCATGGTGGTTTGGCCGATGCTGCAGCCGATTTCCAGCACGCGGCGCACCTTGCCCCGAGTCGGCGTCGGTGCCGCGTTGGCAATGTTGGTCTGGACCTCATCCTGATTGTTGTGGCCCATGTTGAAGCCGTTGGTGCCGTAATGAAAAATGTAACCCGCCAAGGGATCGCCCACGTATCCGCCCGGCATGATGTGGATCTCGTGCTTGGCATAGTCGGGGATAGGCATCGCCGGGTTGAGCTCCAAGGTGCCCGGCCCTTTCTTCTCCGCCGCACGCAGTTCCGCCAGACAGGCGTCCCTGTTTGAGTCGTACAGCTGCTTGATGCCGGCCCAGGTGAGCTGCTGAGTGGCAAGCCATGCCCGGGCGCTGGCCATCAGGGTCGCATCGCTCTCCATCAGCTGGATCACCTGGGCCATGGGCAGCTCGGCGCGCGGCTCGAAACCATTCTCCTGCAGGACGTCCCGAGCGCGAGCCCGCGCCACCCGGAACAGCCCCTCCGGCGCCCGCTGCACCCAGGTGCGCACCTCGCTTAGGAATTCCTGATTGCTGGCCACGTCCAGGCTGGGCAGGCGCCTCAGCTGGCCATCCATGCCGCGCATGTCTAGCGGCAGAGTCTCCTTGGCAGTGGCGGCTAGCGGCCGCATGGCCGCGGCGAGCGCCGTGGCGCCCGTCAGCGCGAATAGTGTGCGTCGGTCCATTGCAGTCCCCCTGACTAAGGGTCTAGAGCTGTTGGGGTGAAGATACCATCACCCGGTGGCAGGAAGTCACTGGGGTGTCGCTGCCTGCTGTGGGTATACAACGTCTGTGTGGCAATAGTGCTCTCCGATACGTTTTCGGTATACCTGTGAACGCAGAAGTCATTGGTGAGGCTGGTTGCACCCTCCTAGGCTACGTCGTTTAGAGCAACGGGGTGTGCACGCGCTGCGTTGCTCAAAAACAACTACGCTGACGGAGGCCGGAACAATGCCCAATAGAAACCAACCGCGAATTCTGTTCGTCAACGCCGTTGTATTTGTCGCGGCACTGATGATGGTGATGCCGATTCCAGTCCTGGCCCAGGAGGCCTTGGAGGAAGTCGTGGTTACCGCCCGGAAGCGCGATGAATCGCTGCTGGACGTGCCATTGTCGATCACGATGCTGAGCGCGGAGCAAATCGAGACCTACAATCTGCAGGACATGGAGGAGCTCTCCCGGATGACGCCGGGCATGTTCTACAGCGACTGGGGCGGCACCGGGCGCCAGGATCGAGCGACCAGCCAGTTCGTCATCCGCGGCCTGGCGGTGAACTCTTTCCAGAGTTTGTCGGACGCCGCCCTCCTGTTCATTGACGGCGTGCCGAGCGTCAGCGGCCAGCTGCCGGGTACGCTGGATATCGCGCGCATTGAGGTCCTCAAGGGACCCCAGACGGCCACCTTCGGACGTAACACATTTTCCGGCGCGATCAGCGTGATCACCAAGGACCCCGGTGAGGAGTTCGGCGGAAGCGCCGTCTTAGAGATCGGGAATTACAACTCGACCCAGGTGGGTCTATCGGTGGAGGGTCCGCTGGTCGCGGATAAGCTTTTCGGCCGCATCAGCTTCGAGCAAAGAAACGAGGGCGCCCAATACAAGAACTCGGTGAATCAGCAGCCCCTGGGTGGTCAGGAGACGATGAGCATCTGGGGCTCACTCAAGTTCGTGCCGTCGGACAACCTGACAATCAAGCTGGTGGCCAATTACTTCGAGTTCGATGATGACTGGGGTGCGCAGGTACGGCTCGTCCGCGAGGACGTTAACTGCGACCTGAACGGCGACGGCACTGAGACATTCTGGTGTGGCACAGTGCCGAAGGTAGGCGCAAGTGACACCCGTTTTCTGGGCATTGATGAACGCTGGCTGAGAATAACGCGTCCCTTTTTCGATCTGGACGTGAATAAGGGCGAACCGGGCCTCGTGGAGAACAACTTCCACACGAACGTTCAGATTGACTATGAATTGGCGAACGGCTGGGTCCTGGAATCTACCACCGGATACAACACCCAAGAACAAGGCAACATTGCCAGCGAGTGGTATAACCCGGATGTTGACCCCTTTATATGTTGTGTCCCCGGACAGCGCCTGGAGGAGAGCTGGATCTATAACCTGGAGGGAGAGGAAGATGATTTCTCCCAGGAGTTGCGTCTGTCCAACGCGGGTGACGAGCGCTTGCGCTGGAGCGCGGGCGTGAACTACGTCAGTTTCGAGACCGTGGGGGGGCTGAACGGCGACGTGCCGCTGCCCTTCGCCTCCTTGGGCTGGTCGCCAACGACGCCGGTCCAGCTTCCCGGCGGCAAGCGGGAAACGACGACGACTTCCGTGTTCGGCAGCATCTATTACGATCTGCGGCCCAATCTCGAACTGGGTATCGAGGCGCGGTATCAGAAGGATGAGGTTTCAGACATCGACGATTTCTGGTCCGACAATCCGCTTCCTGAGTTGGAGGGCGACTGGACCGCCTTCACCCCGCGTGTCTCGCTCAGCTACAAGCCCAACGACGACATGACGATTTTCGGCGTGTATGCTCAGGGCACCCGCCCCGGCGCGTTTAACGCAAGCCTCCAGTCAGGCGGGGCTTTCCCGGATGACTGCCTCGCAGAAATTGCGCGGGTGTCCGGCGCAACGCTGGAGGTCGACCAGGAAGAGATTGATACCTTCGATCTGGGCGTGAAAGCCAGATTTGCGGAGGGTCGCGGTAACGTGCAGGCCACCGTCTACGCCGGCAAATTAACCAACCAGCAGGTGTCCCAGGTCGTGCAGTTTACTGATCCCTGCCTGGTCATCAGCTCGTTCCTTACCAATGTGGGCGAGAGCGACCTGCAGGGCATCGAGGTGGATGTGGCGTACCAGCTCACCGATAACCTGACCGTAACCGCTGCCTACAGCTACAACGATGTGGAAATTACCAAGGGCGAAGATCGCAGTCCCCTGTCCTTCGGAGGCTCCTCCGACGTGATCGGCAACGTCTTGCCGAAAACGCCGAACCAGCAAGGTTTCGCGGGCATCGATTACCGGGGTACTTTAGCAAACGGCATGGGCTGGTATATCGGCGGCGAATACGTGTACATCGGCAGAAAATACGTCACCGTGGGCAATTACGTGCAAACTCCCGATCAGTCGCTGCTCAACGCCCGCATCGGTTTCGAGAAAGACGCCTGGCGCATCGAGCTGTGGGGCAAGAATCTCCTGGACGAGGACGCGCCCGATCTGGCGAACCAGTCGTTCGACTACGACACCTTCTCGAACTCAGCGATCACCATCGGCTTGCCGAAGAAGCCGACCTACGGCGTGAGGATGAACTACGAGTTCTGAACATCGAGCGCCGGGAACTCGCGAGCTTTAGGCTGATCCCCTGACCTACCCGCCGGCACATTTTGTGCCGGCGGGTAGGTGACTTCCCCACGGCGCAACCAACGCATTGCAGAACCGGGCTTAGGCCTTATGCCCCCGGCCAGTGGGGGATCTGGCTGTGCGAGCTGTATAGTCCTGGGTTGCGAAGAAGTTGAGCCCTCCCATGGATCCAGCAAGCGCAATCATCGTTGGCGGCGGCATCGGTGGCATGACCACGGCCTTGGCGCTGGCGCGCACGGGCTGGCGCGTCCGCCTCTACGAGCGGGCGCCGGCGTTCAGCGAAATCGGCGCCGGCATCATGTTGACCCCCAATGCCACGCGAGTGCTGCGCCACCTGGGGTTGGCGGCTGCCCTGGACGAGTGTGCCATGCGACCGCCCGCATCCGTCTATCGACGCTTCGACGACGCAGAGATAGTGGGCGACTCGCCGCTGGGTGCCACCATAGAGGCCAAATACGGTTCCCCCTACTTTCACCTTCATCGCAGCGACCTGTTGGATCTGCTCACCGCCGCGGTCGAATCGGAAGGTCGGGTGGAACTCTGCACGGATCATGAAGCGATCGGGTGTTCCCAGGAAGACGGTCGGGTCACCGTGGAGTTTGCCGGCGGCGCGACGGCTGAGGACGATCTGGTGATTGGCTGCGATGGGGTCCGGTCGACGCTGCGCAGCCATCTAGCTCCCGAGGCTGAGCCGCGGTTTCGGGGCCAGGTGGCTTGGCGGGGCCTGGTGCCCGCCGCTGGACTGCCGGCTTCGGTCGCCGCGCGCGAGTCGGTGGTTTGGATCGGCCCGGATCGGCATATCGTGCAGTACGTCCTGCGCGGCGGCAGCCTGGTGAATTTCGTCGCCATTGCGGCCAAGGACGACTGGACCGAGGAGGGCTGGAATACGCCCTCGACCGTTGCGGAGGTCGCCGCCGAGTTCACCGGTTGGCATGAGGACGTGCAGAGTCTATTGGCCGCAACGCCGGCGGGCGCGCTGTACAAATGGGGCCTGTTTGATCGGGACCCGTTGGATCAGTGGGTGTACGGCCACGTCGCGCTGCTCGGGGATGCAGCCCATCCCCTGGTGCCCTTCATGGCCCAGGGGGCTGCGATGGCTATTGAAGACGCGCTGGTCTTGGGTCGCTGCCTGCAGCGCCATGATTCGCTGCCGAAGGCGCTGAACAGTTACCAACGGGTGCGGACACAGCGCACCGCCCGCATCGTGCTGCAATCCCGTGCCCAGACCAATCTTTACCAGCGGCTCACCGGCGACAAGAACGAGCAACGCGCCTCTAGCATAGACTTCGTCTATAGCTTTGATGCAACGACCTGTCCGGTCTGATAACGCAGCGGGCTGGTCGCGAGCCGCCACTAACCGGCCTCAGAAAATTGTGTCAGCCTCATTGTCCCTTGCGAGGCGCAGCAAAGCCGGGTTGGCCGTTGCCTTGCTGATTCTCGTGACGTCGTCATAGTGCAACTGCGGCGAGTCGACGATGCCCTTGGATGTCTGTAGCTGTGTTCCCGCAGCTGCCATCTGTCCGGTGCGCATCAACAAAGTCCCGCCAAGCTGGCCGGCGGCCTCGACGATCGAGACCCTGGCGCCACGTCGCGAAGCATAGATGGCCGCGGGCATACCGGCGCGACCGCCACCTATGACGATGAGGTCAAACGCTACCTCACCGCCTCTGTTTCCGGGCGGTGATACGCTTGATGCGGCGTTCATTAATTATTCGCTACGGTTGGGACTTTTGGCTATCTTTGAGCGAGGCCCAGACCATCTCTCTCACTCGAGGTTCATTTCTCGTATAGTCGATGAAGGTACGGATCTCGAGATCGATGCCGTCTTCTAGGCTCAAGCCCTCTCCGGCCTGAATCGTCTTTTTCACCACACTCAATACGGCTCTCGGTTTGTCGCGAAAACCTGCAAGAAGGACCTCGCACTCATGGTAGAGCTTTTCCAACGGAACCGACTTGAAGGCCAAACCGCATGCGGCGGCTTGCGATCCACTTAACCAGCGCGCCGACCAGATCAACTCCTTCGCTGCCTGGGCGCCAATGCGGCGCGGCAGACGCTGCGTTGCGCCGCCACCCGGCATCACGCCGACATGGGTATGGTTATCACCAAACTGGGCCTCGTCGGCGATCAAGATGAGGTCGCAGGCGAGGGCGAGCTCGAAGCCGCCGGCGCGGGCAATGCCGTTAACAACGGCAACCACCGGAACTTCGAGCTTCTCCAAGCGTAATAGGGCATCGTTAAAACGTCTGAGAAAGTCCTCGAAGTAGTCGAGCTCGTCAAAAGCACGCTTTAACAGATCAAGGTCATCTCCCACGCAAAAGGCCCGGCCTTGACCAGTGATGGTCATGGCGTGAATCGTCGTATCTGATTCCACCGAGTCCATGACCGCGTTCAGATCGTCCAGGCGTTCTTCGGTGATGCTGTTCAACCGATCGGGCGTTGTAAACGTGACATACGCGACCCGATCCCGGACTTCATAACTCAGTGTATTCAAGGTCAATTGGCAAACATCCGGTTGAGCGGCGCCGTGCCGTGGCGATGAGGGCATTGCGCTCCGACCAAATCAGCCCGTCGCTATTACGTCGTCTACGCGTGTTTTCCCCGCAGTAAGCGTTACAGCGGGGCCGGGTTTGGCACTGATAACGGCAGTGAACTCGTCAGCTGCCCGCTGCAGAGAAACGGTCTGCGAGCTGTCGTACGACATGACATAGCGCGCGAACAACTCGTAGGACCGAAGCGTCGCAGCGCGGTCGGCCCAGTCCTGAGTCGGGATCAGATAGCAGCCAATCTTGCCTACGGCCTGCTGTAATTCGTTGAGGTATGCCTGCGCTCGCTCGGGGGTACCGATGATCACCGAGCCACTGTCATTCAACTTGTCAATCGTCGTGTTGAGATCATCGTCGGGCGAGACGTGCCGCGCGCCAGTTGCGTACATGTGCTTGACGGCCTGGGGCAACCCGAAAGTCACGTCGCGACGCGCCTCGGCATCCGTGGGCGCCAGGTGCATGCGCGGTCCGGCCAGGCGCAGCCCTTTACGATCTATCGTCTGCCCGTGTTCCGCAGCGCTTTGCTCCGCGGTCTGCCACACAGTGTTGAGGCGCTTGGCGCCGCCATGGGCAAGCAGCCCCAGGGTCAACATGCCAAGGCCGAATTGGCCGGCAAGCTTCGGGCCGGCTGACGAGGATAGCGCAGAGACTACCACTTCGATCGGTTGATCCCGGTAGGGCCGCAGCTGCAGCCGACCCTGATTGAGGGTGAACCAGTCCGTCTTGCGATCGATAGGCTCTTCAGAGGTCAGGAGGGCGATGATGGCCTCGAGAGCCTCGGCATGCCGTGCCTTAAGGCAATCCGGGTCCAGCCCCATCATCGGCGCATCGATTTGGGGACCACCCGGACCCGTGCCAAATATGACCCGGCCGCGGGAGAGGTGATTGAGCAGCATGATCCGGTCCGCCAGCATCAGCGGATGGTGGAACGGCAGTCCTGCCACTCCTGTGCCAAGCCGGATGTGCGTGGTCCGCTGGCTGGCAGCAGCGATGAACGTTTCCGGCGAAGCGATGTACTGCCAGCCTGAGCCATGGTGTTCTCCGAACCAGGCTTCGTCGTAACCCAGCCCGTCCATATGCTCTACCAGTTGCAGGTCGCGCTCTAAGGCTAAGGTCGGGTCATCGTCAGGGCGATGGTTAGGCGTAACAAAAGCACCGAATCGCATGGCAGCCTCCTTGATCTAAGGTACTAGACTACGGGGCGGATGCCCGATGTCAAAGGCTGGCACTTTGAACACCATGTATGTGCTAAATGACGGCTGGCGGGGTGCTGAAAGCAGTCATTTAACTCACGAGAAGACTGAAGACTCAAACCAACTCTTCGAATAAACACATATGGGGAAATTCTCGCTCCCCATGGACCGGATTAGCGGCCAACAGTCAGGCAACGTGAAATGTCCTGCATTTTGAAAACGTGGTGTGTCTTCGGGCACCACGATCTGCCTGGTAGCATGTTGATCAGGTCAATCTCAAGTGCCGGCGGTTGCGCATGAAATCGTTCATCTGGGTTCGTATTTTCCTGGCGTTCGCTGGTTTTGCCATGGCAGTTGCGGTGTTGCCCCAGGAGCCAGAAGCCGACCGGGTGTTCACGGGCACCTTAACGTTCTCACCGGATGAAGAGGCGCTATACCTGGAAAGATTCGAACAGGTCCAGAAGCGCAAGACGGCAGCCGAGATCTATCGTCCGTTGGAGGTCATTGCCGGTGACGACGATTGGGAGCCACTCCCCGCTGCGGCACTTGGGGAACAAACAATCTCAGAGACAGCGTTACGCAACGTGTCAGCTTTTGCCGCTGCCAACAATTCCAACGCTTTGATTATTTGGCGTGATGGGAAAGTTGAAGCGGAATACTATTTTGGCGACCAAACGCGCACCATGCCGATCAATTCTTTTTCCTTGGCCAAGCCGGTCACGGTCGCAGCTGTTGGTCGAGCCATCCTGCTCGGCAAGATCCGATCGCTCAACCAACCTGTCGCTGATTTTGTCACCGAATGGAATAGCGATCCTTTGCGCTCGAAGATATTGGTCCGCCACTTGCTCGATATGCGGTCCGGATTCCTGGCGCAGATCCCGGGCTCTCATCCCCCAGAGCACGTATTGTCCCGCACCTTTCTTCATCCTCGTCATGACGAGATCATCGTGGCGGAGTATCCGGTCCTCGATGAGCCGGGTACGCGTTATGAGTACAACAATGCGGCCAGCGAGATGGTGGCTGTTTTGATCGAGCGCGCCACTGGACGGCGTTACGCGGAATTCGTCGGCACCGAGATCTGGCAGAAAATTGGCGCCATGGGCAGCACGGTGTGGGTTAATCGAGAGGGCGGTGTACCACATGCGGGTTGTTGCATGCTGGCGCCGGCGGAAAACTTCTTACGTCTGGCGATCCTGGCATTACAGGACGGCGTGTGGAATGGCTCGAGGCTATTGCCCGAAGGATATGTCGCTGCGATGACAACGCCGACGTTGGAGAATCCATACTACGGGCTCGGGCTATACGTTGCGGGGCGATATACAGAACGGCGCGGCTGGTCAAACCCCGATCGGCCTGTGCCCAAAGTGTTCCATAGCGAGCCCTACCTTGCAGATGACCTCTATCTGTTTGACGGCAATATGAACCAGGTCGTCTACATTATTCCTTCGCAGGGCCTGGTCATCCTGCGCACGGGCAGCAGCCCACCCCGCACCAAGGATTCGGAATGGGACAACGCTTTCCTGCCCAACACGATCATGCGCGGCATCGTCAAGAACAAGCGCCAGTCAGCGCCCCAGGCACGCTAGAGTGGACCTTAGCCTGGTGGACGAACTGCCGTCGATGTGGCTTAGGCCACCCCAAAAAACACCCATGTGTAATCTATAGACAGCTACGGAATTCTGATTGACCGTTGGCGGCTGGGCACCCTACAGTGGCTAACACCATGGTGCGACAGACAACAGCCGGATCAGTATCCGACCCACCCGGCTATGTCGGTAAGCTGCCGGTATCCCTCAAGGCGGGTTGGGGGGTCGGCGCATTTGGCTCCCTGGGCATGCTGTGGATGGTGAACGTCTTTTTGATGTTCTTTCTTGTTAACCATCTGGGCATGAACGCGGCGCTGGCGGGCATCATCCTGTTCATCACCCGGATCTACGACGTGATCAGCGACCCGCTGATCGGGCACCTCAGTGACAACAGCAGCAGCCGCTGGGGCCGCCGGCGTCCCTGGATGTTCGTGGGTGCTTTTGCTTCCGGTCTAGCCGCCATTGTCACCTTCAATGTTCCGGCGTTCAGCTCGGAGAACGCAACCGCTGTGTACCAGCTCGTCGTGCTGCTGGTGTATTTCACTGGTTTTACCCTGTTCTACGTGCCGTTCATGGCGATGCCTGCAGAGATGACGGACGACTATAACGAACGCACGTCCATCATGTCGTTCAGGGTCGGCTATTCATTCGCTGCCGGCATGATCATTGCGGCGGGAATGCCGGCTCTGATTGCGCGTATGGGTGGGGACCGTGCGGCCTATGAGTTTGCCGCCGTGATCGCCGGGATTCTGATCACCACGTCCATGCTGATGACGGTGTTGTTTACGGGTAAGGCTCGTGAATTGCCGCCGGTACCGAAGGAACGTTACTCCGCCAGGGAATACCTGACTTCACTGCTGCGCAATCGGCCCTTTTTCTCCCTCGCCGCCTTGAAATTCACTGTATTTTTGGGCGCGGCCATCAACGGCAGCGCGTCGTTATTCTTCATGACATACGTCATGGAACGCGCTGAAATGGGTCAGGCCTTTTACTCTTTCTTGAGCAATATTGCGGGCCTGTGCGCACTGCCGCTATGGACTCGACTGAGCAAGGGTCGCGATAAAAAGCAGGTTTATCTGGTCGCGGTGATAGGCACCGGCCTCGTGATGGCCTCCTGGGCCCTCGCTGGCCCCAACGAGAGCAATTTCGTTTTCGGATTGCGGTCTTTTCTTGGCGGAGCGCTTGGCGCGGGCGGCCTGATTATGGGCTTTTCCATGTTGCCCGACACCATCGAGTACGATCGCCTGACCACGGGGCTCGAGCGCGCCGGACTATACACCGGCTTGCTGGGATTCATTGAGAAGAACGCCGCAGCTATCGCCCCGATGCTTGCCGGCTTTCTCTTTGCAGCCATGGGTATCGTTGAAACCAGTACTGGCAAAGTCGAGCAACCCGAGAGCGCCATCTTCGCCATGGTGGCTGCCAAAGCGTGGATACCGGCCGCGCTTAATGTGGTGGCCGCATTGGTTTTGTTGACCTATCGACTCAGCGAAGAACAGCTGGCGACTCTGCGATTACAGGCAGTAAAACGGTAGGTTGCACGCCATATGTTCGAGCTGGAGGCCTGCGGTGACGGCTGAGCGCCTCTTGGAGATGGTCAAGATTGCCCAGACGGTCCAACCCAAGTAAAAAATGCATATATGAAAGTAAAGAATATATAGAAGCAATTCTTGTTGACGCTGATCAGCCGCCGACCTACATTCGGGGTCATGAGCCGTGCCCTCAGAACCCGGCGGTTGCGCTGATGGTGAGCGACAACGTCAAGTCCGTGACCCGGGTATTCCAGGTGCTCGAGTGTTTTGAAGAAGAGCGCCGGCCGCTGAGCGCGACCACCATCGGCCGGGCACTCAACTATCCCCAGTCCAGCACCCAGGCCCTGCTCAAGACGATGGTGAATACCGGCTATCTCACCTACGACAGCCAGATCCGCGGCTACTTCCCCACGCCCAAGATCCTGATCAAAACCAGCTGGCTTGCAGATACCAGCAGCAGCCTGCTGGATGGGATGGAGGATCTGCGGGAGTTGACCGGTGAGACGGTTACGCTGAGCAGCTACCGTAACCTGGATATGCAGATTGTCCGGGTGGCGCTCGGCCGGCACAGGATCGTGCTGACTCCCCATCCGGGTGACCGACTACCCTTGTTTGCTTCCCCAATTGGAATTGCGTTCCTCGCCGATCAGCCCGATGCGCTGGTAGAGCGCCTGATCCGCCGGGCTCAGAAGCTGGCGGCCCGCAGTTCAGGCCCGACCGTCGACCGCCAGCAGATCAAGGATGCCGTGCAGTTGGCGCGGCAGCGGGGCGCGGCAGTCGGCTACGGGGTGGAGAAGGAAGGCGTCGGCGCGGTAGCCGCAGCGATTCACTGCCCGGTATCCCACGCGTCCTACGTGCTGTGCGTGGGCGGCCCCGATCATCGCATCGCCGAACACGAACACGAGATCGCGGCGACCCTGGCCCATGTCGTGGAGGCCCGCGGCGATTCACCCCAGGGCTTTCTGGAATCTGCGGTACGCCCGGGTCTGGAGCGGCTCACCCGCCGTTTCGAGGCTTTTTTCGACAACGAGCTTCGGGATGTCGGGATCAACTCCAAGGAGTCCCGGGTCATTGGCCTGTTGTTGGTCAGAGGGCCGCTCGACGCCGAGCAGATCGCAAATCTCACGCTGATCTCGGGCTCCGCGCTCGATGAGACGCTGGCTTCGCTGATGAGCAAGGCGCTGCTCCTGAGGGAGCAAGTGGGCTACCATCTCACGGCGGACGGCCGAACGCTGGCGTCCAGCTTGTCGGGAACGCTGCGTGCGTTGCGGGCTCGGGCACTGGGCTCTATTGATCCTGACCAAGCCCGGGAACTGCAGCGCACACTGGACCGGCTGTCGGATTGGATACAATCTGCGTCTGTTGAGGAGTCTTCATGAGAGCAGTACGGCCCGCGGCCCGGGGCGGAGCCAAAGGAACAATTGGCCTGTCGGTGACTCAAGCATGAGCGATGAACTTAAACTGCCGCCGTCCTACCGGCCGTTGTCTGCCGCGGGCGGCTTTCGCGCTGCCATGACCCGTGATCCGGATAAGATCGCCATGACATTTGGCTCACAGCAGCGCAGCTATGGGCAGCTGGTCCAGCGCGTCGATGCTCTCAGCGCGCTACTGCTGGACGGGTTGGGTATCAAGCCCAGGCAACACGGGGCGATCGTTTCCACGAACTGCATCGAGTACATGGAGATCATCGCCGGCTCCGCCCAGGCCGGGATACCGCTGGCTACCGTGAATCCCAAGCTGAGCGTCCGGGAAATTGTGGACATCTGCGATGATGCGCAAGCCCGCGTGGTGTTCGCCGACGCGGAGCGTGCTGAGCTGATCGGCGACTGCGATTTTGCCACCGTCGAGCATATCCTCATCATCGGTCCAGAGCTGGACGCGGCGCTGGCCAAGGCCGGTCGGGTGGTCCGGTTGCCCGTGGTGCAGGAGTGGGAACCCTTCAGCATCCCCTATACGTCGGGTACCACTGGGCGCCCCAAGGGTGTCCTGTTGTCAACGCGCTCGCGTCTGTTAATCGCCATGGCCCAGGCGGCGGAGTACGGTTGCTATTCCCCCGATGATCGATACCTCGCCTTCGCGCCCATGGCCCATGGCGCGGGGCTGTCCTTCGCTTTGACGCCGGTATTCCTGGGCGGCCACGTGGAGATCCTGGATCACTTTGATCCGGAGCTGGTGCTGCGACGGTTGTCCGAAGGGCAGATGACCGGCGTGTTCATGGTGCCCACCCATTTCCACGGCATATTCGCCCTGGAGGAAGGCTTGCGCAGCCGTTACCGACCAGAGCATCTGAAGACCATCATCTCCAACGCCGCGCCGCTGCCCCAGGCCACCAAGGAACTGATCGTGGACTATTTCGGGGATGGCATCCTGCACGAGACCTACGGCTCCACTGAGGGTGGCGTCGTTACCAATCTGCGCCCTGCGGACCAGCTACGCAAGGAGCGCTGCGTCGGGCTGCCCTTCATATCCACCCTGGTGGAAATCCGCGATGAAGAGGGCCAGGAGTGTGGTCCCGATGAAGTAGGCGAGCTGTTCTCCATCAGCCCCTACCTCTTTAACGGCTATTGGAAACGACCGGAAGAAACGGCTAAGGCTTTCTCAAACGGCTGGGTGTCCGTGGGGGACATGGCCCGTCGTGACGATGAGGGCTATATCTACATCGTGGATCGAAAAAAGGACATGGTGATTACCGGCGGCATCAACGTCTATCCCAGAGAGATCGAAGAGGTTCTCATGCATCACCCGGATGTGGCCGAGGCTGCGGTCGTCGGCATTCCGGACGATAAATGGGGCGAGAGCTTGAAGGCCTTCGTGACGTTGAAACGCGGCGCCGGATTCGACCCTGCTGCCCTTGCCGATTACTGCGAGGGGGAACTGGCCCGCTTCAAAGTACCCAAGCAGTTCGAGCTGATCGATGCGCTGCCCCGTAACCCCTCGGGCAAGGTGCTCAAGACCGAGCTGCGCGAGCGCGGTTGACGGGGCTTTCTTTAAGCATTGAAAGCAAGCGCCGATCGAATTCTCACGACCCATGTCGGCAGCCTGCCTCGACATGGCAAGCTTGCCGACGTTCTAGCAGCGTCGCTCCGAGACAATACGCCGCCTGACCCGGCGACCGTTTATGCGCTGTCTGCTGAAGCCGTTGCGGACGTGTGCCGGCGGCAGCAGCAGGCGGGCGTGGATGTGATGAGCGATGGCGAGCAAAGCAAGGTCGGATTTGCGACCTATATTCGCGAGCGGCTCACGGGTTTCGAACCCCGGTCGGATCGCATCGTCCCGCGTCAACCACCCCAGGACATGGTGGATTTCCCGGATTTCCTCCAGGCTCAGCTCGAGCTCGGCGCGGTCAGCATGCCCCAATTCGCGCCCTGTGTGGGGCCGATCTCCTACGTCGGTCAGGAACCTCTCAAAGCAGACCTGACAAACTTCAAGCGGGCGCTGGCCGGGACCGAGGCAGTAGAAGGCTTTCTGCCGGCGGCGTCGCCGGGCTGCATCGCTGGCTATCACTACAACGAGCATTACGAGTCACACGAGGCGTATCTATATGCCATCGCCGACGCCATGAAGGTGGAATACGATGCCATCGTGGATGCGGGCTTCGTGCTGCAGTTGGATTGTCCGGACTTAACGTATCAAGGCTGGGCGTACCTTGCCGACTTTCCTGGCGGCAGCCATCGCGACCTGCATGTGGAAGCGCTCAATCATGCGCTGCGCGATCTGCCTGCGGATCGTTTACGGCTGCATCTATGCTTCAGCAATTACGACGGCCCGCACAATCACGACGCGCCGATTCAGGATCTCATGCCGCACCTGTTCAAAGCGAAGCCGCAGGGCCTTGCGTTTGAAGCGGCTAACCCGCGCCATGCTCATGAGTGGCAGGCCTGGCAGGATGCGGACATACCCGACGACAAGATCCTTATCCCGGGGGTCGTTGAGTCGACCAATAACTTTATCGAGCACCCCGAACTCATTGCGCAGCGATTGTCGAATTACGCCGCGGCGGTTGGCCGCGAGCGCGTGATTGCGGGGACCGATTGTGGTTTCGCGACTTTCGTCGGCGGTAGCGGGACCCATCCCAGCATCGCCTGGGCCAAGCTTGAATCACTGGCCGCAGGCGCGGCACGCGCGAGCGAGCAGCTCTGGCCGTGATCAGGCGCCGTCTCAGGCGGGGAATTTCAGCAGAGACTGCCCCAGCAGGCGCCCGAAGGTGAGCGCCGGCGTCACCATCATGCCGCCCACAATGGAACGGCCCATTAAGGCGCCGGTGCCCAACAGCTCGCCAGCCGCGTAGAGGCCTGCTATTGGACTCCCGTCATCGCGGATGACGCGCAGCTGATCATCCACGGCCAGGCCTGCGCAGCCGGTCAACGACCAGCTGTGCAGTTTGATGGCATAGAAGGGCGGCTTGGCGATCGGTAGCGGCATGTGTTCGCGCCCGAGCTGATCCTGGCCCGTCGCCTGGCCCTGGTTGTAGCGCGCCACCGTCTCGGCAAGACCCTTCGCGTTGATACCTGCAGCTGAGCCCAATTCGGCAATCGTATCGGCACGGAAGAACACGGGCCAGCGCGTCTCGAACGCTTCGACGATGTCCTCCCGGGTCAGCTGGCCGAAAACCCGGCCCACCAGCCTGGGTGCCTGGTTGAACATGGCATCATCGAACACCACCCAGCACAGCTCATCCGGCTGCTTGAGCAGGGCCTCCTCATAGGCATCGTGGCTGGGAATGTCCTCGCGCAGGAACCGCTCGCCGCGAACGTTGACGAAGATCTCCCAGGGTGGACGGTTGGGCGGGTAGTGTCGAACCACGCCGATCATCCGGGCGGGATAATCCTCATCGGCCAGAACGGCGCCGAACGTGGGTATATGGTGCTCACCGCCGCGCACGTAGCCGCCTGCCGAAAGTCCTAAGGTGATCCCGGCGCCCTGGCTGTATTCGTAGGTCATGTTGGTGTAGTCGGGAGCGCCTTCCAGGCGTTCGAACATCTCAGCATTAGACGCATAGCCGCCACAGGTGAGCAGGATGTTGTGGCCGAAGTGCTCCGCTGTTTCGCCGCCGGTATCCCTGACGGCGACACCGGTCACCGCGCCGTCGCTATCCTGGATCAGCTCCGTGACCTCAGTGCTCAGCAAAACGCTCACCCGCCCGCTGTCGATTTCAGGTTGCAGCTCTTCTTCTAGAATCCTGAGTATGGAGCGACCCCACTGCTGCCCCCAGACGTAGCGGGGACGGCTATAGGGCTCGTGGGTCGTGCCCGTGATGGGATGTTCCGGACGGACGTCGAAGCCTTTGTCCATGAGCCAGTCCAAGGTTTCTCCGGCGTTGAAAACGGCCAGCCGCACCAGCTCCGGATTGGCTGTCCCTTTGCTGATCCGCATCACGTCGTCGTAATGGTATTGGGCCGTGTCCTCGATGCCCTTTATTTCCTGCAGCTTGGTGCCCGCGGCGCTCATCTGTCCCGTGGACAGGTGCAGCGTGCCGCCCAGGATGCCGGCGGCCTCGACGATCAGCACCCTGGCACCCCGGCGTGCCGCGAAGATGGCTGCCGGCATGCCGGCGTTGCCCCCGCCCACGACGATCAGATCCCAACGATTCTCCGATGCCCCCTTGACCCGCGGCGTAAGGCCGGCGCTGGCCGCAGCCGCGCCGAGAATCGACAGGAAACGGCGTCTGGAAACGTTGCGCCGGACCGCGTTGCCCAGCTGTTGTCGAAGTTTCACGTCTTTCCCCCTGTTAACCGTGACCCGGGCGGCCCGGAACGTTGCGCAAACTTCCCCGATCAGGCTTGTCAGGTTGCCCAGGACGGAGCGGCCAGCCGGCTCAACACGAACTGGGAAGCTACGCCTGCGAAGAACAGCGCCGCCGCGGCGAGCAGCACCGGGTCGTAGGCGCCGAGCAGATCATAGCCGAAGCCGAACATGAGCGGCCCGACGACGGCGCCGGCAATGACTGACGAGAACAGGATGCCGTAGAGCTTGCCGTAGTGACGTAGACCGAAATAGCGTGCGGTCATATAGGCCACTAAATCGAACTCTCCGCCCCCGGCGAGACCCACGAAGACTGCGGCGATCAACGCACCGCTCGGGCCCGCGGCGTCCAGCCCCCAGAGGAGGCAGCCCAGCCCCGGTAACACCATGAGCATGGTGGACAGAATGGCTGGCGGCAGATAGTCGAGCAGAAAGCCGGTGATCAGCCTGCCGAGTATCACGGAGATGCCAATGAAGCCGGCCATGGCCGCGGCGGACTCCCGCGTCATGCCGCCATCCGTCAGCATGGGGATGAAGCTCGGGATGAAGCCGGAAATGCTGGTGGAAAACAGCAGGAAGGCGACGCCGATAATCCAGAAATGGGGGGTGCGCATCGCCTCCCCAAGAGACATGCCGTCGGTTGCGCTGGCCTGGCTTGCGGCGTCACTCACGCTATCCGCTCGCTCGAAGAACCAGGCGTAGGCGAGGGGCAGGACCACCACCAGCGGCACGATCGCCAGCGCCAGATAGCCGCCGCGCCAGCCGAATCCACCGATGGCAGCGGTGACATAGGCGGGACCCAGCGTTGCGAACAGCCCGGTGCCCATCAGGGTGAATCCAAAGGCCAGGCCCCTTTTCTTGACGAACCAGCTGCTGACCGCGCGAGTCCAGACCACGGGGGATGTTCCCCCGCCGAGCAGGCCGATCAATGCGTAGGCGAGATAGAGACCCCAGAGGCTGCCGGCAAGAACGGCCGCGCAGCCGACGGCGACCGACATGCCGGCTACTGACCACAGCGCTACCGGCCTGGGTCCGTAGCGATCGGTCAGGACGCCGGCAAGGGGCCCTGAGAAAATCAAGGCCAGGTAGGCAACACTGGTGGCGCTCAGGATTGCCCCGCGCGACCAGCCGAACGCGTCCTCCAGGGGCCCGACAAAGGCGCCGATGGTGTAAATGGGGACGGCCGTAATGCCGCAGGTGACGCCCATGGCGGCAACCAGAAGGACCCGCCAGCCCTCTCTGAACTCTTGCGCTGCTGTCTTCGCGACCATGGTTTACCTTTTGTTATGCGTTGTTCTGCGGCACTTCGGACGGAGCGTTAGGCGCCAGCGACGCGCCGTCCCGGTTTCTAGCGGCGCCTGAGACCCGTTTCCACCAGAATCACGCGCCAGCCATCACCGATCCGGTAGCCGACGCCAACACCGTTGCCGACCATATCGCCGGGTTTCTCGTCCCGGGTGTGGCTGTAGAGCAGCCGCCCCTCGTAGGACCATTGGCGCTGTCCCGCCTCATTCTCGAGAACGACCCAGCGGCCCATGGAGGTGTCCTCCGGTTCTGCGAGCAGGGGACGCCAGTTTTTCTCCATGCAGTCGGCCGGGCAGACCTGGGCGGTCAAGATCTGGTTGATATCCACCGGGGCGTAGATCGTCATGCCCTGCTGGTCCGCGTACACCAGGCCCAGATCCACTTGCTGGATGGTCACCCAGGCGGGGAGGGGCTCGGCAGGTTCCAGGACCACCGCCGTCCAGATGCCCGCTGACTCGTGGCCTTTCAGGTCACCCGGGTCTGTGTCGGCTGCATACGTGAAGAGAGGTTGCCCCTGATAGCTCCGCTGGCGTGTTCCATCCGCATGGTCGATGATCTGCCAGTCACCTTGATCCACTGCAAGCCAGGGCGCGGCCAATGGTTGCCAATGAGCGCCGCGGGCGGCCGCCCTGTCAGCAGCCCCGTGCGGCGTGTAAAGCGTGCGGCCCGTGTGATCCGCCAGCACGCGACCGAGCAGGGTTGACTCAATAGTGATGCCCGCAGGCACCTCGACGGGCTCGAACAGCAGGTGCCAGCCGCGGGCCCGGCCGGCGCCCAGCCGCGCGCCCGGGTAGGTATCCTCGACAAACCGGTAAAGGGGTTTGCCACGATAGACCCACTGAACGAGGCCGTCCGGGCGCTCCGCAATTGACCAGTCGCCCCCAGCTTCAGCGTCTGACGGCGCCTTGACCGGTATCCATCGGGCAGTGCACTCGTCGACGCAGGTGGGCGCCCCAGCCGTTACGTCCTTATCGCTCCAGTACAAAGACTGGTTTTCC
>JBFFHS010000043.1:0-31152 GCA_041556855.1 Gammaproteobacteria bacterium
AGCTCTGGAACTACGAGGCGGGCATCAAGACCACCCTGGCCGACGGGAAGGCGGTCTTCAACGCAGCCATCTTCTACATGGACTACAGCGATCGGCAGATTACGTCATTGGAACCCGATGAGCAGGCCACGACTGGGTTTGCCCTGTTCGTGCGCAACGCGGCGGAGGCTGAAGTCACCGGCATCGAGCTGGACGCAACCCTGAACCTGTGGGAAGGCCTCACCCTGACCGCCGCCTACACCTATCTGGATGCCGAGTACACCGACTTCAAGACCACCACCAGCGGTGCGCTGGGCGTGGCCCTGGCGGGGAACTGTGAGCTGATTACCAGCGGTGCCACCGCGGCCTGCATCACCGACTTTACCGGCCGGCCGCTGGAGCGTATTCCGGAGCACGGCCTGGTGGCCTCGGCGCTGTATCGCCGGCCCATCAGCGGCGACCGGGAGTTCGCCTTCGACGTCACGCTGCAGTACCAGGACGAACGGCCCCAGGGTAACGACTTCCTGCATGTGTTTCCGTCCTACACGGTGATCGATACCCGCATCGGCGTGGAGGCGGACAACTGGAGTGCTTATCTCTACGCGGATAACCTGACCGACGACGACACCGCCAAGTCTGGTCAGGGCTACGGTGACCTGGGCGCCCTGGGCAGCCTGGCGATCACCACCTTCTCGCCGGATAAGCGCCAGGTGGGCGCCCGCTTTACTTACCGCTTCTAGTGCTTGAGCCGGGTCGCAGCCGCGCCCCGGCATCCTTTTGATGGGTGAAAGCAACGCAACAACGGTTCCGGTAGACGAGCAGGACGCGGCTGACAGCCACGTCATCCCGTTTCGGGCCCGCTTCTTCTGGGGCCTGGGCTCGCTGGGCACCATCAGCTATCTCAACATCGTCACCGCGCTGGTGCTGGTGTATCTCACCACCATCGTGAAGCTGGATGCGGCGGTGGCGGGCACGCTGGTGTTCGTCGCCCGGATCGTGGACGCTTTCAGCGACCCGGCCATGGGCTGGATTACCGACCGCACGCGCACACCCTGGGGCCGTCGCCGACCCTATCTGCTGTTGGGTGCGGTGGTCTGCGGCGCATCGCTGCCCCTGGTGTATTCCGTTCATGCGCTGCCCTTCGCCGTCAACCCGGTGGTGACCACCCTGGTGGTGCTGATCATCTATTCCCTGGGGTTCACTATTTTCAACGTGCCCTACCTGACCATGCCGGTGGAGATGAGCACCGATCGCATGCAGCGCTTCAGCATCATGTCCTACCGGGTGGTGTTCATGATGACGGGCGCCCTGATCGGCAGCGCGGGCGCCCCCTTCGTCGTCGAACAACTGGGCAAGGATGGGGACGCCTTTCAGGCCCTGGGTCTGATGGGCGGGGCGTTGGTGGGCCTGGTGATGTTCACCACCTTTCTGGGCACCCACGGTGCGCGGGCGTCGGAGGCCAGCGAAGTACACCTGTCCATCATGGAGCAGATTAAAACGGTGGCAAGCAATCATCCGTTCATGCTCCTGGTCGGCGTAAAGGTGCTGCAGTTTGTCGCCATTGCCTCTGCCGCCAGCACGGTCGCCTTTTTCGTCACCGTGGTATTGAAACAGTCGCTGACCCTGCTCTCGGTGCTGGGCCTGGCCACCACGGCCAGCATCGTGATCTCGGTGCCCTTCTGGCGCTGGCTTGGGCGCTTCATGACCAAGCGTCGGGGCTTCATGATCGGGGCGGTGGGCGAGGTGATCGCCACCCTCACGTGGCTGCTGGCAACGCCGGAACGGTCCACGGAGTTTTTCATCTTCAGGGGGCTGTTAACCGGTTTCTTCTCCTCCTCGATCCTGCTTTACAGCCAGGCCATGTGGCTGGACACCATCGACTACGACCAGCAGCGCACCGGCCTGCGCCGGGAGGGCATGTACACCTCCGTGTACGTGTTCGTGGAGCGGCTGGGGTATTCGCTGGGGCCCTTGATCCTGGGCTTTCTGCTCAGCACTATGGGCTTCAATAAGGAACTGGCCCTGGAGGACCAACCGGAGAGCGCTCAGCTGGCCGTCTATATCGGCCTGGTGTGGATACCCGCCGGCGTGTATGCCCTGGGCTACGTTCTACTGTGGTTCTATCGCCTGCCGGAGCGGGTCGGCCACGAGTTCCGCATCTAAGTTCGCAACCGCCGCTTAAATCCCGGCGGCCCCTCGCGCTGCACGATCAGCGCTGCCGCTGCCGCGCCGCCTCAGGACTGATCGGCGGCCCGCAACAACTCCCGCACGGCGGCGGTATCCTGTTCACCCAAGCCCCGCTCGATGGCGCCCGCGTACAGCGGTTTAGTGGCTGAGAACAGCGGCGTGGACGCGTTAAGCCCGGCCGCGAACGTATCGATGAGCGCCATGTCCTTCTGCCACACCTCAAGCTTCATGGTCGCAGGCTCGTAGCTGCCTTGTGCCATCATCGGGCCGCGCAGATCCAGCAGTCGGAATCCCGCCGCCCCGGCGCCCACCACCTGCAGCATCTGCGCCGGGTCCAGTCCCGCAAGCTCGGCCAGATTCACCGCCTCGGCCGCAGCCACATTCAGAATGGCAACCAGATGATTGGCCACCAGCTTCATCTTCATGCCCTGACCAAAGGCCCCCACATAGTAGGCGTCGCGGCAAAAGGCACTGAACAGCTCAACGCAAGCCTCATGAAGGGCTTGCTCGCCACTGACGTACAACACGATGTCCCTGGTGGTGGCCTGGGCGCCGGTGCCGCTGACGGGGCAGTCCAGCATGCCAACGCCCACCGCAGCGAGCGCGTCGCGGGCGGCTCGCTTGCACTGCACACTCAGGGTGCTCAGCTCGACCACTATCAGTTCCCGGTGGTGGCACCCGGGTTCGCTCACGAGCCCCTGCACGGTGCTCGTCAAGGCGTCCTCACTGGGGAGACTGGTCAGCACCACGCCCGCTGTCGCGGCCGCCGCTGCTGCGCTGCCTGCCGCGCTCACGCCCGCCGCCGTGGCTGCCGCCATGCGCTCGCTGTCCACATCAAAGCCCGTGACGCGGTGGCCGGCCGCCAGCAGATGGCGCGCAATGGGCGTGCCCATCAGGCCCAAGCCCACCACAGCGACCTCAACCGGCGATGCGCCCCCCACTGTGTTCTCAGCCATAGAAGCCTCTCCCCTGGTTCACGCTGCCTGGGATCCGGGCTACACCAGCGCCCGCAACCGGTTGACGGCAGCTTCCGGCGTGGTGAGCACGACCCGCGCGTTGGCTCGAGCGGCCACCCGGTCCCGGGCTCGGGCCATGGAGAACTGGCCCAGCACCAGCACATCACACTCCAGCGTCTGCGCCGCTGCCGCGATCAGCTCATCGTGTCGCGCCCCGTCGCCCGCCGCCAGGGCGGCCAGGGCATCCGCGACCACGTGAGTCGTCACCTGAATCGTTGCACCGCGGGCCGCGGCCAGATCTTCAAGATCCTGCTGCAGGCTCGCTGCCGATGGCGCAAAGGTCACCAGCACACCGATCCGCGGGCCCAGCCCAATGGCCTCGTCGAAAGCTGCTTCGTGAGGCCCGAGCACCGGAATGTGGAGCGCCCCCTTGACCGCCGCAATGGCCGGGCCGAAGGCCGAGCACGTAAACAGAATCCCCCGGGTGGGATCCCCCGGCGGGCCGGACTCGGCCGCGTAGCGACCGAGCGCCAGGAATCGCGCTACCATCGCGTCGGTCAGGTCACCTTCCACCTGCCGATCCCGGGACAGGGAGTCCTCCAGCAGATTAAAGGGGCGGGCGGCGGGCCAACAGCGCTGCAAAGCACTGTGCACCGGAGCGATGGACTCGGCCAGGGCGTGGACGAGGGCGATACGCGGCCCAGGCGGGGATGAAGACCCGGCGTCGTCGATCAAGGCGCCGGGATCACCGGAAGCAGCACAAAATTCTCCCGCTCCGGCCCAAGGTGCAGCGTGGTGCGGCCGCCGAAAATCTCCGCCGGCCGATCCCTGGGATCATCGTGCAGGAAAGGGCCGCAACCCTTCAGCTCATTCTTGAAGTTGGACAGGCGCGCCCCGGTGGTGGCGGCATACTCATAGTCCCGGCCGCGGACGGTCAGGGCAACCCGGTAGCCCGCCGGCACGACGATGCAGGTGGGCCAGATCTCCACCTGCACCTCCACCGGAACGCCGGGCGTCAGCGGCTGAGGCTCGTCATGGCTGTGATAGGGCTGCCAGGGCGAAGACAACGCCGGATCCAGCTTGCGGTGGGAGGCGCGCAGCCAGCCCTGAGCGATGGGCGTATGGGGATCGATCGCGCCCTGGAACGTCACTTCTTCACCGTCCGGGTCAAAAACCCGCAGCACCAGGAACAGGTCGGCATCCTCAGTATCAGACGATACCGTGAGCGTGGCGGCGATGGGGCCGGTGATCTCCATCGACTCGGCCAGCGGTTCGGTGCAGAACGTGACGCCGTCCCCCTGGGCAGCGAAGCTCACGGCAGCCTCCGCCCCAACAGGCTCGCTGCGCAACGCGTCCGCGTCGGCATGCAGGTTCAGGCGCGTCCAGCGCGTGCGCGGAATCGGCCAATCCTCCTCGACCCGCTCCTCGAAGTGGTCCAGATGACGGACCTTCAGACGCACCCGGGGCTCGCGATCCCAGCCGTTGTCGACGCCTTTCAAAAAATGATCGAAAAACCGCCGCTGCAGCGCCACGCCGTAATCCGTATAAAACTCCGTCCAATGCTCAAGGCCGTGGGCTTCCAACCACTTGTCCGCGGTGGCCGCCCGCCCATAGCCCTCGAAGTTGCCGCGCAGGTGAAGACCCTGGCCGCCCCAGTTGGCGGCGGTCAACAAAGGCACGTTGAGCTTGGACCAGTCCGGGGATCTTTCCCGGTAATACGCGCCATCCAGAGGATGAGCGCGGATCTCCTCGCCGAAATCACAGCGCTGGGCCGCCAGAGCTTCCTCGTCCAGGGTCTCCCGACCGCAGACCCAGTCGCCGGTCACACGGCTTGTCGGCCCCCGCTCACCCAAGCCGTACTGCACCGTCTTGACCTGCATGTCGTACCAGTTGGCCCAGAAGGTGCTGAGGATGCCGCCGTGATGGGTCATGTCCCGGTACCAGTCGGCTGCTCCCTCCCACACGCACATGGCGGCGAGATGTTCGGGTTGGCGGGAAGCCACCTGCCACTGATTGATGCCGTAATAGGAGACGCCGTTCAAGCCCACTTTGCCGCTGCTCCAGGGTTGGGTGCCGGCCCATTGGATGCACTGCTCAAAGTCCCGCGTTTCCCGCGGCGAGAAGGGCTGCACGAAACCGGGCGAACACCCACAGCCGCGAGAATCTACCCGCACGCAGACGTACCCGTGGGGCACCCATTTCTCCGGATCCACCACTTCCCAGTTCTGATACACATTGCTGGAACCGGCGGTGACGTCCGGGTGCTCCCGGGCCATGCGCTCCCAGGCGCTGGGATAGCCATCCTGAAACGCCAGACCCTTGGCATAAGGGCCATAGGTCAGCAGCACCGGATAGCGACCCTCCTGGGCCGGGCGGAACACATCCGCGCGCAGCACCAGTCCATCATCCATTTCGATACCCACATCCCAGTCGACCTGCATGCTGCCGCTCACTCCGCCGCCAACAGTTCGGCCATACGCGTGACCACCGCCACTGAATCCGCTTTCCCCCAGCCACGCCGCGCGGCGGCCTCGTAGCTCGCCAGCGCCGCTGTCGCCGCGGGCGCCGGCACCCCATGGCGCTGGGCCGTTTCCACGATGTAGCTTAGGTCCTTCAGCATGGCATTCACGTCGAACGCCACATGACCCTCGGGATCCTCGATGGCAGCGGTCTTCAGCGGCAGGGCAGAAAGCGCAGCGCCGCTTGCGCCGATAGCCTCGAGCATCAGATCCAGCGACAAGCCGCCGGAGCGACCCATGGCCACCGCCTCGCCCAGCGCCTGCCAGTACACCCCCAGGAGCAGGTTGATCGCCAACTTGAGCAGCGCGCCCTGGCCTTGAGGGCCGGCGTGGACCACGCGGCGGCAGAGAATGTCCAGCACGGGCGTGGCGCGCTCCAGATCCTCAGCCTCACCGCCGACCAGGGCGACCAACTGGCCCTTGGCCGCGGGCGCTACGGTGCCCAGCACCGGCGCGTCGAGAAACGCACAGCCAAGCTGCGCGGCGCGCGCGGCCAGCGCGCGCATGGTGTCCGGCCGCAAGGTGCTCATGTCTACGAACAGCGTGCCGGCGGCGGGCTCGGCGAACAAACCATGTTCGCCGTGATACACCTGCTGCGCCGCGCTGTCGTCGCTCAAGATCGTGACGATGATCTCGGAGTCTTCGACCACAGCCCGGGGATGGCTCGCAGCCTGCGCACCGAGCCTTTGCAGATCTGCCAGCGGCTGCGGGCTGCGGTTCCAGGCGATGACCTGGTGACCCGCGGCAAGCAGTCGCGGCGCCATCACGGCGCCCATCTTACCGAGACCAACGAATCCCAGATTCATCGAGGTTCATCCATCAGCAGGGCCCGAAGCGCGTCTGTTTGCGGGTCGGGGTGCATCACGGCGACGGGGACGTTAAAAAACTTTTTGGCCCCCGTTCCCACCTGCCGCTCAGTCCGGGACATAGGCGATCAGGTCCAACAACGTATCTGCACCAGGCACCACCAGCGGTCCGCCAAGCCGCAACGTGGTAGACGCCGGCTTATCTTCAGGGAAATAGGACGCCCACTCGGCGATGGACTCGGCAAACCACTGGAAGTCGCTGTGGAAGCACACCCGCCGCACGATCTGATCCACGCTGGTGCCCGCCGCCTCGCAGATGGCGCTGATGTTTTTCATCATGTAGCGCATCTGGGCCTGGGCGGGCGAGCCGTACCAGGGAAAGGCCGGGTCGCGGACCATGCCCTGGGCGAGCTGGCCTGAGGAGTCGAAGGCCATCTGGGTGCTGAAGAACAACAGGTCGCCCACCTTGACCGCCTGGGGCTCATGACCCAGAGGCTCCGGCGCCTCGGAAGTCTCAATGGTCTGTTTCGACAGTTGGGCGTCGCCGGCCAGCAGGGTGAGGGCCACTTCCACCCGGCTGCCCGCGTGGCCCATGCCCAGGTAGGGGATAACCACGCGCGCCGGCGGGTCCTTGGGAAACCACCGCCGCCAGACCCGGTTCATCGCGGCAAAGTCCTTCGGATGGCCAATGTAGACGTCCGCCTTGACCGCCCGGTCCAAGGACGTGCCGGCTGCCGCCGCCATCCGGCTCAGCTTTTCCAGCACGTGATCGGTCTGCCGCTCGACGGGTGAATCCAGGTAATCCGCAGTCAACCGGCTCGGCATGTCGGCGGCGTTCTGGGCAGCCAGAAAGACCCAATCACCGTGGCGCAGGCCCGCCTGATGACCCTCGGCGACCCTACCCAGGTCGTCGGGCATGGGTATGGCCTCCGACGCCTGCCCGTCGGCGATGCAGATCATGTCCACCTCGACCTGGGTACCCAGGCACAACAGCTCGCGGATGGACAAGGCAGAGGCCGGTGGGCAGGCCTCGCCGACGATCTCCCGACGCACCCGCAGGTAGGACTCGATGCTGATGTCGTGAGCATTGTTGCCGACCGAAAAATCCTCGGGCGTCGGCCGGTCCGTGACGAACCACTGCCAGATGCGCACCATGTCCTGCTGGATATCGCAGCCCGTGGCGGCAACCGTGTTGGCCAGATTGTTGAGGACGAAACGGCTTTGCAGCTCCAACTCGTCGTGCAGGAACGGATTGGTTTCCATGGCCTCGCGAACCTCGGGGGCGAGACCGGTGGCAAAATCGCTGGCGATTTGCCCGGCAATGAACACCCAGTCGCCACCTTTCATGGCCGGGCTGTAGGGCATCAGGGGTTTGGGCACACCGGCTTCCAGGCCGGGCCAGACCGACTCGCGGCCCACGTTGTTCTTCTCAGCCATCTTGGTCTCCTGTGGTGGCTTTGCGCTGCATTCTAGCGCCGGTCGACGCCGAGTCGCCACTCAGATTAGCGCTAGAGTCCCAAACGCTGCCATCCATTCACGTCCCGTCGACGACGTTCTAATCAATATAGCTCGTTCCTCTATATGAACAATTATGGTCCATATTTTGAACACTTGACTCCCCGCATAACGCCTCCTAGAGTCACTCCTGTCAGTTGGGGGCGGCTCGCATTGCGAGCTGAGCACACCAAAAAAAACAACCACAACCCACGGGAGCACACCATGAAGCTGGGTTTTTTCACCATGCCCATTCATCCTCTGGACAAGGACTGGCGGCAGTCCCTTGCGGAGGATCGGGCGGCCTTCCAGCTGGCCGATGAGCTTGGCTTCGTAGAAGGCTACGTGGGCGAGCATGTCACCGACCAGGCGGAAAACATCACCTCCTGCGCGATCTTTATTGCCAGTCTGGTAGACGCCACGCAATCCATCCGTTTGGGCACGGGCACCGTGAATATGCCCAACGCTCATCCGGCCGCGGTCGCGGCCCAGGTTGCCATGTTGGACCACATGCTGGATGGGCGATTCATTTTCGGCATCAGCCCTGGCGGGTTGCTTTCCGATGCCGAGATCTTTGGCAATCTGGACAGTAATCGCACCGAGATGTTTGTCGAGGCCATCGACCTGGTGCTCAAGCTCTGGCAAGAGGATCCACCCTATGAGCTTCAGGGCAAATACTGGCAGCTCTCCACCGCTCGCACCATGATCGAGAAGATCGGCCAGGGACGGGTGGCGAAGCCATTGCAGAAGCCCCACCCGCCCATCGTCGTCACCGCCGTTGCGCCCTACTCCAAGGGCCTGATTTCGGCGGCAGAGCGGGGCTGGGACCCCATTTCGGCTAATTTTCTGCTGCCCCAGTGGGTGGCCACCCACTGGCCGAAATACGAGGAAGGATGCGAGGCGGGCGGACGAACAGCGGACCTTGCCAACTGGCGGGTGGCGAAAAGCGTGTTCGTAGCGGACGATTTGAACACGGCCCGGGAATACGCGACGGGCCCTGCCAGCCCCTATCGTTACTACTACGACCAGATCGTCACCAAGATGAAGACAGGCGGCCGCGCCAACCTGTTCAAGAAAGATCAGGCTCTGCCTGACGAGGCAGTACAGTTGGACACGGTGCTCGATGATCTGGTGATCTGGGGCACGCCCGACAAGGTCATCGACGAGCTGCTGGCATTTCGCGAGACGGTGGGTGATTTCGGCACGCTCTTGTATGCCGGGAAGGACTGGGCGGATCCAGATCTGGCGCGGCGCTCCATGATCCTGCTGGCCGAGCAGGTTGCGCCGGCCATCGCCGACCATTAGCCCGCAACGAGCGCCCGTCTGGCCGAACTTAAGATGCAGCATCTGACAGTTAACGGCGTTCAGTTGGCCTATCGCGTGGACGGTGACCCCGAGGCGCCGTGGCTGGTAGCGGCCAACTCCCTGGCATCCGATCACCGCATGTGGTCACCCCAGATGGAACAACTGGCCGCCAACCATCGGGTGCTGCGTTTCGACGCCCGCGGGCACGGCGCCAGCGGCGCAACGCCCGGGCCCTACTCGCTGGCCCTGCTGGTCAACGACGTCATCGGCCTGATGGACGCCCTCGATATTCACCGGGCGGACTTTCTCGGCCTGTCCCTGGGCGGCATGACGGGGCTGGGGCTGGCGATCCATCATCCGGGCCGACTCCGGCGCCTGGTGTGCTGCGCCGCCATCGCCGACGCGCCGCCGGACTATGCCCAGATGTGGCGCGAGCGCATCGCAACCGTTGGGCGCGATGGGGTGGCCGTCACGCTGGAGGGGACCCTGGAGCGCTGGTTCACCCCGGCGTTTCGCGCGGCACCGGAAAACGCGCCGACGCTGCAGCGGGTGCGCGACATGATTCTGGGCACCAGCGTGGCCGGCTATTGTGGCTGCGCGGCAGCCTTGACCGGATTAGGCTATGGCGACCACCTGGGCGAGATCGCCGCACCGGTGCTCTATGTGGCCGGCGCCGCCGACCAGGGGGCGCCCAGCGACGTCATGGCGGAAATGGCCCGAGCCACGCCCGGCAGCCGTTTCGAAATCATAGGCCCGGCCGCTCACCTGGTGAACCTGGAGCAGCCTCAGGTCTTTGGCGAACTGGTCGCTTCGTGGTTGACTAGTCGGTAGGACGGGTCCCCGTACGACATAGCCGTTTGGGGGCCAGCATCCGGGTGGCGACCGTTTTGCATTCACAGGAGAGGCCAAGATGAGCATCGGGATCAAACCAGACCAGGTATCGCTGGACCAACGCGGCCGGGCCGGCATGGGCTTTTTGGGCTCCCTGCAGGTGTTCTCCTCAGGTGAGCTGTTGAACAAGGCCCGCGAGGAGTTCGCCGCCGAGCCCGACAGCGCGACGCTCGCAGACGCGTTCCACAAGGAAGGCGACCAGGCGGAATGGCAGCGGCGGGTGGATCAGGCCCGCGGGGTTGCCGAGCGCTCCAACGCGTACCGCTTCAATCGCTTCTACCAGCGCTACGTGGCGGAAGAGAACTGGGTGAGATCGCTGATCGCTGTGGAACGTGAGCGGGAAAAGTTGGCGCCTGTCTTCAGCCAGCGGCCGCAACCCAACGAACGGCTGATTCTTGCTCCGGACCTGCCGGTGCCCGAGTATTTCGACGGCGTGGAATGGCACCTGGAGCCCGGCGGCTGGGATGGCTATGACCTGACCAACGCCATGTTCGCCCTGGGCATCTTTCCCTATGTTTTCAGCCGGGGCGGATATGCTGCCGTCGGGGTCAATGACGACATTCGTGCCCAGCGCCGCGAGGTGATCGGTCAGTTCCGACATTCGCCGCTGCGGCGGGTCTATGACGTGGGCTGCGGTGGCGCCGGTACCTTGGGGATTATCCGCGCCATGCATCCGGAGGCAGAGCTGGTGGGTGGTGACCTCTCGGCACGCCTGCTGACCGACGGCCACGCCATGAGCGAGCGCATGGGTTGGAATATCACCTTCCGCCAGGAGGACGGCCGCCAGGTCGCCGAGCCCGACAACAGCGTCGATGCCGTGATCTCCTATGCCCTGCACCATGAAATGCCCCAGCAGGTGAGCTACGACGTGCTCCGGGAGATGTTCCGGATTCTCGAGCCGGGCGGGGAAATGGTGATCTCGGATCCGCCGCCCTTCCGCGCCGTGGAGCCATTGCAGGCGGTGATTCTGGACTGGGAAACCGAGTATCGGGCCGAGCCTTTTTTCACCGAGGCGGGCCTGTTCAACCTGGCCGCGGCCATGGCGGAGATCGGCTTCGTGGACGTGGAGGAATACGCACTGCAGGAGCACGGTTATCCCTATGTGACCCGCGGCCGCAAACCCTAGATACGGGCGAAACACAGTGACAAGAACGACGGAAAAACCGGACCGACCCAACCTGAGCTCCCAGGAAATGGAGTCCCTGGCGGCCACCCAGACGGAGATGCTCTCGGAGCTGTGGATCCTGCGGGACCGGGTGCTGGTGCTGGAGCACCTGCTGGCCGAGGCCGGCATCCTGAAACAGGGTCAGCTGGACGAGTACGCACCGCCTGAAGATCTGGCCAAAAAGCTGGACGCGGAGCGGGATGTGTTCGTGGCGCGGGTGATTGGCGCGGGGCATCGCAAGAGCTTCTCGGTGGAGTCTCTGAAAGCCCAGGCGGCGAAAGAAAGGGCGAGCTCCTGAAGGTGCAGCGCCTGTTGCGCCACGGGCCGGCCGGTCTGCTGAGCGTCGGACTGGCCAGCGCTGGCTGCGCGATCGCGGCGGTGGATATGCCAGGCAACATCCTGGAGCAGCCGGTCAGCGCCGAGCAGGCGGCGGCGGATGAGCGGCTCTATCTGGAGCGGGTCAACAGCACCGCCGAGCGCCTTCGCGCCCAGCCCAGGGACGGCGGCTATGATCCCCTGGTGCCCGTGCCGGGCGCTGCCGACTGGCGGCCCCTGCCCCAGGCGGCGCCAGCTGAGCGCACCATCGGCGCCGAAGCCCTGGACGCCGTTGCCGCCTATGCCGAGGCCGGCAATTCCAACGTGCTCATAGTCTGGCGCAGAGGACGGGTGGAATTGGCGCGCTACTGGAACGATTTCACCGTCGACGAGCCCATGATTTCTTATTCCCTGGCCAAGCCCCTGACGGCGGTGGCCATGGGCCGGGCCGTGGCCGCCGGCCATGTGGAATCGCTGCGGCAGCCGGTGGCAGATTTCCTGCCCGAATGGCGCGGCACGGAGCGGGCCGGAATCCTGATGCGCCATCTTCTGGACATGCGCTCAGGCCTTTTACCCCAGGCCAACGCAATGGAGCCCGGCAACATCCTGCTGCGAGCCTACCTGCATCCGCGCCACGAAGAGATCATCATCAACCGCTATCCCCTGACCCACGTGCCCGGCTCGCGCTACGAGTACAACAACGCTACCGCGGAACTGGTCTCGCCGGTGCTCGAGCGCGCCACCGGGATGAGCTATCAGGATTGGGTGTCGGAGCAGGTGCTCAAGCCTGTGGGCGCCCTGGGCGGCACCATCTGGCTGAACCGGCCTGGCGGCGTGGCCCATTCCGGCTGCTGCGTCCTGCTGCCCGCCGAGACCTTCCTGCGACTCGCCATACTGCTGCTCCAGGACGGCGTATGGGAGGGGCGGCGGCTGCTTCCGGAAGGTTACGTGACTGCCATGCGCACAGCCACAGCCGAGAACCCGTGGGCCGGCATGGGCGTCTACGTGGCCGGCCAATATGTAGAGCGGCGCGGCGCGGCCAATCCGGAGATCGAGGTGGGCAAGACCCTGCACTCCGAACCCTATCTGGCCGAAGACCTGTTCCTGTTCGACGGCAACAGCAACCAGACCGTCCATATCGTGCCCTCGGAACAACTGATCGTGCTGCGGCTGGGCAAGCGTCCACCAAAGGAACCGGAATGGGACAACGCTTATCTACCCAATACCCTGATACGCGGCATCATCCGCGGACCCGGCGAACAGGCGCCGCGGCCCCAGCGCCGATGATGGATCGCCGCCAGTTCTTGACCGGCCTGGCCGCTTGGGGCACGGCGTCCCGGCTCAGCGCGCAAACGACGCTGCCCCACCGGGAGCTGTTTCGCGCCGGCCTGGTGCTGGAACCCGGCCCCGCCGGGCGCTGTGACGAGACTCGCCTGGGCGGCCCGGTGATTCGCTGGGACGCCGCCAGCGCTCGCTGGCGCATGTGGTACTACGGCAGAAGCGCCAACTTTCCCCAGGGGCTGGCGCCGGAGTTCGGCACCGAAAGCATTGCCACGGCGGTGTCCGAGGACGGGATCCGCTGGAGGCGAGAAGACGGCCCCCTGACCGGCGGCGCGGTGCTGACGCCGAACCCGGATCCGCAGGCCTTCGACTCCGTGCACGTTGCCACCGGCGACGTGATCCGCCACGGCGATGAATGGCTGATGGTGTACTTCGGCGGCAACCAGGAGATACCAACGGGAACACCGCCCAACTATCGCTACAAGGGTTATCGGCTGCGCATCGGTCTGGCAAAAAGCCGGGACGGGCTGAACTGGACGCGGGTGCCGGGCAAGGGCACCGGCGGCGCCATCATCGACGTGCGCGACGATGACATTTACTCGGCCTTCCCCAGCCTGCTGCATGACGGCGAGCGATTCCTGGTGCACTACACCTCCGTCGACAAGCTGGGCCGCTACTGGCGCTCGCGCATTGCCGCCTCCAAGGACGGCGACCGCTGGGAATACTTGAGCGATCTTAAGTGGGACCACGAGGCCATGCTGTTCGAAGCCGGCGGCGTCATCACGCGCTGCCCCATGGCCAATCCCATGACGGACGGGCCCCGCTGGCTGATGCTGTATACCGCCAAGGACGGCCGGGCGGAAGCCGGCGCGCGGCGCTCCATAGGAGCAGCCGTATCCGATGACGCCATTACCTGGCGCAGGCTCTATGACACGCCCATCTTCACCGTCGGCATCGAAGGCGCCTGGGATCACGCCGGCGTGGCCGTACCGCGCCTGACCGTCACCGACGCCGGCTGGCTGCTGCACTACTACGGCTGGTCCGACCGGACCTTCGCCGAGCACCCTCAGCGCGGCATCGGCTGCGCCATCAGCACATCCGGGGATCTGCGCCGCTTCCGGCGCGTGCCCTACGCTGCCTAGGCAATTGCTAAGCCGCGGCGCTCAGGGCCAGGGAGAAGGCCGGGCGCTCCGCCCGCAGCAGCACGTAGAAACCCTTGAGACCGCCGAAGTTGATACGCAGGTCCTCGTCGAGGTAGACGATGTCCGAGTGCAGGGCCGGTGGCTTGAATGCTTTTTTCAGCGCTGCATCGGGCGCCAGAGAGAACTGCTCGCGCAGCTCGTCATCGGACTGACCATCCGCCCCATGTAGCGATACGCCGGAAAACGCCACGCTGTAGCGCTGCGGGTTCTCCTGGTCGGCCGAATAGGTACCGTGCACCACCAACACGGCATGGGCCGAGCGATCCTCATTGTCGACATAGATCACGTTGTTGTAGGCCTTGGTGGCGGCATCGATCTCCTGGTGGATCGCCGTCGTGTGCACCGTGGCCGCGGGCAGGTTGCCAAAACTCAAGACGGCCAGATTGGTGGTGTGCTCAAGGGGCTGATCATCGGAATGCTTAGCGCCGAAGCTTGCGAACAGGCTTACCCACACGCCCGCCGCCCGCTCCTGCTGATGGATCGGATCGGGAATGGGCGTGTGGGGCAGCAGCTGTTCGATCAGGTCGCGCAGCGCCTCCTTGTCCGTCTCGCTGATGAGCGCGGTGGGGTCCTGTTGGTGAATAAAGTCCAGGACTTTCTGCTTCAGGGCTTCGCGGTCTGTCATACGTGCTCCGCTGATCAGGACAGGTCTTTCATTAAATTGTCGATGAGCGTAAGGCGCGCCTGGGTACGGCGCTCCCGGTCCTCGGCGGTCAGCTCGAAGGCGTCGATGGATGCCGTGCTCAGCAGGCCGTGCTCGGCCAGCAGAGCCTCGTGGGTCGCCAGACGATCCCTGAGCACACTGATCTCCATGGTCAGCCGCAGCAGCGCGGCCACCATCTGATCAGGGGTCAGCTCTGCGATCTGCCGGGGCCGGTCAATGGGCTGGGGGCCTTGATAATCCTGATCGGCCATGATCAAGCTGCCTTACGGCCGCCGAAGACGTAGTAGACACCCTGTCCTAGAGGGTCGTAGTCGTTGAACACCTGGTCCTCGGCAAAACCTCCATCGATCAGCGCTCGCCTGATATCCGTGTCCGCATAGCCGGTCCAGAAGGGCTCGCCGTTGTTGACCACCTGCCAGTGATTGGTGACCTGCTTCTGCATGCTTAAACGCTGGGGCTGATAGGGCGTGTCGCCATTCAGAAAGACGCCGCCGGGGCGCAGCAGGCGGTGAGCCTCACGCATGATGGCCGGCAGGATATCGTGCCAGGTCTCGTGAAACAGGATGTGGGACATGATCAGATCGAATGTGCCGTCCTCGAAACCCGTATCGGCGGCACTGGCCTGGCGGAAGTTGATGGCCAGACCCTGATCTTCCGCCCAGATATGGCCGAAGCGCAGGAAGGGCGCGGACAGATCCACGCCCCAGACCTCTGCGTTCGAAAAGGCCCGCTTGTAGGCCACCGTCTCGACGCCCGGACCACAGCCCATATCCAGCACCGCGCTGGCCTCGAACTCCGGGAAGCGTCGCCGCAGCGCGCCCAGCAGATAGTCGCCCATATTCGGCTCACCCACCCGACCGCCGTCGGACAATCCCTTGGCGGCCCGGTAGAGCTCTACGGTGCCGAAGTAGTGCATGCCCAGGCGCAGATCCGTGTTGCCGGGGGCGCCGAAATAACCGCCGGGCTGGCGATGGATTTCAACATGCTTGATGGGCTCGGGCGGATCGAAGTTAGGATCCAGCTCCAACCGGCCCAGCTGCGCACTGGCTTCGATGTCCTGGCGGCGCGCTTCAAATTCCGGCAGCAGGCGATCAATAGTCTCGCCCACGGATTCCCACATCAGGTCCTGGGAGGTGTACACCGACGAGCCCCATAGCTGATAAAGGTGACTGTCCCTGAATGCCTCGGTGCCCTCCAGCCGATCCCGCGGCTCGTGCCCGCTGCGCTCGGCGTACTCGTTCTTCAGCTGGTGCTCATACTGCTGATCCAGCTGGGTCTCGAGGGGTCCGTTGAGATACCCCTTAAGGGCCCCTACGAAAGCGTGCCGCGCCGCTTCGTCGTGGGTGGGTCGGTAAATTTTCGACAGTCGCACGCTGGTTGCCATGGTCAATGCTCACTGCGGTCACTGGGCTCATGATTATAGCCAGCGCTTGACGGTCGGACCCCCGCCGTCCCGCGGCGCGTTTTATTCCGTGAGAGATGAATCCCTCAGGCGCGAATGGGCACCGCATCGAAAGCGATGCTGATACGAGGCTCCCGGCTGAGGAACGGCCGTGTCTGGTGGTAGAAGTAGGACGGGAACAGCACCAGGTTCCCCTCGCGGGGCGCCAGGTCATGGCACATGGGCCTCTCGGCGAGCCGCACGCGCTCCGGTGGCTGACCGAACTCCAGTCCGCCTGCATTGGGCTCAGCAGACCGCATGTCGGTGGGCAGGCGCACGTAATAAACGCCGCTGAGCCAGCCCAAAGGGTGGATATGAGCCAGCTGCCGCCCGCCACTCTGCAACACCGTGCCCCAGACTCGCAGCGCCCAGCGTTCCGCCCCGAAGGCCACGACGGGATGATCGGCAAAACCGTCTTCCCGCAGCTGCGCCGCCGCCGCGCCGACCGCCCCATTGATCATGTCCCCCAAGGCGCTCAACGCCGGATGGGCGTCGAGATCCAACTCTGCGGTCTGACCACCACCCCGGGTGGCCTTGGTCACCGGTCCGCTGCGCAAGCTGGGATCGGCACTGATCAACTGTGCCAGCGCGTCGTTGAACGCGGCCACGCTCTCATAGCCCGGCGGAGTCGGCAGCGCCTGGATGCGGATAAAGTGACGGAAATCCAGCAGCTCGGCCGCAGCCTGCTGATCGCCATGAGCCTGCAGGGCAAAGGCCTGCATCGCCAGCACCTGGCGCTCGCCGGGATGACGACGCAGAAAGCTCTTTCCCAGAGCACAAGCCCCGGACGCGTCCTGCTGGCACAGCAGCAAGCCCATCAGATCGGACACGGCACGGGCGTTGTCGGGATTGTTGCCCACGGCACGCTCCAGGCTCGCCCGGGCCGCGGCCGTATCGCCCAACGCGGCCTCGGCATAAGCCAGATTGACCCAGGCCATATCATCCGCCGGTCGCTCGGCCAGCGCGGCGCGCAGCTCCGTCACCGCCTCCCCATAACGCTCCAGGCCGTTGAGAATGGTGCCGCGGGTGGCCCGGAGAAGGGGGTTAGCGGCGGCTGCCGACAGCACCTCATCGCACACCCCAAGAGCGTCCTCGCCGCGACCCGCATCCAGTAACGCGCTGGCCAGGTTGGCGCGGATCTGCTCGTCGGGCGTCCGGTCCAGGGCATCCTGGTAGCAGGCGATCGCCTCATCCGGACGCTGCCGGTACTGCAGCACGGCGCCCAGGTTGGCCAGCGCCTTGACCGATTGGGGTGCCCGGACAACGGCAGCCCGCAGAGCCGTTTCGGCGCTGACCAGGTCGCCGGCCACCATGAGGCTTAAACCCAGCTCGCACAGGCAGTCGGCGTCTTGCGGCGCGGCCGCCGCGGCGTCGGTCAGCAGCTGGATGGCAGCACCCAGGTTACCGCACTGCCGGGCCAGCACGCCGCGTAACCGCAGCGCCTCCGGATGCCCGGGTTCGGCTGCCAGCACCCGGGCATACCGGGCATCGGCTTCATCCAGATTGCCCTGCCGGTGAGCCGCGACCGCAGCCTTAAGATCAGCGGCGCTCGTCACCGGGCCTCACTGGAACCGGTCAGGCTGCGGGCTTGGTCGCCGCAATCACGGTCCACGGAAACCGCCAGGCGTCGTTGGCGGCCAGGTCCACGTCCTCGGCTTCCTTAAAGGGCTTGATCTCTACGTCTGTGAACCCCTTGTCCCGCAACACCTGGGCCAGATCCCGTTCTGCCAACGGCTGCATGAAAGGCTCGTTGTTACGCCGGGCGTGACCGTAATGCAGGAAGCGGCGAAAACCATCCGGTAGAGCGTAGTAATCCAGATGCACCATGCGACCGCCCGGCTCCAGCACGCGAAAGGCCTCCTCCAGCAACTCGTCCAGCGCCTTGGGCGGCAACTCATGCAGCAACATGGTGGAGGTCACCAGATCGAAGGATGCGTCGTCGTAGTCGGTATGGCGCGCATCCAATTGCCGGAAGCGCACGTGGTCCGCTTCTTTTGCAGCGGCCAGATGAGCAGCCAGCTTCACGCAGGGGGCGGATAGATCCACTGCCTCCAACTGGGCATCGGGAAACTCGGCCGCGAAGGGGCCAGTGCTTTTTCCGAAGCCGCAACCCATATCCAGGATACGGTGGGGCGTGCCGGCGGCGGCCACCAGATCGGTAAAGCGGCCGTGCAGATCCTTGTGAGCCGCGCCGAGCAGCGGCGTGGTGGTGCGGGCGCCCCGTTCGTAGACACAGCCCGCTATGTCCTCGGACCACACGCCGCCGGGGTGCTGGTGAATATCGCAGCCGGTGTAATAGCCTGGTTGCTGGAAGTCGGGATTCACTTCGGGCTGACCCTGAAGATCCGCCAGCAGAGCATCCCGCCGCTCCCGATGATAGGGCACCAGACCGTAGCGACCGGCGTATTTCAAGCGCTGCAGATGGCGCTCCAACCAGGCGAAGTACTGATACAGGGGACGATCCTCCAGGGCGGCGGCCACATCCGCCACCGTGAGCTCGCCCGAGGCATCACCGACGGCTGCCCCAAGCTCAGCACGCAGCGCCTGGTACATGGTCGTGGTCCAGAAAGTCTTGGCGCTCAGCAGGAATGCCTGAGCGGCGCTAAATGCACGTTCGTCCACGCAGAATCCTCCGTTACTTCTGGCGCAAGCTGAAACGCCCGGTTGCACCCAGAGACTGCTGCTGACCCAGCAACGGCTGCAGCAGCGCGTTGACAAAATCGTCCCGGTCCTGACGGCTGGCGCTCAGCTCGTCGGCTCCAGGCTCGCTGTCCAGCGCCGCCACATCGACCTGCCCGGCTGTGGCCAGCTGGCGTTCCAGGGCGCGATAGCGATCCCGTAACACGTAGTGCTCGGTGGCCAGCGCCATTAACACACCCATCAGACGATCCACCGCCGGATCGTCGAAAAACTGCTGCTCGGCACGGGCCGATCCCTTCTCGTCCACCTCAAATCTCCTCGTCAAACAGCTCCGCCGCCCTGCGCTGCGCCGCCTGCCGGGCCATGGTCATCAGATCCACCGGCCCCTCCACCAGTTGAAAATACCGCCAGCCGGCAGCGGTCTTGCGCAGCAGCGCGTTCATGCGCACGTCGGCCGCTATGGGCGCCTCCGCCGCCGGGCCCGCCATGGTCGCGATCCAGCGGTTGTCGTAGGTGGCCCAGGCGATGTCATCGGCAAGCAGCGTAATGCGAATGTGAGCGGCCTTCGCCTTTAAATCCGCCATCACCACCCGGGAGCGGGACCAGTACCCATCCATGGCCTGCCAGCCAATGAGAGGCTCCGCCGCCTCCTCGGGACACAGAATCGGCTCGGGCTCGTCCGCGTCCCACAGGGCTCTGCGCCGCGCAAAATCCATCGTGGCGGCGCAGCCCACGTATTCCTCGATCACGGCCCGGACGGCTGCCACGGCGTCACTCACGACCACGCCTCATGACCGTCCGCCGCAATGCGCTGATAGAACTGGCGCAGCTCCACCAGGGGTGCCACGGGGGCTTCCGCGTAGTGGCAAAAGCGCCAGGTCTCCTCGCTTTGGCGCAGCACGGCGGCCACGCGAATCGTGCCGCCCACGGGGAGCTCCCCGGCCCGCCGGCGATGAGCCCAGTCCAGCACGGCGAAGGCCGCCCCCAGATCCGCCTTCAGGCGTCGGGGCTTGAGTATCGCCGGACGCATGCGGATGTCCTGGAAGTCCTGCACCCGCTGCCGCAGATAGTCGGCAATGGCCGGGCCGCCCAGGATGCGATCCGGGGCGTCGGCAGGGACGTAGGTCGCGGCGGCGTCGTCAAGGTCCCACAGGTTCACAAGGGCAGCGTCGTCCCGCGCCGACCAGGCCTGCCAGAAGGCGTTGCACGCCGCGGCGATGGGCGCCAGCTCGGCTGCGAACGATGTGCTCATCTCACTCAGCGCGCGACTTTAGGCTCTTCGATAGGCCCGCCGCCGTGGGACAGGCCGCGGGCGTAGGTCACCTCCAGCCAGATGGCACCGAGTTCCGTCACCGGGCCGTCGCCATAACCCCAGATGCTGCGCGGTGGTTGATAAACAAAAAAATCCTCCGTGACGGTCACGGCCTCACCCGGTTGCCCCGGACGCTGGAACATCCATACCTTCATGTCGCCCCAGATCATGTAGCGCATGCGGTTGGCGCGTTCGAAATAGGTGTCCGGAGTGTCCTCTGTCGGGGTCCAGCCCGGTGGAATTTTCACCAGCTGAGCGCGAAACCCGCCCTGCCAGTCGTCGCTCAACCATTTCAGAAAGCGACCCTCCACGTTGCTGTCGGTCTCCCATTCCAGATCCCGCGCCGTATCCACCAACCAGGGCGCGTTCCACTGTTTCACCTGGCGCCAATCGGGCTGGTAGGGATCGGGCCGAACGCCGGGCTTCACACCATAATGGTCGCTGTTTGGCCCGATCGTGATCACGCTGCCGTCACCCTCTTCATAGAGCAGCAGGTAGTAGGGCGTTTGGGGTCGCAGACCGCCACCGGTCTTCCAGTTCACGCTGTGGATGGAATAGGGGGGACGATCCAGCCAGCCGCCCTGGGGCTTCCACTGCATCTTGCCGTTCTTCTGGTAGGGACTGATGGCTTCGTAAAGCACCGAATCACCCTTCAGGGTGTAGCCCCACTCGTGCCACAGATGATAGTGGGGGCTGGCAGGCCGCATCTTCGTATCCCAGGACGGAATGAATACCGTATAGATCAGCGCGCCCACCTCGGGGCCGCGGAAGATGGTCTTGGAACGGGTGCCAAAGCGGGGTTCCGCGTCCACCGGAAAGGCCGCAACGTTCACCAACTCTAACGAGGCCCAGCCGCCACCGTCAGCCTCCAGGGTACCGACGATCTGCTGGTCCCACGCCTGGGCCTGAATAGTGAATGGCGCCCCGCCGCCAACCAAAAGAACCAGCGCGTAGCGCCAAATCTGCAAGCTTTTCATGGTTTCCCCCGCCGCCGGGATTAGCCCCCCGGCCAGTTGTTTTTTTGCGCCCATAATCCTTGGCGGAGTTCTACAATAGCAAATCACAAGCCCGTGAGAAGGCCGGGGACCCCCATGACCGTCGAAACATCCAGCAGTGTCAGGACGCGGCTGGACTATCCAGAGACGTGCCTGACGGAGCAGTCCCAGTCCATCGAGACGCTGACCGCCGGCTGAAAACGCTTGATCTGGGAGGAGAACCCCGTGCAGGGACGGCCATCGGGATCTATCTGGCTCGCATGCTTTGCCATGTGTGCCCTGATCGACCCCGCCGCGGGTGCAACCGGGCAGAGCGGTGGGAAACGCATCGAAGCGGTGCGCGCCGCGAGCCCGCTGCACATCGACGGTGTGCTGGATGAGCCGGACTGGGAGCGGGCGGCGGTCATCGCCGACGTGCACCAGGTGCTGCCAGAAGAATATGCCGAACCCAGCGAGCGCACCGAGTTTTATGTGCTCTTCGACAAAGATACCCTCTACGTGGCCGGCAAATTCTGGGATGCCCAGCCGGAAAAAATTACGGCCCGCAGCCTGCAGCAGTCCGGCAACGCTTCCCGGGATGATCACCTGTTCGTGCTCATCGATCCCTTCAACCGCAAGCGTAGCGGCACCTTCTTTTATCTGAACGCTAACGGCGTTCGCAGCGATGGGCTCTACGACGGTCCCCAGTACCTGCCCGAATGGGACGGAATCTGGCGCGGCGAAGCCGCCCGCACGGAGTTCGGCTGGACCGCCGAGATGGCCATTCCCATGAAGACGCTATCCTTCAAAGAAGCCGGGGACACCTGGGGCTTGAACGTTTCCCGGGATATCGTGCGCAAGGTGGAGCGCATCTCCTGGGTGTCCCAGAATCGGGTCATCAATCCCAGCGCCACCGGCGAGCTTTACGGTCTTACGGGGCTGGACTCGGGGCTCGGCCTGGACATCGTTCCATCGCTGTCCCTCGGCGAGCGCCGCGATTTCGCGGCATCCACCACGGAGTCCGTCTTCGAACCGTCGCTGGACCTGTTCTACAAGATCACTCCGTCCTTGAACGGATCCATCACCTTGAACACGGATTTCTCCGCCACCGAGGTGGATGACCGCCAGGTCAACCTGACCCGGTTCGCTCTGTTCTTTCCCGAGAAGCGGCGTTTCTTCTTGAAGGACACGGACATCTTCGAGTTCGGCCGCATCGGCGGGCAGGACTCCAGCACGTTCGTAAGTGAGGTCGACCGGGAAAACGGCCGCCCCTTCTTCTCCCGAACCATCGGGCTCAGCGAGGCTGGCGACCCCATCGCGCTGGACTTCGGCGCCAAGCTGAGCGGCCGCGTGGGCGAATGGAATCTGGGCACGCTCGCCGTTCGGCAGAGCGATACCGCGGATCTGGCGGAGCAGGATCTGTTCGTCGGCCGGTTGACCCGCAACGTGCTGGATGAATCCACCCTCGGAGTGATCGTCACCCACGGCGATCCCCAATCAGAAATCGACAATACTCTGGTGGGTGCCGATTTTCGTTATCGCAACGCCAACACAGCCTTGGGAATCATGGAGGCCGAGGCCTGGTATCAGATCAGCGACACGGAAGGGTTGGAGCGCGACGACCATGCCTGGGGCGGGCGGATCCGCTTTCCGAACCAGACCGGTTTTCGCGGCAGCCTGGCAGCCAAGGAACTGCAGGCCAATTTCAATCCTGCCATGGGTTTCATCAGCCGCTCCGATGTGCGGAATTACGTGGTCGAGGCAGGATATTTATGGCGGCCCAATACCCGGCGCCTGCGCGAGGTGTTTTCCGGCGTCGAGATCAATCGGGTAGACAACCTGGAAGGCGGTATCCAGTCCAGCGTGATCCGCTGGCGGCTGGCCGAGTTCACTAACCAGCGCGGCGACAGCATCAACTTCCGCTGGCTGCGCGAGAAGGAGAATGTGGAGGACGCTTTCGAGATTTTTCCAGGCACCGAAGTCCCGGCGGGCAATTACACCTACAACAACTACGGCGTGATTTTCCGCTTTGCCGACCATCGGCCGCTGTCCGGCAACCTGGCGGTGTTCGGCGGTAACGACTTCGACGGAGAGAAGCGAGCCGGGCGCGCCAGCGTCAACTGGCGGCCGTCGAAACACTTCGGCCTGGAAGGCGCCCTGCGCTATGGCAATTTCCGCCTTCCCGAAGGCAACTTCATTACCCGTCTGATGACGCTGCGTACCCGAATTATCTTTTCCAATACCCTGTCCTGGGTGAACCTGCTGCAGTTTGATAATCAGTCTAATATCTTAGGTATCAACAGCCGCCTCCACTGGATTCCCCAGGCAGGGCGGGAGCTGTTCTTCGTGATCAACCACAACATGATCGACGATCTGGAAGAGGGGTTTCGCTCCACGGATGCGGACATTACCCTGAAGGTGAATTACACGCTGCGATTCTGATATGAAGCTATGGTCATTTTCTCTGCTGATCCTGAGCAGCCTGTTGGGGGCTGCCGCATCGGCCGACTCCACGCTGCGGGTTGGCGTGCAGGCAGTGCCCCTCACCCAGGGCAACCCCTACCGCAACACCTTTACCCCGAACATCTACACCATGGGCGCCATGTTCGACGGGCTGACCCGAGTGGACGAGCACGGCCGGCTTCAGCCCTGGCTGGCAACCAGCTGGGAGAACACGGGACCGCTCACCTGGGTGCTGAAGCTGCGGGAGGGGGTTAAGTTTTCCAACGACGTTCCCTTCACGGCCGACGCCGTCGTTGCCGTGGTTGAGTTCTTCAACACCGATTTGGCGCTCTCGGAGATGGTGGCGCGCGAGCTGAATTTCATCGCCGCTGCCAAAGCCCTGGACACCCACACCGTAGAATTGACCACGGATCGGCCGGCGCCCCTGCTGCCCCGCTATCTGCCGATCTTTTATATGGTGGAGCCGTCCCAGTGGGCCAGACTCGGGCCGACCGGTTTTGCCAGCGCGCCCGTGGGCACCGGCCCGTTCATCGCCGAGTCTTTCAAACCCAACAAGATCGAGTTTGCTGCCTTCAAGGGCTCCTGGCGGGCACCACAGGTCGATCGGTTGGAGATTCTGGGTATTCCCGACGCCGCCAGCCGGGCTCAGGCCGTGGCTTCCGGCGCTATCGACATCGCCATCTCGGTGGGACCCGAGGAGGTCGCCGCCGTCCGCCAGACCGGCGGCCAGGGCGCAAGCCACCTGGCCGGGTCACTCTGGGCGATTAATTTCGTGGACAAACCAGGCAGCCCCTTCAAGGATCGCCGGGTACGCCAAGCCGTCAACTACGCCGTTAACCGAGAGTTATTGATTGCGGCGCTCTTGGAAGGCGCAGCCTACCCCGCCACTCAGCCGGCTCCCCGAGTGTCCTACGGCTACAACCCCGACCTTCCACCCATTCCCTACGATCCTGACACTGCCAAGAAGCTGCTGGCCGAGGCCGGCTATCCGGACGGCTTTGAGTTCCTGTTCCAGGGCACGGTTGGCAGCAGTGCGGCGGATGGTGCCGGTTATCAGGTTGTCGCCCAGGACCTGGCCCGCATCGGCATCACCATGCGGATTCAACAGATGACAGTGCCGGAGCTGATCCGCAACGTGATCGAAGGTGGTTGGGAAGGCGAAGCTTTTGCCCTCAACTACAATCACGAGCCGGGAATTGAGGTGCTGCGCCCGCTCACCAACCACTCCTGTCTCTGGCATCACCCCTGGTACTGCGATGAACGCATCATGCCCACCATCTACGCCGCGATGAGCGAGTTCGATCCCGAGCGCTCCGTCAGCCTGCGCCAGGAGGTGATGGCCTTTTATCGCAACGAGTACGCGTCGCTGTTTTTGTACGAGCCCGCCTATTTCACGGGACTGGCCGCCGGGGTGCGCAATTTCAAGGTGGTGCACGGTTTCATCCACTTCGAAGACATCGCCCTGGTGGAATAGCCGCACGCGCTGTCGTGGCAGCGTAAACTTGACGGCATGATCATGCTACGGCGCGTCTTGTGGGGCCTTTTGCTGCTGGGCTTTGTCATGCCTGCGAATGGGCCGGCGCAGACCACGCTGCGGGTCGGGGTGCAGGGCATCCCCGTCACCCAGGGCAATCCCTACCGCAATACCGGCCTGCCCAATCTGTACACCATCGGCGCGACCTTTGACGGCCTGACCCGCATCGATGCCCGGGGACAGGTGCAGCCCTGGCTCGCCACTGCCTGGCGCAACACCGGCCCGCTCACCTGGGAACTGCAGCTCCGGCAAGGCGTCAGCTTCTCCAACGGTGTGCCCTTCAACGCGGCGGCCGTGGTTGCTGCGGTGGAGTTCTTCCAAACGGACGCAGCGCTGGCCGAAATGGTTGCCCGGGAACTGAGCATCATCGTGAGCGCCCGCGCTCTGAAAGAACATACCGTAGAGCTCACTACCAGCAGACCGGCGCCCTATCTGCCCCGCTCCCTGCCGATTTTTTACATGGTCGAGCCTGGTGCCTGGCAACGGCTCGGACCCGTCGCCTTCAGTCAGCAGCCGGTCGGTACGGGACCCTTCAAGGTCGAGGCATTCAAGCCCAGCAAAGTTGAGTTTTCAGCCTTTCGGGAGTCCTGGCGAGCGCCCCAGGTGGACCGACTGGAGATCCTCGCCATTCCCGACACGGCCAGTCGAGCCCAGGCGGTGCAATCCGGCGTCATCGATGTCGCCCTGTCCCTGGGGCCGGACGAGGTCACCGACATCGAGCGTTTTGGCGGCCGTGGTCACGTGCGCCCGGGGGCATCCACCTGGTCCATCAACTTCGTCGATCGGCCGGACAGCCCATTCAAGGATCGGCGCATCCGCCAGGCCGTCAACTATGCGGTGGACCGCGCCACTCTCACCCAGGTGCTGCTCAACGGCAGCGCCCAACCCGCCAATCAGGCAGCCCCGCCCGTATGTTTCGGCTACCACCCGGATCTGCCACCGATCCCCTACGATCCCGCTGCGGCCAGGGCGCTCCTGGGCGAAGCGGGCTATCCCGACGGATTTCGTTTCGTCGTCCAGGCCACCACCAACAGCACGCCCGCCGCGGCTGCCATATTGCAAACGATCGCCCAGTACCTGGCGGCCATTGATATCGAGATGGAGATCCAGGTAATTACCGTGGCCGAACTGATTCGCAACGTGGTCGAAGGCGGCTGGGAGGGACATGCGTTCGGCCTCAACTACAACCACGAGCCCAGCGTGGATGTGATTCGGGCGTTGAACAACCATTCCTGCCTCTGGCACCACCCCTGGTACTGCGATCCGCGCATCATGCCCACCATCGAGCAGGCTCAGGTCGAATTTGATCCCCAGCGGGCGCTGACGCTACGCCATGACATCATGGCCTTTTACCGGGACGAGTACGCATCCCTGTTCGTGTATGACTTCGTCTACTTTGCGGGCATGTCTGCTAGAGTCACCGGCTTTGATGATGTGCACGGCTTTATTCCCTACGAACACATCTCGCTTGCCGACTGAGCGATTCAACGGGAAGGAACTCACGAACATGATGCGACAGGTTGGTCTGGCGTTAAGTGCCGTGCTGATGGTAGCCGTGGGCAAGGCTGAAGCGGAGGGCGTGCTGGTCTTCGGCGCCACGGGTCAACTGGGCGCGCCCCACGTGCGCATGCTGCTGGAGCGGGGCGAGAAGGTGATCGTCTTTCACCGCCCCACGTCTGTCTTCAAACGTCTGGAAGGGCTGGACTACGAGGCGGTGGCGGGCGATCTCCTGGACGGTGCTACGGTGCTGGCGGCGATGGAGCAAACCAGACCCCGTGTCGTGATCGACACGTCGGCGCGGCGCGGTGCGCGCCTGCGCGCGGGCCAATCCTTCTATACGCCGGCCATGCAGAACATTGTAGCGGCTGCGCAAGCCACCGACGTGCAGCAGATCATCATCCACAGCTCCATCGGCGTGCGGGGCAGCGCGGCCTTTCTGGAAGAGGAGTACGGCTACGATACCAACAGCCCCAACATGCTGGATAAGGCGCAAGCGGAAGTGGAGCTGGAAAAGAGCGGCCTGAACTACACCATCGTGCGCAACGGTCTGCTGGAACATGAGCCGGCGCCCGCCACGGGACGTGGCCGGCTGACCGAAGACCAGAACAGCTTCGGTCGCATCACCCGAACCGATCTCGCTCGTATTACTCTTGAGTGCATGGACAATCCCGAGTGCTTCGGCAAGATCTACCACGCCCTGGACGAGGGCCTGACGGGCCCGCGCCCGAGTCGTCAGGGAGGGGAATAGATCAGGGCAATTCCGCCTGCCTCAGGCCGCGAGAATCTGCCAGGCAATACACAGTTGGGACAGTGACCCTATCACGAACCCCAGAGTTCGCACCCAGGGAACGGCGAACGTATACGCCAAGAAATGCGCCACTCGAGCCCAGAAATAGACCACCGCTGACGTCTGGGTGGCGTTATCACTGACCCCGAGGGCATGAGCCACCAGCACCAGCACCGCAAATACCACCAGGTTTTCCACGGCGTTGTAGTGGGCGGCTTTCATGCGCGTCGCCCAGGGCGCCAGCGGCGGCGGATCCGCCGGGTAGCCCACCGCATCGGCCAAACCGCGCACGCTGATCATGTTCAGCGTGTAAGGCACCCACATCACGGCGGTGAGCACCGTAATCGTGGTCAGACAGAAAAGCTCCGTTGTCATACCAACCCTCCCCGGCCTACTCCTCAAAATTGCCGCGCATGTTGCGGTCGATCACGCTGTAAGCCTTGCCAATAGTGGCGTCATCTTCCAGAGCCTGGACGATCAACATACCAACATCGGCCCGATTGATAGAGCCTTCCAGGTATTCCTCGGCCATCATGCCGTTGCCTGTGGCCGGACCGTTACGCAACCCGCCCGGACGGATCAGCGTGTAATCCAGCCCACTGGCGATCAGGTAATCCTCGCCGCGGGTCTTTTCATACATGATCTTGCGCATGAAGCCTGCGTCTGCCGGCGGCTCAGGTCGGGAACGCTCGCCGGCGCCAATGGCGCTGACCTGAATGACGCGCGCAACGCCCGCCGCTTTCGCGGCATCGGTGATATTGCGATTGCCCACGAAGTCCGGCCGTGGCTCGCCGCGTCGCCCGCCCAGGGAGCTGACCACGGCGACAAAATCACCCGCCTGGAAAGCCGCCGTCACATCCTCGCCATTCAACGCATCGCCCACCACGAAGGACACGCCGAGGGGCTCAAGGGGCGCCCGGTTGGACGTGGGTCGCACGAATACGGTCACGGGCACATCCCGCTGCCGCAGCAGCTTGACCGTCTCCAGCCCACATCCGGACGTGCCGCCAAAAACCAGCACCGGACCGTCTACCGCCTGGGCAGCCTGGCTGCCCAGCCACAGAACGCTGCCGATGGTCACAAGCTTCGCCAACCGTCCAAGAATTCTCACGGCCTGTCTCCCCGCGCGTGTTGTTGACAGCCATTGAATCACAAAAGTCCGAGCGGCGGAGAGACCTACGTATAAGCCCGAATGGAGCGGCGCCGGATGCGATGCAAAGCTTTTTTGTTTCCCCCTGTGGAGCACACGCGATGCAGACCGTGTTTCGATTTGCCGATGACCTGGGGCCGTTCAAGGTCATCCATGTCTATGAGCCGCGAATTGGCCTCAAAGGCACGCTGGTCGTGGACAACGTGGCGGTCGGGCCGGCTATCGGGGGCCTGCGCATGGCCCCCGACGTGAGCACCGAGGAATGCTTCAGACTGGCCCGCGCCATGACCTTGAAGAATGCAGCGGCGGGCTTACGCCACGGCGGCGGCAAGAGCGTGCTGTACGGCGACCCCAAAACCTCTCCCGAGCACAAAGAGCAGCTGATCCGGGCCATGGCCTGCGCGCTGGGCAACGCCACCGAATATATCTTCGGACCCGACATGGGCACCGATGAACGCTGCATGGCCTGGATTCACGACGAGATCGGCCGCGCAGTCGGCCTGCCGGCGAGCCTGGGCGGAATTCCGCTGGACGAGCTGGGCGCCACCGGCTGGGGCGTGCGTCATGCGGCCGAGGTGGCCGCCGAGTTTGCGGAACTGGAGCTCAACGGCGCACGGCTGGTGGTCCAGGGCTTCGGCTCTGTCGGCATGCACGCCGCACGGTTCCTGGCCGAGCGGGGGGTCGTGCTGGTGGGCGCAGCGGATTCCCGCGGCGCCATCTACAACGCCAATGGCCTGGACGTGGGCGCGCTCATCGAGCTTAAGCGCCAGGGCGGCAGCGTGATCGACTGCGCAGACGCCGAGCACAGCGATCGCGATGGAGTTATTGGCATGGACTGCGATCTCTGGCTGCCGGCCGCCCGTCCCGACGTGATTACCGAGCACAACTGTGATCAGCTCAAGGCCAAGGTGATTTTGCAGGGGGCGAATATTCCCTGCACGGACGCGGCGGAAACCCGCCTGCACCAGCGCGGTGTCTTATCCGTGCCCGATTTTATCTGCAACGCAGGCGGCGTCATCTGCGCGGCTGTGGAATATCAGGGTGGCACCGAGAGGCAGGCCTTTGACACGATTGCCGACAAGGTGCGCCGCAACACCGGCGACGTGTTGAAGAAAGCGCGCGCGACCGGCCAGCGACCGCGAAACGCAGCCGTGGCTCTGGCCGAGGCGCGGGTGCGGGAAGTCATGGCGCTGAGCCGCTGGGCAGTGTTCTAGGGCTAGGCCGTCTCCGCCTCAGTCAACCCCAGTTCTTCGGCCAGCGCCCGGCGCATCTGGAATTTCTGGATCTTGCCGGTCACGGTCATCGGAAACGCGCTCACGAAGCGCACGTAACGGGGGATCTTGTAGTGGGCGATCTCGCCGCGGCAGAACTCGCGGATCTCCTCCGCGCTGGCCTGCTCACCTTCGCGCAGCTGGATCCAGACGGCCACTGCCTCGCCGAACTTGGCGTCCGGGACCCCGAATACCTGCGCCTCCAGGATCTTCGGGTGTCGATAGAGGAATTCTTCGATTTCCCGAGGATAGACGTTCTCGCCACCGCGAATGATCATATCCTTGACGCGCCCGGTAATCCGCAGCCAGCCCTCCTCATCCAGCGTGCCCAGATCCCCGGTGTGCATCCAGCCGTCTTCCATGGCCTCGGCCGTCTTGTCGGCGTCGTTCCAATAACCCTGCATGACCAGATAGCCCCGGGTCATGATCTCGCCCTGCTCGCCGATGGCTACGGTCTCGCCCCCATCATCGACGATCTTCGCCTCGGCGTGGGGGTGGATACGACCCACCGTACCCACTCTCTTCTCAACGGGATCATCACGCCGGCTCTGAAACGACACGGGACTGGTCTCCGTCATGCCATAGGCGATGGTGATCTGGGGCATGTGCAACCGCGACACGGCCTGCTTCATGAGCTCGATGGGACAGGGTGCCCCTGCCATGACCCCGGTACGCAGGCTGGCCACATCGGCGGCCGCGAAATCGGGATGATCCAGCAACGCCACGAACATGGTGGGCACCCCGTACAGGGACGTGCAGCGCTCCTGGGCGATAGCACGCAGCACCGCGCCCGGCTCGAAGGCTTCCTCCGGATAGACCATGGCCGCGCCGCAGGTAATGGCCACCAGGTTACCGCCCACCATGCCGAAACAGTGATAGAGCGGCACAGGGATACAGATGCGATCGGCAGCCGTATACCCCAGGGTGCGCCCGATAAAGTAGGCGTTATTGAGAATGTTGTGGTGGCTTAAGGTGGCGCCCTTGGGTGTCCCGGTGGTACCCGAAGTGAACTGAATGTTGATCGGGTCGTGGGGATCCAGTGTCGTCTCGATCTCCGCCAGGCGCCGGCGCGCAGCAGCGTCCGCCGCCGCCGGCACCGCCGCGAAATTCAGCATGCCCCGACTGGTCTCATCCCCCAGGCGAATCACCGTGCGCAGCGTGGGCACCGCCGCCGCGGCAAGCTGGCCGGGCGCGCTGTCGCCGAGCTCCGGCAGCAGCTCATGGAGCATGGCGATGTAGTCGGATGTCTTGAACGCCACGCCGGTAATCAGCCCGGAACATCCGACTTTGTTCAGCACATAGGCCAGCTCGTTGCC
>JBFFHS010000044.1:0-30928 GCA_041556855.1 Gammaproteobacteria bacterium
TAACGGGGGATTTGCGCACCGCGGCGAGCCATCTGGGCTCCTGTATGTGCGACCTGGTTGTGTTTGGCTGCACCGCGGACTCCATGGCGTTTGGCGACGCCGCGCTGGTGCCGATCATCCGAGAGGCCGCCGGCGGCGTTCCCGCGCTCACCACGGCGACCGCAATCACTTCGACGCTCAGCGCGCTTGAGATCAAGCGACTCGCCCTGGCGTCACCCTATACCGATCAGACCAACAAAAAGGAGGCGGCATTTCTGGAGCGTGCCGGGTTTGCAGTGGTGGCCGCAGCAGGACTGGGTCTGAATACCAGCCTGGAGCGTATTCAGCAGATGTCGCGCGTTCCTCCCGACCAGGTTTTCCAACTGGCCATGTCCGTGGACTGCCCGGAGGCGGAGGCGCTGTTAATCTGCTGCACGGATTTCAACTCGTTGGATGTGATTGAAAAGCTGGAAGCGGCGACGGCCAAACCCGTGATTTCCAGCAACCTAGCGACCTTCGCCGTAGCCATGCAGCACCTGGGGGTGCCCGGCGGCCGCGACGGCTTCGGTCGGGTCATCGCCGGGCTACCGCGATCGTGACCGGCGCGGATCAATGGGCCAGCGCCACCGCTGCTGCGTCGTAGTCGAAGTATTTAGCGCGTAATTCCGCGGCGCCCACCCGCTGGGAAAAGGTTTCCGGGTGACTGTCCTGCACCAGCTGCGCCTGGGCTCGCGAGTCCTGCACGGCTCGGGCGCAGCGGGGGGCCCGCGTGCGCTGATAGGCACGCAGGCCTGCCGCGACGTCATCGGTGGCAGTTAAGCATCGCGCCAGCACGATAGCGTCCTCCATGGCCAACGCCGCGCCCATGCCCATGAAGGGCAGAATGGGATGGGCCGCATCGCCCAACAGGGCAACCCTGTCGGTGACCCAGCTTTGCACCGGGTCGCGGTCGTAGAGTGCCCACTTGAAGAATTGCCCCGGTTGCGCTTTCGCCATCAAACCGAGCACGTCAGCGTGCCAGTCCCCATAGACGCTCAGGAACTCCTCATAGGTGGAGGGGATGGTCCAGCCCTCCTCTCGCCAGGCATCCGAGGCGGCGATCGCCACGCAGTTCACCAGGGCGCCCTTGCGCACGTGGTAGCGGTTTAAGAACGCGCCCGGGCCGATGTAGACGGCCGAAGTGCCGGCGCCCATGTGGGGGGCCGCGGCTTGTGCGTCCACCAGGCAGCGCCAGGCTACCTGGCCCGTGAAGCGCGGCTGATCCGGGCCGGCGAGCTGTTCACGGACCGTCGAGCGCAGTCCGTCGCAACCGATCAGCACGTCGGCCTCGACCTTGTGCCCGTCGCCGAAAAAAGCTTTCACCGCTTTGCCGTCCTGCTCGAAGCGAATCAAATCATGGCCCGTGGCGATGGTGAGGCCGGATTCCAAACGGGCTGCCGTCAGGAGCAGCTGCAGCAAATCAGATCGATGCAGCTGAAAGAATCCCGCCTTGCCCGTGCCCGCGTAGGGCCCGCTGCGGTCGACCTTGTGCAACACGGTCGCCGTCTGATAGTGCAGGTAGCGTCCGTCGCCCGGGGCGTCGGCGACGGCTTCCAGGCCGTCCCGCAGACCAAGATGGTCGATGACCGCGACCGCATTGGGGCTGAGGGTCAGCCCGGCGCCGATCTCAGAAATCTCGTCGGCCCGCTCGAACACCGTGACAGCGTGGCCGCGACGGGCCAAAGCCAGCGCGCAGGACAGGCCCCCGACGCCGGCCCCAATGATGACAACTCGCACGGTGGTACTCCCCGTCCGCTAGCCCTGACAACGTTCGCGGGGCGCGGATTGTTGCCGAGTGGGTCGTCGCGCCACTCAGAAAACGCCTTGAAGGGCGGGCAGTGCGTACATGATCGGCTTCATCCACTGAAACTGCCGATAGGTCGTGTAATACAGCTGGCCCGGTCTGTTTTCCAGTTTCAGCGTGTAGAGCGGGCGGCCCATGTGGGCCCACTGCAGCGTGCCGTCCGCATGCTCGAGCACCGACCAATGGCCGATGGGCGGCCCCATGGTTTCCGCCCGAACGGGATTCCAGTACCTGGCCAGGCAGCCCTCATCGCAATGATTGCCTCCGCGATAGGCGCGTTCGGTCGCGTTGTCGTCTTCGAGCAGGGAATACAGGGTCATGCCGTTTGCATCAGCATAGAGGGGCCCGCCGTCGGATCCGACCACCGTAATCCACTCCGGCACGGGGGGTGCGGGTTCCAAAACCATCGCGCTCCAGCCCCCGGCCCTGCCGTGCCCAGCTGTATCGCCGCGGCTTGCATCGCCGGCAAAGCGGAACAGTGGCTGATTTCGATAGGCCCATTGGTAGATGCCGTCCGCGCGCGCCATCACCGAGAAGTCTCCGTAATCGACAGCACCCCAGGGCGCGTGCACCGGCAGCCAGGTCTGCAGACAGGCGCCCTCGCAAGCGCGGTATCCCGATCCCGAGCCGCTGCTTTGAACGTAGAGAGTGTGGCCGCTGACGGCCGCCAGCACGTGCCCCAGCAGGGTGCTGGCGATGGTAATCTCCGCGGGCGTGGTGATGGGCTCGAAAGCGGTTGTCCAGCCGTCGACCTCACCAAACGCCGTGCCCGCATGACTATCCCGCACGTACCGGTAGAGCGGCATGCCTTTGTAGGTCCATTGCTGTCCACCATCGTCCCGCTCGATGACCGTCCAGTTCAGCGGCGGTTGTGGCGGGACATCCTTGGCAATCAAGGCAGGGCGCAGCAGTGCGCAGTCTTCCACGCAGGTCGATGTGCCGGGTTCTCGCAGGTCGTTTTCGTACCGGTATAAGGTGAAGCCCTGAGCATCTGTCAGGCGGGTCCCGTGGCCCAGCTTTAGGGCCGCCACCTCTGCCGGGTACGGGCCACTGGCGGCGCTGTTGCCCGCGGCCCATGCCAGCAACACGAACGCGCAGATTCCGCCCTGCGGTAACGACCATGAGGGAGGTATCAAGGGCACCTCCGTAGCCCTAGGCCAGGATATCGCTGATGGTTTTGGACGTCTTGAGCGACCGGGTACCCCAGCTGTCCACAGGCAAGCCCATGATTTGCATGGTGGTCAGGCCGATCCGGGTGCTTGGGTCGCCGTTGCCGACGACATGATAGCCGGTCTTGATGCGGCCCCCGGCGCGGCCTACCGTCATGAACGGCACGTCATCTATGGAATGGGTCCGGGCGAAGCTGGTTTCGCTCCCGGCAATAATCAAGACGTTATCCAGCAGGGTGCCATCACCTTCCCGGGTCGCAGCGAAGATATCGATGAACGTGGCCAGGGCGCCCATGCTGCGCTTGTTAAACCAGGACGTTTGCGGCTGCAGCCCGAGCTCGGGATCCAGCCGCTCCTCGTGGGAAAGGGAATGGTGGGTAAGACTTTCGCCCGCTCTGCGCAGCCCGGAAAATGAATCGCTGAACACCATGTTAAAGACACTGGTCTGGTTACACGCTACGGCCATGGCCAGTATTCGCGTAAATGCCTCGTGGGTCGCTTCGACCTTTTCTATTTCAACGCCCGCCGTGCTGCCCAGAACGCCATCATCCCGGGGCGGTGGCACAATTTCGCAGGCTTCGTTGGGCGCCGGTTTTTGCAGCTGCACGTCCAGCTGATTTTCAAGCTCGCGGATCGAGGTGAAGTATTCATCCAGCTGAGCCCGGTCGGAGGCGCCGATCCTCTTCATGAGTTGGTGGCGCTCTTCCTTGACCGCGGAGAGCACGCTGCGCCGGACCATGATTCGGGGGTCTGGTGTGAATTCAGCGCTGTTGGGATCGACGAAATCCGGCCCGAACAGACGGGCGTAAAAGGCCATGGGAGAGACTTCCGCTGCGGTTCGAGTGTAGGTGCCGCGAGCGGAATAGCTGTGGCTGGGATTGCCGGTGCAGGTCAAGTCGATGGTTTTCAGACGCGTCCGGGCGCCCGTCTTGTCGGCGATCAGCAGATCGTAGGTCGTGGCCGGCACCTCTTCGTCCTTGTCCGGTGCCGATCCGGTGCGCGAGGCGATCCAGCCGCTGGAATGGGGGTAGTTCGAGCGGCCGTCCAAGGGCATATTGAATTCGCCGAAGTAGTTGATGATGCCCCGGTGGCGCACCAGGGCCTCGCACTCGCCCTTGAAATCGATGCCGTGACCGGTCACGGTCTTGCCGACAACAGCGTGTCCGGGCGTATGTCCCAAGCCCCAGAACCAGGTTCCGAAACGCACCGGTATTGGTGCACCGGCGGCCAGCGCGGTGCCCGAATCGTTGAGCATCCAGTCGAGAAACGGCAGGCCGACGGATACTGCTGCGCCGCCCAGGACACCGCGCAGCACGTTGCGCCGACTAACGGGATGTTTGCGACCCATTCTCATGTCAATAGCCTTCATGGTCCGCCGCAGCAAAGTTCGCGGCCACTGCCGATGCCCCGTCAGCGGCTTCGGCAGGCGTGACAGCATAATACGTTCTGCTGGTCGCTATTCGACGCAGCAGCGCCTTGACGCGAAAACCGTCTCGCGCAAAGTGGTCCCCAAGATACGCTATCCACGGATCCCGCGCTGCTGGCGTGATCCCGCTGGCGTAGGCGTAGAGCCGGTTCACCAGGCACGCAGGCACCGCGGGATTGCCGCGTAGCGCAGTGCCAACCCCGTTCCAGTCGTCGAAGCCTATGCCGTCCAGCACGCCGCTGGAGTCAATGGGCACACCTTCTTCCGTCAGGCGAAACTGACCGGCCCCGTCGAAGTTCTCCAACGCCAGACCAATCGGATCAGTAATCCGGTGGCAGCCTGCACAGGCGGGATCCGTTGAATGTGCCGACAAGCGCTGCCGCGCCGTCTTGTTGGGTGAATCCGGATCGTTGAAGCCGCTGAAGTCCACGTCCGGTGGGGGCGCCGGGACCTTCTGACAGAGCAGCATCTCGCGGATGGCTACGCCGCGCAACGTGGGCGAACTGCGGCCCGGATGGGAGTTCAAAGCAAGAAAGCTGAGGTGCCCCTGGATACCCATACGAGGGCTGTCGGGGGGGAATTCGTAGGGCTGCCACACACCCTTGGGCGCTTGAATCTGAAGCCGGTATACCAGGCCCAGCGTACGGGTCATGAAGGTCCTGCGCGTTGTGAACAGGTCCCGATAGTCCCGGTCCTGCTGGAGGATATGGTCGGCGATCGTGCGCAGCGTCTGCTCTTTGGCATCGCGCGCGGCGGCAACGCCGAAGGCCGGATAAATGATCGAGTCCTTCTCCAGGAAATCAAACTCGCTGAAGCCAAGCATATCGCTGAAGAACGCGCGTACCCCCGCGGTCAGCCGCGGCGAGGCCATCAGCCGCTCGACCTGCTGCTCCAGACCCGTCTGGGTATGCAATGCACCGCTCTCCGCCGCTCGCAGCAGGGCATCGTCCGGCGCGGTGTTCCACAGAAGAAAGCTGAGTCGAGAGGCGATCGAGAACCCGTCGAGCCGGTAACTGCTGGGCTTTTGGGGGTCGGCTTCGAGCCCATCGGCGATGAACAGAAACTGGGGCGAAACCAGCAGGCTGGCCAGGCCGGAAGACAGCGCTTCGGTGAAGCTGCCCAGCGCCGCGGTCGTTTCCCGGACAAGGCCGACACGGGTCGCACTTTCCGCATCGCTGAGCGGACGTCGGAACAGCAGACGGCCAAACCTCTCGATGAACTGCCTCGCGCAGGCATCATCGTAAGCGGCGTTGTCCGCCACCTGGCACGGTATCAGGAAGCGACGATTGGGCTCGCTTGTGACCTGCTCCGCGATGGACCGGGCCATTTCGTCGAACTGGGTTAAGCCGCCGGGTGTGACCGTGGCATTCCGGGCCCCGACGGCCAGCAGGCCATCCGTGCGCACCGGCGTGTCAAAGCGGCCGCCCACGACGATGGCGCCGCCAAAGATATCGGCAATGATGTTGCGGTACTGATTTTCCGTGAGCCGACGGATGTCAGGAGGTGCTCCCGTCGGGTCCGGTTCCCGCGGGCTGCAGGCAGTTAAACACAGCGCGCAAAGCACCAGTGTCGCAAGCTTGCAAAACGGCCGGGTCCAGTCGCGCACTACGAATACCCGCCTACCGGGCCTTGCCGACCCGGTTTGGGAGCCGGGCAGCGTCCGGATGGTTGATGAAAGCGCGCACGGCGTTGAACTTGAACGCCGACGACAGCGTCGTACATTCCCCCGTGTTCGGATCGGGGTGTCCATCGGCCAACTCATGGGCTGCCACATAAATGGCGGGGCAGCTGAACTTGTGCCTGATCGAAAAGCTGGTGAGCATACCCCGGACGTAGCTGTAAATCTGATCGACTCCGTAGTAGCCGTAGACCATTCCCGAGGTTCGGTCCGCCGAGGGATTAACGTCCATATGAAGCTGCATATCGCGGATCAGCTGACGCAGATATTGGTAATTCCCATAGTGCGGCAAATGCACATCCGCGGTTTCCGTTTGCAGCACGCCATCAACGATCCTGCCGGCGACCGCGTCACCATAGCGAGGTGCGCCCTGCTCATGGTCGATATCGTAACTGGCGTAGGGCAGAACGCCGCCCTTACTGTCGAGATCGAACGAGCCGATGCCTCGGTAGAAACTGACCGTGACCTGTTCATCGTTGCGCAAGTCATCGATTCCGGTGATCTCGATCAGGATCATGCCCAGTCCGCTGCTCAAGCGATGGGCGTTGGCGTTGTTCTCGATATGGCCATAGCTGCGCCAGGCTTCGATACACCCGAATAACCGGTACATCTGGTTGTCGATGCCGCTCTCTCCATTGAGCCCGGTGAAATTGGGGTGGGCGCAGGTATTGGGGGTCGCAGCACCCGTGGTGTTGCCGTCCAGATTAAGCCCGTAAGCAAACTTGCCCTCAACGATCTTCAGCGGCGGATCCTGGACCGCGGTCGGTTCCGCGCAAATGTCCTCGCCGCTGGGGCCGCGGTAATTCACATGCCGCATCTGGGTGACCAGGGGCACGGGATAGGAGCGGCGCTCCTCGGCGGTAATGGTGGACTCCCAGATCTCGTAGTTGCCGGGCGTGGGCCCTTCCGGGCATTCATCCATGAACAGGGTTTCGTACATGGCCGTATTCCACTTGGTCACGACGAAACCCAGGGACTGCTGATCCGCGGCGGCACCCCCGATGGGCCCAACCGCCAGCCCAACCGCTGCGGCAAGCAAGAGCATTCGTGCCAGGGGTAGTCCGGAGCTCAGCAATGACCCTTCGGACATTTTCAGCGTTGACTGGGGACCCTTCATAGCAGTCTGTTTTAGCTGGTATTTTCCCTTACTAAGAGGCTGTTAGGATAACATCTCGCCGGGCCGAGCAGCAGGGGTGTTCGAACTCCTTTTTAGAATCTCCGTCATCGAGTGTAAGGTGAGCCGATCGCTGCGCAGGACGGTGGCACGAACATGGGAACGACACGGCACTTTTCGTCAGACGGCGTCGCCTTGGTTGCGGTGCTCCTCGCGGCAGGATCCGCTGGGGCTGCCCCGGGCGAGGATCTGTCGTGCGGCTACTTCTCGGCGGATCCCGATGATCGATCGGGACCTCCCATTCACTTCTCTGCGGATCTCTCCGATGATCCGCAGCGGGCGCCGACCGACAGCCCCGGTGTTGGGCATGCCGATTTTGTTTTGCAGCGGGACACGCTGAGGTTGTCCTGGCGGGTGACTTTTCAGGACCTCACCAGCCAGCCCGTGGCGCTGCAAATGCACGGACCGGTGCCAGCGGAAGGGGAGGCGCCCGCTTTGTTCGACCTGGCCGCAGCTGGCTTTCGTTCGCCCGTCGAGGGGGAGCGCACGTTGTCTCTGGGCGAAGTGGCCTATCTGGTGCAGCACCTGCTCTACGTCAATTTGAGCACAACCGGATATCCCGTCGGTGAGATACGCGGGCCGGTCAGGAAACTGCGACCGGAGTGCTGAGGCTGGGTCCCGGTCGGTAAGCATCGATTCCAAGCGCTCGCAGAGTGGGTTTGAAGCAGTTCCTGATCACGTTGTCATTTACAGCGTTGCTGGGCCGCGTGGCTTTGCTCGCGATACCGAATTAGGGTGACAAACTGACAGACCTTGGGGCTGCTGCCCGCGGGGATATGCTGCTCGTCCGGGCAGGGCCTCAGGCGCGGGCTCGAAGGACGGGCACCCCAGATTTTCCGGCCAGCTTACCGGCGCCTGGTTATCCGGTGGGGGTGATCGGCGCTACGAAAGACCACGCAATAGGCCTTGTCAGGCAGCGCTCCAGATAGCCAGCCGCAGCCAGAGGTCGCCCGAATCAAGCATCCGCGGCGGTGCTTTGAAATTCAAGTGCAGACTCATGATTGATGGCTAATCATCTGTTTAATAGCAAATTCTCAAAAATATTATGGTAAAATCTCATCCCAATCCTGCCCGGTCGGTTTGGGATGGGGTATGTCAAAGAACAACAACATCAGACTCGCAGCAATGCCCGAGCCCATGAGCAAACGCGCCGCCATTGATGAGGCGACGGCGTGCGTGGGTCCTTTGTTTGAAGTGGCCAAGGGGCGCTGGAGCTATCATGTCTGGTCGCCCAAGGATGAAGGCTGGATCCCAGCTTTGCGTGCCGATGGCTATGGTGAGGCCCGGCGCAAAAGAACCAGCACCATTGCCGCCATGGCGACCGACTTGCTGCTGCGCGGCGAGGGAACCCTGCAGGCGGAGGTTGCGCTGCAAATCATCACCCTGGCCTACCGCCCGGACAATACTGGATCGGTCAGCGAACGGGTCAACTGGATTCTCAACCGCTTGCACTAGCGGCGCGATCCGGACCGGGCCTCACCCGGAACGCGTCAAACATCCCCGTTGGTATCAAGAAACTTACTCAGAGTCGCTACCGGCGGCGCCAGTTGCCTGGCCGCCGAAAAACGTCCGTGAGTCAGCGCTGCCGCCGCGTGCCGGGCATGAGCTTCCAGTTGATCGCCAAGTGTCCCGATCACCAGCGTGGGATGCGGGATGCCGCGAAGCAACGGCTCTGGATCAACCTGCAGCGCAGCCTGAATGTAGTCGGCATAGGTGAGTCGCCCTTTCAGCCAGGCCAGCAACTGCTGCTGCAGGACAACGGGCTCGATTTCTGGCTCCACCGCGCGCACCCCGCCCGCCGTGCGACGGTACCAGGGCCAGAACAGCATTGAATCCCGCAGCATGTGCCAGGCGGTGAGGAAATGACTACCGTCCCAGCGCGCCTCGATGGCCGGGGCCACCAACGCCAGCATCTCCGCGCGTAATTGGGCATCGGGCAGCTCCGGGCGATCCAGGATCAGCGCGCCTACGGCTGCACCCGACTGGCGCGCGATCTCCAAGGCCAGGGTGGCGCCCAGGGACTCGCCGTACAGGTCGAACTGGTCCATGCCGCAGGCCGCGATGGTGGCGCGCACGTCTGCCGCAAAGGCGGCCAGATCTGAGCCGGGGCTGGGCAAGGGTTCTGAATCACCGTTGCCCGCAATATCCACTGCCATCACCGGGCGCTGTGCGGCAAGCGCGCTCGCCCGCGGCGCCAGCAACGCGGATGTCCGCATCCCACCGTGCAACATGATCAGCGGTCGGCCGCCATCGGGACCGCAGCGGCGCACCAGTCGCTGGCCCTCGGGCAAGTCTATATAGCTGCGGTAGAGGGCCCGGCGGTGCCCGGGCTGGGGGGGCGAATTGATGGACGCGTCGCCCTGGAGCTTTTTCAGGACCTCGCGAATGGCGGCCAGCTGAGTTTCGGGGGTGGTGTCCACAAAGTGAATGCAGCTCGGCAAATCGGCCAGTTGCCGCTCGACGGCCGTGTGGGCGTCGCCGGCCGCCGTGACGAAATAGGTATCGACGTGCAGCTCGCGCAGCGCGTCGCGGCTGTCGTGAGAAAAAGCGGCGCGATAGCCCAGCCAGTAGTCCGCGGCAGCCATCTTGGCCAGCACCACGTCGTGCAGAAAAGCCGCGTCCTTAACATCCCCCTGCAACCGGTTCTCCCGACGGGGCTCATACCACGGCCAGAACAACAGTTGATCCCGGGTATGCTGCCAGGCCCAGGCCAGGTGCTCGCCGCCGTCGCTGGGCGCGAAGCGCGGTGCGTACCGCCGGGTGCGATCCTGGGCCACTTCCGGCGTGCTGAGGGACAGACCATCCAGTATCAGGCCGGCCACACGCTCCGGCGCCCGACGCGCCAGCTCTACGGCGATATTGGCGCCGGTATGGGAGCCGAATATCACGGCCCGCTGGATACCCAGGGCCGCCAGCGTCTCGCCTGCGGCATCGGCATAATCAGCCATCGTCGGTGCGGGCGTGGTGAGGGGCTCCGACTCCCCGTAACCGGGCGTATCCAGCGCAAGCAGCGTGTTTCGATCGGCCAGCGGCAACAGGTCGCGGATGACGAACGCGGAGGACTGGGGGCTGACATGAAACAGCACCAGCGGCGGACCGGAGCCAGCCCGGCGATAGTGGACCTCCCGGTTGCCGATGCGGATGAAGTGGCGCGTGACGGGCATACTTAAGCTGGTGGCCTGCTGCCGGCTAGCCGCTGATTCTAGCGCCTAGGACCCGGACGCACAGGCGCGCAAACACGCGATCATGGCCAGCGCCCTCCGGGCGGCTGTTCAGGCTTCCCGCCGGGCGCCAAAAACAAACCAGCCGCCGCGGCCGTGCTTCAATGGTGGCAGGTCGCCGCTCAGGTACCGTGCGTAATCAGCCTCAGAGGTGGTTTCCAGGTTAGGGATCACGGTGCTGAAGCACGTTTGGCGCGCAAACCCCGCCTGCTCCAGCAGGTCAGAAAAATCCTGGGAACGAAACTTCATGTAGTAGGGTTCGTTGTTGTACTTGGCGTCCCAGTCCCAATCAAAATTCTCCCAGGGACTGCAGTCGCTGTGGGAAGGCAATTCCATATGGACCGTGATGCCACCGGGCGCCAGCAGGCGCCGACATTCTTGCAGTATTTTTCTGCTCACGGCTACGGGCACTTCGTGAAAGAAAAAACTGGAAACGATGAGATCAAAAAAGCCATCCGGATAGCTGAGCGACTCCGCGTTCTGCTGGCTGAAATGGACGACCTTGCCCAGATGCTCGGCGCGGGCGTGACCGTAGCGCAGCATCGGGGCACTGACGTCGACACCATGGGCCTCCGCGTCCGGATAGTGATCGAGATAGCCGAACAGATTCTTGCCCGATTGGGTGCCGACATCCAGCATGCGCCGCGGCGCGAACTGGGGATACTTTTTCGTCAACCAGAAACCGATGGAATTGCCGACCGCGCCCAGATCTGCTTCGCGATGGACACCTCCGCCCAGGCCCACCTTTGAGCCGTAGGCCAGCATGGCCCCCTGGCTGAGATCATCGGCCACATATTCGCGGTGAAACGAACCCGGCGCCAGGTGGACGTCGAGGGCCGTGACGTAGCGCGGTAGCTCCAGGTGCGGATCGAGTGTCAGTGTTCCACCCGTCGGCCGCCGCCCGGCAATGTTCCTGCCGATGGCAATCATCTCTCCAGCAACCCGCTCCACCGGGTCCAGCACGGATTGATACATCATTTCCTGTGCGTTGTAGCGCATGGCGCTGTAGAAGCGGTAGTAGGGCACCGGCGCCATGAGTTTTTCGATATCGCGCCCCGTTTCGGGCGCCGTGCTGCCGGCGCGCTCCACGCCGGGAAGGACGCGAGTGTGATAATGATCCGCCAACTTGTCGCGCATATCCCGGCCGGTGAAAGCGCGCAGGGCCGCCACGAAACCCTGCCGGGCACTTTCATCGTGGGTAGGATGATAGACGGCGTCCACACTGGGGGCTTGCTCGCCTCCGGTCAATCCGCTTGGCATGGCTACTGATCTCCGTGCATTCGAAACACTCGCTCAATGAGCGCTTTCCTCGACTGTACTCGCTCGGCCTCGGCTTCCTCGTCGGGTCGGTAGCGCTCGATGTCTTCCCGGCTGATGGTGCCGCGGGTGTCCAGCAGGCGCTCCACCGTGTTGAGACGCTCGCTCAAGACCGAGACCTCGGTGGTCAGCTCGATGATAAACGTCATCATCTGATCAGTCTCGGGGCTGTCAAAAAACTGCGGTCGCTTGCCCTTGGCACGCCGCGAAAATTTTACCGATGCTTCAGTCATGGGCCAGCAACCCGTCTTTGTTTACGCCGCTGCGACTCGCCACAAACCCTCGTTCCCTGGGTTGAGTCGGTCAATGTCCGTTTGCGGCACTACGCCTATGGTGCAGCAGCGCTGTGCTGAATGATAGCCATCCTGCGAGCATTGCCCCAGGTCAGCAGTGTGGCCGAGGCATCAGAGGCTAACACTCGATGTGTGGCCACGGCCAGTATGGGCGCGCTCCAGCGGCGGCGGGGCGTCGTGCCGCACGTTATGATGAGCATGGGGTTCCAGCAGCAGTGGCGAGGCAGGCATGTCAGACACGACGGATACGCACGGTGACGACGAGCAGAGTCGACGAGTTTCCAGGCTTCCGGCGCTGCCGGCGGAGCCGGATCCGGTTCTCAAACAGAACTTCCAGACCATTCTCAGTCGCGGCGGCCAGATCCTGAATTTGCACCTTACGTCCGGACACGCGCCGCGCCTGGCCAGAGCGCGGGGCGAATTTGTGTGGGCCTTGCGCGATGCGTGCCTGGCGTCCAGGCAGATGCGTGAGCTGGCCATCGTGCGCGTGGCCTACCTCATGGCCTGCGATTACGAGCTGCATCACCATGCGCCCCTGGCCCGCCGCGCCGGGCTCAGCGAGGCTCAGATCGAAGGCCTGCGCGACTGGCGCGCGAGCCCGGACCTGTTTGCCGCCGCTCAGTTGGCGCTGCTTGGTTATTTGGATGCCGTGTTCGGCAACGCAGGGGACGTGGATGACGACATTTTCGCAACGCTGAGCACGTACTTCAGCCCCCAGGAGATCGTTGAGTTGACGATGTGCGCGACGTCGTACTATGCCAACGCCTTTTTTGTGAAGGCGCTGCAGGTGGAGATCGACCCGCCCAACGTGACGCCCGCGCCGGGCGGGTTTTGAGGCAAGCGTTGAGGGGACTTTCCTTGGCGATTTTATTGTTTCTCGAAGCGGAGGTTTCGAGCTCGATCCACTGATATGGTCAGCGCGTCGATGCGTCCAGAGCGCCGTTGGGAAAACGTCACGCTGAGGTCGCCGATGGTCGCGTCGAGGAAGCGGTTGGGGCTGATCGGTCGGAGTTGAATATCCTCGCCGCGCAGCCTGCGCACCAGGAGGCCACCGCTTTCCCCAACCACGTCATAGTAGGTCTGCAGTTCCTCGCTGAAGTAACGGCCCTCGTAGCGTCGGGCCCGGGCAGCCGGTAAGACAAAGGGCTCAAGTCGCTTGCCTGATAAGGTGCGGCCCGGTACCCGCAACTCTGCCACGGCGATGGTGCCGTTCTCCCCGGCAGCGAAACTCACGGTCACGCCCGGTTCGGTGGCCACAAACGTGTGGCCGCCGGTAGCGTGCAGCGTCCGGGGGCTGGTACCGCCTAACAGGAAATAGAGCTTGCCCTGCGCCTCGCGCACGTCCAGCAGCAATTCTGCTCCCATGGCGTACAGTCCCGTGTACGCTTCGGCCGGGAACTTAGGCTCCTGTTGTTGGGTGGGTGCGGTCGTGGGTGCAAACCGATCCGCAAGCACCACATCGGCAACGCTGCGGGCCAGTTGATCGGCCCGCACGGTGTTCACGTTGCCGAGCACGATAAACGCAAGTGCCTCTTCGACGAAGATCAGTAGATGACTGCGGTAGCCGGCGCTGGCCCCGCCGTGATGGATGACAGGCAGCCCTTTGTACGCGCCGGAAAACAGCCCAAGGCCGTAACCGCTCTTGAACCCGCCGGGCAGGGTCGGTTGCTCGGTCAGGCGGGCCAATAAGGGTGCGCCGCCGACCTCGGCCGTTACGACGTGGTGGGCCCAGCGAGCCAGGTCCGTCGTGGTTGTCACCAGGTTGCCACCCCCCGCGAGACCGCTGTTCAGGGTATCCATGGCGAAGCCCCGGCCGCGCCCCAGAGAGCGGTAGGAGCGGGCGGCCTTCGGCAGGATGCGGCTGTGGTCTGCGTAAAAATAGGTGTCCGTCATATTCAACGGCGTGAACAGATGCTCCCGGGTCCAGTCGGGGAAGCTCTGGTCCGTCACCCGCGCCACCACTTCCGCCAACAACAGGTAGCCGCTGTTGGAGTAGCTGAATCCGGTCCCCGGCGCGAAGTTCAAGGCGCGTTGGCGCGCCAGCAGCCGCAGGGCCTGCTGGGTCGAGCGAACATCCGCCGGCATCCAGCCCGCCAGATCTGTCAGGGCCCAGATATCACGCAGTCCGCTGGTGTGGTTAAGCAATTGGCGCAAGGTGATCCCGGCCGCGATCTTGGGCAACTCGGGTACGTATCGGCGCACGAAGTCATCGAGCGTCAGGCGGCCCTGGGCTTCCAGCTGCAAGACGGCCGTGGCTGTGAACTGCTTGGCGACGGACCCGGCGTTGAAGGCGGTTGTGGGGGAAATGGGCACCGCAAACTCCAGGCTCGCCAGCCCAAAGCCTTGCCCATGGATGATTTGTCCTTCACTGGCGACGGCGACCGCGGCGCCCGGGGTATCCGGCTGATCCCAACGCGCGAAGATGGCGGCAACCTCAGCCGTAAGCTGGGCTTCAGAAGGTGTCGCCGATCCCGGCCCGGGGATCAGCAATCCCACCATCACACAGGCATGACAGACCCCGGCTGCGTAACGCAGGACAGTGTCGCGCTGCATTAAGACTTGGCTCTGGACGATTGCACAGTAAGGGGATTGAAACAAAGGCGGGTCCGGGCAGACAACTGGATAGGGCGAAAGGGGGGGCGGAATGTCTGTCGCGCAACTCGATCGCTGCGGATCGAGGGCGCTGAAGGCCCCGGCACGCCACCATTTCTGCCGGCTCTGCATCGCGCCGGCAACAGGCGACGCCCCTTGAGTGAGCGATCTGCCGGTCAGCCGCTGTGCTGAGCCTCCGCGAACAGGGCGCGATATTTATGTCAAATTATCAATTGAAAATAAAGTTTTTAAATATATGTTTTAAATATAAATAAAATAAAATTTGATTTTTTTCTATAGCTGAATAGAATCTCGTGCCTCGAAGAACGAATCATAGGGCGAATGAAACCAAAGGCGCCGGACAGCCGGAAATATCGGCGGCAGAAGCTTGCCGCCGTGCGGGCTGCTGCGACGCTTTTTGCCGAGAAGGGCTTCCATGGCGCGAGCACTCAGGACATTGCTCAGCGCCTGGGGCTGAAACAGGGCAGCCTGTATTACTACTTCAGCTCCAAGGAGGAGGCGCTGGAGGAAGTTTGCCTCTACGGCCTGCAAACGTACCTGGACAATATGGAGGCAATTGCAAAAAGCGACGAGCCCTTTCAAGCCAAGCTGTTTGCCGTGGTGACCAACCACCTGACCAGCTATCGGGAGAAAAGTGAAGCCCTCAAGGTCTTCAACGACGAGCGGCTCTATCTTCCTCAGGCGCGCCGTGTCCGCCTGAAAGAGCGAGGCAGTCGTTATCGGCAGTTGCTGGAAGCAATGTTTTCCGTCGGGATCGCCGCCGGCGAAGTGAAGGACAGCATCGACGCACACTTTGCGGCGCAGTCGGTGATCGGGGTCTGCAACGGTCTGGGGGAATTGCTGATTCGCGACGAAGAACTGGACGTATTTGATCTCATTCGAAAGTGCACGGAGCTGTTGCTCCATGGCACGCAACCGGCCCGCTAGTGTCGGGCCAAAGCCAGGGACCGGTGCCTAACGCGATCGGCTCGTGCTGACAAAACAACATGGAGAGTAAATAACAATGGGAGCATTCAAAGAGCCACACGGCGGCATGCTGAAGGATTTGTATTTGTCCGAAAGTCGCGGTGACGAGGAGAAGATCAAAGCCAAGGACTACAAGTCCTGGGATCTGACCCAGCGACAGATCTGCGACCTGGACCTGCTCATGAACGGCGCCTTCTCGCCATTGGAAGGCTTCCTCGACCGGGCGGACTACGACGCGGTGTGCGATACGATGCGGCTCACCAGCGGCGTCCTGTGGCCGATGCCCATCACACTGGATGTCAGCGAGGCGTTCGCCGAGGGTCTCGGGGCTGGCGAGACCATTGCCCTGCGGGATCCGGAAGGCGTGCTGCTGGCAACGCTGGAAGTCACCGACGTGTGGCGCCCGGATCTCATGGCAGAGGCGGAACGGGTCTATGGAACCACCGATGATACCCATCCGGCGGTGGCCTATCTCAAGTACACCACCCATCCGGTTTATGTCGGTGGCCGGGTGCGCGGCGTGGAGCCACCCACCTACTACGACTTCAAGCTGTTGCGGGACACCCCGTCGGAATTGCGCGGCCGGTTCCGCAAGCTGGGCTGGCGCCGTATCGTCGCCTTCCAGACCAGAAACCCGCTGCACCGCGCCCATCAGGAACTCACCTTCAGGGCAGCCAAGGAGTCTGATGCCAACCTGCTCATCCAGCCGGTGGTGGGCATGACCAAGCCCGGCGATATCGATCATTTCACGCGCGTGCGCTGTTATGAGCACATCCTCGAGGAATATCCTGAGCAGACGACTCAGCTCAGTCTGCTGAATCTGGCGATGCGCATGGGCGGTCCGCGGGAGACCCTGTGGCACGCCATTATCCGCAAGAACTACGGTTGCACCCATTTCATAGTCGGCCGGGATCACGCCGGTCCCGGCAATGATCGGGATGGGAATCCCTTCTATGGCCCTTACGACGCCCAGGAGTTGTTCCGCGAGCATGAGGCGGAGCTGGATATCACCATGGTGCCCTTCAAGATGATGGTGTACGTGGAGAACAAAGCTGAGTACGTTCCCGCCGATGAGACCGAGCCGACCGACACGGTGTTGGACCTGTCGGGCACCGAATTTCGACGACGTCTGCGCGAGGGTCTGGATATTCCGGCATGGTTCTCCTATCCGAGCGTGGTGGCCGAGCTGCGTCGGGCCCATCCGCCCAAACATGAGCAGGGGTTTACCGTGTTTTTTACGGGTCTGTCCGGCTCCGGCAAGTCCACCGTGGCCAACGCCCTTATGGTCAAGCTGCTGGAGGAGGGATCGCGCCCCGTGACCCTGCTGGACGGCGATGTCGTGCGCAAGCACCTGTCCAGCGAGCTGACCTTCTCCAAGGAGCACCGCGACCTGAATATTCAGCGCATCGGATACGTGGCCAGTGAGATCACCAAGAACGGCGGTATCGCCATCTGTGCTCCCATCGCGCCCTACACAGCGACGCGGCGCCAGGTGCGCGAGATGATCAGCCCGGTCGGCGGTTTTATCGAGACCTTTGTTTCAACGCCTATCGAAATCTGCGAAGCGCGAGATAGAAAAGGCCTGTATGCGAAAGCCCGCGCCGGTCAGATCAAGGGGTTCACGGGGATTGACGATCCGTACGAGGCGCCCCAGAACCCGGAAGTGGTCATCGATACGGGTGAGCTCACCCCGGACCTGGCCGCTCATCGCATTCTGCTGACACTGGAGAAGCACGGCTATATTCGCTAGGGCGTTGCGGCTTGATTGCCGGGTAACCGGAGCGCCGCGCGATCCACGAGCTGGCCGTCTTTGATGACTGCGGCGATCGCTGCCGCGTTGCGGATGTCCGCGCTCGGATCTGCGTGCAGCAACACCAGGTCCGCGCGCTTGCCCACGGCAATACTGCCAAGCTCGTGCTCCAGGCCGAGAAATTTGGCGCCATTGAGCGTCGCCATGGCAATGATGTCCGCCGGTGGGATGCCGAGCTCGGCCAGAAGCTCAAGTTCCCGCAGGTACAGGGGACCGTTGGATCGGTCAGTGGCGACCGCCAGCACGCCGCCCGCCTCGTGGAGCTGGCGCACGTTCTCGCTCAAGAACGGCCACAAGGCCTTGAACCAGGTGGTCCAGCCCATGCTGGCGTACAGCGGCGGACCCTTCCGCTGGCGCGCCGCGATTTCGTTCGCGCCCAGGACGAAGCGGTTGAGCGGCGTGTCGATAAAGCCGGGATCCTCGCCGAAGCGAATGATCTCTTCAAACACGGCGAGGGTCGTCGCGACAGGAATCTGCCGCCGGGCGAGCTCATTAGTGAAATCGGCGCTGGCGCGGGCCGTGGTGACGGGATGGGCCAGGGTATCAACGCCGGCAGCGAGGACAGCGCGGGCCACGTCCTCTTTGACCGCGTGAGCCGTGGTCCGCACGCCCCGCTTCTTTAGATAGTCGACCATCTTGGTCATAACCCGTTCAGGCAGTGCAGGAGTCAGCGGGTTGGGTCCTAAGCCGAAACGCTCCATGACCAGCTTCTGAATGTCGGGTTGAATCGCAAGCTGCGCATCCAGAACATCCCGGGTTTCGGGCCAGTCCGGTACGCCAACCCCGTGGAACGTGCCCGCCATCCAGCTTCCCGGCCAGCTGAGGGCATGGCCGGAGGCGAAGATGCGCGGGCTGATCATTTCTTCGGACCGTTCCCGGCGGCGCATCTTAAAAATCAGGTCGGGGTTATTGCCGGCATCGAAAACAGACGTTACCCCCACATAGAGGAATCCGTGCAGCGCGGACAACGCGGCGTCAAAATCGATCGCGACGCCCGGCGGATTGTCCAGCCCTCGCCATTGGCCCGCGCCGATGAGATGTATGTGCGCGTCGATCCAGCCGGGAATCAGGTACTTGCCCCTGCCCGCCAGGCGCCGAGTCCCGGCGGGAACCGGGTGCGCCGCTGGCTGGATCGCGGCGATTCGGCCGTTCTCGACCAGCACGGTCCGGCCGGGCACCGCCGGTCCGCCCGTGCCATCGATGACCGTGACGTTCGTGACCGCCAGATCTGCGGCGGCCCCGGTGCTGATCAATGCCCATGCGGCGACCAGGAGTTTTGCGACCCTGGTCCGACAGGGCAAGCCTGCATGCCGCGTGGTGTCCCGTGGCCTGTCAGTGAGCAACGGATGTTTTGGGCGCGACCCGGGCCAGGCGCCAGGGCGCCTGGTCTGGGCGGCCGTCGGTGAGGTTTCCGCCCGCTGCGGCGGCAGCGGTTAGTGGAAGGCTGGCCAGCACCGCGGCGGAGATGCTGGCCAGGCGTTTCTTCATCGAGCGAGACCGGGGCGCTATACCGGTTTGGTGGCGATCGCGTTGCTCCGGACCTGGCCGATGTTCGGCCCGCTGCGATTCACCTGGAAGCCCACTTTCTCCATATGGCCGAAGTAGTCCATCTGCTCGTATTCGATGCGCCACACCTCGTTGTTCCAGCGGTGATCCTTCCAGGTCTGGAAGACGCTGTAGGCGTTCTTCGGCTGGCGCCGGCTGCCGGTGAAGAAGTCGATCGGCACGTAAATTCCACCCGGCCGCAGCACGCGGTAGGCTTCTTCGATCACCCGTTGGGAGGCCGCCGCCGGTATCTCATGATGCAGGAGGTAGGCGGTCACGATGTCAAAGTGGTTGTCAGGGAACTTGGAGTCCTCGGCCAGCCGCTGGGCCAGATGCACCTCTATGCCTTCATCCACCGCGCGCATGTGACCGTAGCGAATCATGGGCGCGCCCACCTCCACACCCCAAACCTCAGCCTGGGGATGCTGTTCTTTCATGGCGACGGTCATCTGGGCAATACCGCAGCCCATGTCAAGGATCCGTCGTACCTTGCCGTCGGCGGGTTTGGGCACCTGGCGGGCCATCTCCGCGTGGCTCTCGTCCTGATAGTTCATTCGGCCGCGCGCCTCATAGAAGGCGTTGGTGCCGTAGTGATAGATCGCCCCGGCGAAGGGACTGCCAACGTAGCCGCCGGGTTGCATGTGGATCTCATGGCGAGTGTAGTCGGGCACCTTGAGGTCTGGGTCCAGCTCCAGGCTGCCAGGGCCACTATTGTCGTAGGCCTCTAACTCGGTGAGATACGTGTCCAGCTCATTCTCGAAAGACGCCTTGAAGTTCTTGTGGGCCAGCCGCTGGGCATCGATGCGCACCCGGCTTTCCAGGTTGATCAGTGGATCGTCCCCCACGATTTCGAAAATCTGTGCGACCGAGAGCTCATCGCGCGGGTTCATGCCGGCTTCCCGGACCAGCTGGTTGAAGCGGCTGCGGGAGGCTTTCAGCAGCGCATCGCCACGAAAGTTTCGCACGCCGGTGAAGAAATCGTTACGGCTGTCCGCATTCAGCGTGGGCAGGCGTTCCAGCCGACCGATGCGGCCGCGTACCTGTACGTCGAAGGGCGTGTCAGCGCTCGCGACTTTAGCCTGAGCATTCTTGCTGAAGACCGTGGCAACTGCCGAGGCCAAGCCCGCCGCGGCACCAAAAAGAGTTCGGCGATTTAACATGGTCGTCTCCTGATCCTCAGTCTTCGTCCTGCCAATCGGTGGTCGGCGGCAGGCTTGCCTCGCGCATCAGCGGATTCATCAGCGCGGTGACGAAACGATCCCGCTCGGTCCGCCACTCAGCGACATCCTCGTCCGATGGCATGTAGCTTTCAATCATGTCCCGGGTCACCCCCTTTTCCTCGAGCAAGCGCTCTAATACCAGGGTGCGGCGCCGGTTGGTCCAGATCTCCGAACCCAGCGTGAGGATGGCGGTGACGATGTTGTCGGTCATCTGGTCGTCATAGAACTTGACCTTGTCAACATCCGTCGCAAAGAAATCGGTGACGTGAGTGGGGCGGTCGGTTTGCAGCTCGGGGCTGACTCTCTTGGCCATGGGGCGTTCTCCTCCCAGCTGGCAGATGCTGGTATAAGGCTTGATTATAAGCCAAGACGGGCGCTGGACGACTTGGGCCTGTGATCCAGCGTTACTCGGCGCTTAAGCCCGCTAAACTAGGCCCGTCCAAGCGGGTGCCAGCGCTTTCGGGGGCGCCATGAATCTGGGGTATTTCAGCCATGACTGATCCGATCTGGGCCCCCGCCCCCCGAGAGGCCGCGGCAAGCCGGCTGGCGGCCTTTATCGATCTGGTCGGGCGGCGCAGCGGCCAAACGGTGCCCGACTACGCCACTCTGCATCGCTGGTCCGTTGCCCATCCGGAGGCATTCTGGGCGGCCGTCTGGGAGTTCTGCGGCGTGCTCGGCGAACCCGGCGACCAGGTGGTGGAGAACCCGGGGCAGATGCCCGGCGCGCGGTTTTTTCCCGCTGCGCGCCTGAACTTCGCCGAGAATCTGCTGCGACGGCGGGATGACGGTGACGCTCTGGTGTTCTGGGCGGAGGATCGGGCCCGGCTGCGCTTGTCCTGGCGCGAGCTGCACAAATCAGTCGCCCGTTTAGCCCAGGCTCTCGCAGCGGAGGGCGTGGGCGTGGGCGATCGAGTTGTTGCTCTGATGCCGAATTGCCCGGAGACCGTCATCGCCATGCTGGCTGCTACCGCCCTGGGTGCGACTTGGGCCTCGTGCTCCCCCGACTTCGGCGAGCAGGGCGTGCTGGACCGCTTCGGCCAGATCGAGCCTACCGTGCTGTTTGCGTGCGACGGCTATTTCTATGCGGGCAAAGAGTTCGATTGTCTTGCCAAGGTCAAGGGTGTTGTCACTGCCATGCCAAGTGTGCGGCGGGTGGTTATGGTGCCTTATCGGGCAGCAATACTGGATGAAGAGGGAACGACGGGGGACGTGCCCCGGGCGGTGTTGCTGGACGAGTTCGTGTCCCGCTACGACGGACAGCATTTGAGCTTTGCGCAGGTGCCCTTCTCGCAGCCGCTCTACATCCTGTTCTCCAGCGGCACGACGGGCGTGCCCAAATGCATCGTGCATTCCGTGGGCGGCACGCTGTTGCAGCATATGAAAGAGCATCAGCTTCAGGGCGACGTCCGTCCGGCTGATCGTTTGTTCTACTTCACCACGTGTACCTGGATGATGTGGAACTGGCTGGTGTCCGGGCTCGCGTCCGAAGCGACCTTGATGTTGTATGACGGCTCGCCGTTTCATCCCAGCGCCAGCGTGCTGTTCGATTTCGCCAGCGCCGAACGCTTCACCCATTTCGGTACTTCGGCAAAGTTCATCGATGCCCTGAAAAAGGAGCGGCTGAGTCCTGCTCAAACCCATGATCTCTCGAGCGTCAGGATGATCCTTTCTACCGGATCACCCCTGGTGCCGGAGAGCTTCGACTATGTCTACGCGCACATCAAACGGGATGTCTGCCTGGCCTCGGTGTCCGGGGGCACCGACATCGTGTCTTGCTTCGTCTGCGCTAATCCCATCTCGCCGGTATATCGGGGTGAGATCGCCGGGCCGGCGTTGGGCATGGCGGTGGAGGTCTGGAACGATGCCGGTGAGCCGGTGCGAGGTGAGAAGGGCGAGCTGGTCTGTACGCGTCCGTTTCCATCCATGCCCGTGGGCTTCTGGAATGATCCTGGCGATGTGAGGTACCGGCAGGCCTATTTCGCAACCTTCCCCGGGGTCTGGTCCCACGGCGATTTCGCCGAAATGACGCAGAACGGTGGTTTCATTATCTATGGGCGCAGTGATGCGGTGCTTAATCCGGGGGGCGTGCGCATCGGCACGGCGGAGATCTACCGACAAGTGGAGCAGATCGATGCCGTGTTGGAGAGCGTGGCCATCGGCCAGGAATGGAATCAGGATGTTCGGGTGGTGCTGTTCGTGGTCTTGCGGCCTGGTTTGACCCTGACGGATGACCTGCTGCGCCAGATCAAGACCAAGATCCGGATCGGTGCCAGCCCGCGCCACGTCCCGGCCAAGATCATTCAGGTTGCGGACATACCGCGCACCAAGTCGGGCAAGATCACCGAACTGGCGGTGCGCGACGTGGTGGCCGGACGGCCCGTCAAGAACCTGGGTGCGCTGGCTAACCCCCAAGCCCTGGCGCTCTATCGGGATCTGCCGGAGTTGGCGACCTGACCACTGAGGATCACAGAACAAACCCATGGCTGAGCAGGTAAACCGACAGTGGCGGGTGGCGGCCCGACCTGAAGGCAATGTCAAAGCGAGCGACTTCCAGTACGCCGAGGAGCCGGTGCCTCAACCCGGGCCTGGCGAGGTGCTGCTCAAGACCCACTATCTGTCCATAGCGCCCGTGATGCGCATGTACATGATGGGCGCGCAACCCACCGACGACGCCCGCCTGGAAGTGGGCGACGTGATCCATGGCCGCGGCGTGGGCGAGGTGGTGGCCTCCCATCACCCGGCGTATGCGGTCGGAGATTTTCTGCACGGCCAGATCGGCTGGCAGACTTTCAAGGCGACGCCGGTCACGCCTCAGGAGCGGTTTCGCAAGATGCAGCCTTTGGGGTTGCCCATCCATCTAGGGCTGACCGTGCTGGGGTTCTCCGGTTTCTCCGCGTACTGCGGCTATTTCGACTGCGGGCAGCCAAAGCCTGCCGATACGGTGCTCGTGTCCGGAGCGGCAGGCGGCGTCGGCCATATGGTGGTGCAGATGGCGAAGGCGGCCGGTGCCGGGCGGGTGATTGGTATCGCCGGTGGTCCCGACAAGGTGCAACTGGTCAAGGATCTGGGCTGCGATGCAGCCATCGATTACAAATCAGAGGACGTGGCGCAGCGCATTGCCGAACTGATCCCGGAGGGCATCGATATCTACTTCGACAACGTGGGCGGCGAGATCCTGGCGGCGGCGCTGGAGAACCTGGCATTCGGCGCCCGCGTCGTGCTATGCGGTTCGATCTCCGAGTACACTCGCAAGGCGCCCTTCGGCCTGACAAATTACACCCGGGTGCGGGGTAAGCGGGCCAGCCTGATCGGCTTTTTTGTCTACAACCATCCGGAGAGTTTTGACAGGGCTGAGCGGGCGGCCGCCCAGTGGGTCAAGGCGGGCCAGCTCAAACCCATTCAGACCATTGCCCAGGGCTTTGAAAAAATGCCCGAGGCGCTGGCTGGCCTTTATACCGGGCAGAATATCGGCAAGCAGCTGGTGCGCGTCAGCGGCACCGAGGATATCGTCTACTGAGCCCCGTCAGGTCGTCTCGGCGACCAGCCCGAGCAGTTCTGCCGGCGTCAAGTCCAAGGCGCGAACGACGCTGTTGAGAAAGGTAATCTCGCGGGGACTGATTCGATCGTCGCTTTTGATCACCGCGGCGAGCGATGTGGCGATCTGCGCACGTTGCGCTGCAGCCAGTTTGCCGGCGCAGTGCGCCAGATAGTCCTCCAAGGGGGCAGACTCGTAGAGCTCGGACGCGGCCGCCACCCGAATGTCTTTGGCAGCAATCTGATCTCCAGTCACCTCTTCCAGAACCTGCTGCACGGTTTCAACCTCGCGGGGGTTGATGTTGGCATCCGCATTGGATGCTCGAGCCAGCGTCATGAGCAGGACCTCTTTGAACAACGTGGCCGGGTCCTCCGTCGCAGGTCCCGTCCCGCGAAAGATATTGAGAATGCTCTTGAGATCAGAAAGGGCCATAACGCTTCTCCTTGGTATTCAGATGGCACAAGCGCCGATTTTGTTGAGCGTAGCCTGCCCCCTATCCTAGCATTTCATGATCCCGGAGGTGGCACTGTGGTCAGCTCAGCATAGCTCGACAGCCCCGCGTCATTCAGCATGCTCTTCCGCTCTCGGGAGCCGCTCGGCTACCATACAGGATCATTTTTACACCGGCTTCACCGAAGCGGAGGCGGCATGTGCGATAACAAGACGATCCGGGACATGCAGGAGTATGTGCGTTGTCACGGGGACATGAGCCGACGGCAGTTTGGCGCTTTGTCACTGGGGGCTGGTTTGTCATTCCTGCTGCCGCGGGCCGCCAACGCCCAGGAGATCGCCAGCGCGACTGTGGAAGTGGAAACACCCGACGGTATGGCAGACGGCTATTTCGTGCATCCGACCACAGGCACGCACCCCGGCATACTTATTTGGCCCGATGCGCGCGGATTGCGTCCCGCGTTCCGGCAGATGGCAGACCGCTTGGCTGAGTCTGGCTACGCGGTGCTGGTGGTGAATCAGTACTACCGTTCCAAGCGCGCGCCGGTGCTGCCCGAAGGGGCTCAGTTCGCCGACCCCGACACCCAGAAGACCCTGCGGGCCATGATGGGGTCGTTAAACGCCGCGACCCATGTGCTGGATGCCAGAGCACTCATCGGCTGGCTGGGTGAGCAGGACGCGGTGGACAGCAATCGCAAGATGGGCACCGCGGGTTATTGCATGGGTGGACCCATGACCATGCGCACCGCCGCGGCGCTGCCCGAGCGGATTGGTGCAGCCGCTTCGTTCCATGGCGGCGGCCTGGTGACGGACCAGCCGGACAGTCCCCATTTGCTGGTGCCCCAGATGCAAGCCCATTACCTCTTCGCCATCGCGGCGAACGACGACGAGAGTCAGCCAGAGGCTAAGGACGTGCTGCGGGAGGCCTTCGCAGAGGCCGGCCTGCCCGCAGAGATCGAGGTCTACGAAGGCGCGCTGCACGGCTGGTGCCCACCAGACTCCAGCGTCTATAACGAGGCTCAGGCGGAGCGGGCCTGGAGCCGGCTGCTGGTGCTGTTGGAGGAGGCCCTGGCGTGACTGAGCTCAGAAGCGGAAGGTGTAGCTGAGCTTCAGAACGAGCTCGGAATCTGTAGAGCGGAAGCTGTCGTTCTCTTCCACAAAGTCGTGGTTGAGCACAAGAAACATGTCCCGGCCGGCCTGGGGAATCCAATGCAGACGGCTGTGCACCCCTAAGGAGCCAGAGACGTTGTCATACTGGGCCAGGGTGACCCACGCCCAGCGTGAGGAAAACACGATCTCGTTCTCCAGGGTGATCAGTCGGTTGGTGAAGGAGCCCTCGAGCAGATCGATGTCCTGGTAGACGTAGCGGGCGATGACACCGTAGTGGCGCGAGGGGCGCCAGGTGAGCTTGCCATCCAGCTGCAGCTGCTCGCCGGACCAGAAGTCGCCGCTGCGTACCTGGAAGATGCCGCTGAGCTTGCGTTGACTACCGGTGTTCATATTGAGTCCCCAGGAGCGCCACTGGTAATCGCCGACCGGTAGGACGACACCCGGCGAGATCTGGAAGGGTTCGACGAGATTCTGTTTGGATTCCGCCACCGAGACAAGCACCTGGTCGCCCTGTTGATTTTCCAGCGATGCCAGGCTGACGAATATCACCTGGCTCTCGAGCCCGCCGCCTATCCGATCAAAGCGGCGGAAGTTAAGGCCGCTTTGCACGGTCCGCAGCACGCTGTTTCGGGGCCGATGGGTATAGCCAACGGATCCGTAGTAATTGCGCACGCCCGTGCGGCTGATAAAGCCCAGGCGCGGATTGAAGTTGTCCTGCAATTCCTTAAAGCCGATGCCGCCGCGCCATTTGTTGGTATTGGGGAAAGCCAGATTGGCACCGAACGCCGCATTGTCATCGGACAGATCCTCGGTGTCAGTTTTTTGATACCAAACCTCCGCCTCCATCGCCTTGCCCGGCCCCAAGCGGGTATTGCGGTAGCTGAAGTCGGCACCGATCAATGCATTGTCGATATTCGAGGTGGGATCCCCGTAGGTCACAATGCCGCCCAGGGTGGACTCGGCCAGCACGTTACGCGCCACGCGCGCTACGACGATGTCGCTGGTCTCCACGTCCTCGAACTCGGACTGTCGGATGGCGAGGGCGCCGATGTTCCATTCGCCAAGCCGGCCGCTCAGTTTGCCGCCGTAGTCGAGATCGACCGGCTGCCCGGACTCGCTTAAACCGATGCGCCGGGAGAAGAACGGCTTGCCGTTGTTCAGATCGGGCGGGGGCTGGAACACGACCGGATCTCTCGCGCCAATTTTGCCGAACTCGAAAATATCGCCGTCCTTCAGGAAAAAGTCGCGCTGCTCTGGGAAGAACAGGCTGAAGCGAGTCAGGTTGATCTGCCGCGCGTCAACCTCAGTGGCCGAGAAATCCGTATTGATGGTCAGCGAGGCGTTCAGTCCCGGCGTGACCTTGTAGAACACGTCCAGGGATGGTTCGGCCTCGAATTCGCTCGTGCCCGCGTCCAGATCGCGGTCTTCCCGGAAGCTGATCGAAGGCACCACATCCAGGCCCAGCCCCTGATCCAGGTCGCGAAACCCGCGGATCGACCCGCCGGCGCTGGGGTTGAACGCCCGGTTCTGGGAGGACCAGCCTACCGTTTCCTGCCGGTGGCCAATGAAGCGCCAGAGATTGACGCCCCAGACATCGCTGTTCGGGTCAAAGGACAGCGTCTTGAAGGGGATGGCCATCTCCGCGGTCCAGCCGTCCTCCAAATAGACCGCGTCGGCCTCCCAGATGCCATCCCATTCGGGGGCGAAATCCGTGGTGTTCTTCCACAGCCCATCCAGCCGAACCCCATTGGGATTGACCTCGAACATATAACCGTTGCGCTTGTCGTAGAAAGGGTCGAGGATCAGCGCGACGCGATCTTCGTAGCGCAGTCCGCCCCCCTGGCGCAGGACCCGCGCGGTGATCCGGTCCGGATCGCTTTCCCAGACCCGCGCACCCAGATACACCGCCTGGTCATCGTAGAACAGGTAGAACTCGGTGCGTTCGCTGGGGGCGTCGTATTCGTTCGGGCGGACCTGGTGGAGGTCTCTGATCACGGTGGCCCTGGACCAGACCGCCTCGTCCAAGCGCCCGTCGATCACGGGAGCCTCGTCCAGACGCGCGATGTCGGCCGATTTTTCGGTTCGCCCGGCAGGTTGCTGAGCGAGAACGGGGCTGAGCCATAGCACCGCCCCCACCGTGAATAGCAATCGCCTTGGCATTCGCATGGAATTCAGCTAAGAAGGAGCCAGGCTACCTAAGACCCGTGAGCGTAATGCGACTATGAAACCCATGCTGCCTCGTGTCCGCACGCCCGCGGGGGCGCCGAGAGCCGGATTATTGCTGAGCCGGTTAGCCGGCGTGCAGTTGCTGCTGTTGTTGTTCACTGGATGCGCAACCCACCCGGACTACGCAACCCAGTTCCGGTTTCCGGTGGAGTGGGGCAGCATAGAAGCCGGCCGGCAGACCTTTGTCGCCCTGCAATGCCATCAGTGCCACAGCGTCAACGGCGTTACGCTGCCCGCCTTCGAAGGCGAGTCCCCGGTAAGGCTCGAGCTGGGTGGCGAGATCGCCTATGTCAAGACCTACGCGGATCTGGTGACGTCCATCGTAAACCCCAATCACGTCCTGTCCGACGAATATCTGCGCCAGCTGCCGCCGGGTGAGCGCCGCGCCGCTCAGTCGGTCATGCCCTTCAATGAGCAAATGACGGTTGCTCAGCTGATCGATCTGGTGACCTTTCTGAACTCCCGTTACGTGCTGATTGACGGCTACAGCGAGATCTACTACCGCTGACCGCACGGACCGTTACCTGCTCGTCAAGAACGTTACGACCTCCCGCGTCCAGCCCTGCGGATCCTGGTCCGTGATATCCACACCGCCGCCTTCCAGCTCGGCGTACGAGAAATGGGGGCACAGTTCCATGGCGCGCTGAGCGTGGGGGTAGAGCATATCGCCGGTGTTGATCAGCACCAGAGTTGGCTGGGTGAGCTTCGGCAACGCTGCCGCGCCATCGTAGGTAAATGCGGCGTGATGGCCATACCAGAATGGTCCGGTGCCCATCAGATTCTGAATCAGGTAGTTGGTGCACAGCGCAGCCCCATCGGGCTCATCCTTGATCCAGGTGTAGCGCTTGGTGAACAGCGCCGTGAGATGGCTGCCGTCGGGCTTGGGTGTATACGCCTTTTCACTTGCCAGGGCGGTATCGATGAACTTTTGCTGCTCTTCGCGGGTCATGGGCGCGGGGCCCGACAGGATGACGCTGAGGATGCGCTCGGGATAGGTCAGCGCCGCGTGGGTGACGATCTTGGATCCCGTGTGGTGACCGGCGCCGTGGGCGGCGGCCAGGCCCAGGTGGTCCAGGACAGCCGGAATGCTGGTGGCGTAATCCTCGATGGATGGCGGCCCCGGTGGGGGATCGGACATGCCGAAACCGGGCGTGTCGATGCCGATAGCGCGAACGCCGGCGTTCGCGAGCGGCTCATAGACGCGGTCAAACTGGCGGCTTGTCATGGGGGACTGGGGGCACAGCAGCAGCGGGATGCCGTCGTTGGCCGTGTCCTGGTAATGGATTTGGCCGAAGGGGCCGTCGGCATAGCCGCGTTTGATCCTCATGCTTGTGTGCTCCGCAAAGTGTTGTGGTATCCGGCTGGTCAGGCCCCCGGCATATTACCGCTATCCACCGCGAGATAGGCACCGGTGACGGCACCGTTGGCCGGGTCGGCGAAGAACAGCACGGCCCGGGCGACGTCGTCCACGGTGGCCAGCCGGCCCAGGGCGCCGTGGCTTGCCAACTGGTCCAGGAAATCCCGCTCGTTGTCCTTGGGGGTCATGTTCCCCAGCAGCATCGGCGTATGCACCGGACCGGGCAGCACAGCGTTGACGCGGATGTTGTAGCCCCCAGCGCTGGCGGCGGCGGTGCGCGTCGTCATCAGCACGGCTGCTTTCGAGCCGCAATAGGCGCTGGCGGTGGGGCTGGCGACGATGGACATGCCCGAACCGATGTTGACGATGGCGCCGCCGCGGGTCTTCATGCGCGCAATCCCATGCTTGCAGCCCAGGAACACACTGTCGGCGTTGATGGCGAAGTGCTTGCGCCACAGCTCCAGCGGCATGTCTTCGAAGGGCACGTTGGGCTGAAAGAAGCCGGCGTTGTTGACCAGCACGTTCAGGCCGCCCAGCTTTGCATCCACAGTGTCAAGCATGCTCACCCAGGCCGACTCGTCGGTGACGTCCAGAGCCATGAAGCAGGCAGCGTCTCCCAAGGCTTCGGCAAGCGCCGAACCTGCCCTTTCATCGATGTCTGCCAACACAACCCGACCGCCTGCGGTCACGAAAGCCCGCCCAATAGCGCTGCCTATCCCGCCGGCAGCGCCCGTCACCACGATAGTCTGGCCTTGGAAGGTCGCGTCAGTCATGCAGAGGCTGTACCAGCTCGATCAGCGCGCCGTCGGGCGTGCGAACGCTGCACAGCAGCACGTCGCCCAAGGGCGCCAGACTGACCCGGGCGGGTTCGCTGAACAGCGTCATGCCCCGGTCCTGCAGGCGCTGCGCCCGCGCCGCCGCGTCGTCCACGGGCCAGCGCAATGCAAGATGCCCGAGATTCGGCGGCACGGCGCGGTCGGCGAAGCTCTCGCCCGTAAAACCGGTCCATTGCACCACTTCCACCTGACCATACTGCCCGGGAGCAGCGTGCATGATGGCGATCTGTTTGGGATGGACACCCACCAGGCTGGCGGGCACGCCGAAATTATTGCAGGTCAGGCGGGTTTCGCCGGCATACCAGCTCTCCCATCCAAGCCCGTCTGCATAGAAGCTCTGCGTTGCCGCTACGCTTTGGATCATCTGCTGGCCGTTGAAGGGCGGACCCACTTTGGCGAAGGGCAAGGCATCGGGTGCCGGTTTGAGGGCTTGATAGAGACCGAAGTTGCAGCCGTCGGGACCGCGCAGCACCACGTTCAATAGCTCCCGCTCGCCGAATTCCATCAGCACCGGATCGTGATGGGCGCTCCAGCCCAGCTCCTGAGCACGTCGGAAGGCGCCCCGGGTATCGGCGCAGTAGGCCAGCAGGGAAAATATCCCGCCCGTGTCCCAGGCCTGGGCGCTGGAGCGAATCTGCTGTTGGGCAACGCCGCGAAAGCAGATCAGCCGCACCCAGCGCGCAGGATCCTCGGCGCAGATCACAATAGCCTCCTCAGCAGTGGTCTGCTGCGGCAACCGCCAGGCTTCGAGCAGCCGCGGGTCGGTCGGTCCTCTGTGGGCCAGCGTCCAGCCGGCCAGATAATCGAGGGACTCGATCCAGCGGTCCAGATCGCGCACGCTGGTCACGGCTTCCTGCCAACCCTTTCCGGCGGTGAACTGCACAGCTACCTCAGCCCCGGGCGCGCTGGGCGTCTATGTGGTCCCGGCAATGCTGGTAAAAGAACTTCTGCTTGTCCTTCACGGTCCGCTCGGTAAACGGGTTACACCATTCTGTCAGCGGTTCGCCGGTTGCCAGGTCGGAGAAGATGAGGCACTCCCGCTCCAGGAATCCGTAGCCCGCGGCGTCCTTGTAGCAGCGGGTGCATTTCAGGTTGTGCACGCGCATCAGCAGGCGCGATTTGTGCCCGGGAATAAAGCTGCGCACGGTCCCGGTGCGCCA
>JBFFHS010000045.1:0-30257 GCA_041556855.1 Gammaproteobacteria bacterium
ATTGCGGTCGTCCCACACGGCAAATACGAACTTGCGTTCGTCCTCGGTCAGGCTGGTAGCGCTCACCATCCTGCCGGGAAAGGCGGCCTGGATGCCGTCCCAGATGGCTTTCCACTCGGCGTCAAGAAAATGATAGCCAGGTTTGGCGGCGTTGAAGTAGACCGCCGTGGGCTGATCGGTGACGTCCGATGACATCACCCCGCCCACGTCCACTTCCGGATGCTCGAACACCAGCCTGCCGATCTGGTTGTTGAGAAAGTCGTACTCGTAAATGGCGGCCTTATCACGGACCGTGCCGTCCGGGCTAAGGTTGGATCGAATCAGCATGCGCTTGCCGTCGTCGCTGATCCAGGCCGGCGTAAAGCCGCCGTTGGAATCCTCAAATTCAACCAGGGTGTTCCAGTCTCCTGCCCCACCGGGTCGATGCAGCACACGGCGCTTGCCGTCCTCCAGCTGCAGCGCCCCAATCACGTCGCCGTCGTCGTTGGTGAGCCAAGCGGCGATGTTGCCCGGATTGCGTTCCACAATGCTCTGCCGTCCGGTCCGGATATCCATGGTCTTGACGTCCTGGATCACTCGATTGCGGGACAGGCGGGGAATCGCCACCAGCACGCGGTCGGGATCGTTTTCCAGCCGATTCAGGACGAACGCGGTGCGGACCACAAAGCTGCCCTGCTTGATCTGCGTCTCCGCCGGCTCCACCAGGGTCTTGGGATTTTTGCCGTCGCGGTTGACGGCAAAAATCCCAAAGGACTCGTTGCCGTCTTTGTCCATGAAGAACAACAGCCGATCGTCGTTGGCCCACATGAACCCGTTCACGTCGCGGTCCGTGACGCCGGTGACCGCCCGGGCCTTGCGAGTCTCCAGGTCGATGACCGCGATATTGCGCCGTTCGCGAATGGGCGAGATGGCTGCCAGATATTTCCCGTTGGGCGAAAGCTGGAAGCTTGAGTAGGGCGAGCGCTTGAAGAAGTCCTCCACTGGGATTTCTTCCAGCGCCCACGCCGCACCCGCCGATGCGAGGGAAACTAATAGAATCAATAGGTTAAAGATTCTGATCATGACCGACTCCTGAGAAATCGGATGGGTGATGCGGGATGCATGGCCGGCATGACGGGGGCGGCCGGAATGACAGGATTCTAGACGAATCCGGCGCGGGCTGACGAACGGCCCCGCATTAAGGCGTCAGCGGCGAACGGGCTGCAGTCCCCCGCCAGGCAAGTAGCCCCGGGGCGATAACAATTTGGTTGTCAGTTGGGAAGGGGCTTTAGCCTGCCGCGACGCAGCCAGTCTTAGGGGCGACAGGATGAGGGCAGATACTGCACCGGCACCGTGGGCGCCGTGTAGACCGCCACGACGCCGGAGCCCGTACCCAGCAGAGCCAGGCCCGGGTCTGGCGCCGCGCCGCAGCGCCACACGACACCCTCTTCCGCCGTCTCGTAGGGTGTGAGGGTCAGGCTAGTCCCGGCGATCAGGGCATTCGCCTCGTTGCCGTAAGTGACGGTGATCACGCCGTTGGTCACGCCCACGCTGGTCACGTACTTGCCGTTTGTATCCGTGTCGTTGGCGCTCAGCCCGGCGTCGGTCCGGTCCGCGGGCGCCCGGCCCGTGTGGAGAAATTGCTCGGAGACCTGAGCCTTGGCCGCAGCCACCAGGCTGAGGCCCTCGGAGACCTGGACGCGAATCGTGTAGTTCTGATACGCGGGTATGGCGATGGCCGCCAGAATGCCGATGATCGCTACCACGATCATCAGTTCGATGAGGGTAAAGCCGCTGCCCCCGCGGGCTGGATTGGTATTTGACATAGTTAAACGACCTGCTCGCAATTCTCCCCACCAAGCATTCTGCCGATGGGCAGGCCAGCATGCGCGGATCTGCGTCACATTTTTGTCGAATTGTCGTGAGATCAGCGTTCGGGGGCTGCGGCGCCCAGGTTCGTGCCGCAGCGCTTGCAGAAGCTGGCGTCGTCCTCATGCCCCACCAGCTGGCAGGATGGGCACACCAGGATGCGCCGGCGGCGCTGAATGACGTTGCTGAGTTCCGAGGCGTAGATCCCCGTGGGCACGGCGATAATGCCGTAGCCCATGATCATGATCACCGCGGAGAGGGTCTGGCCAAGGGGGGTCGACGGCGTGATGTCGCCGTAGCCCACGGTGGTCAGCGTCACGATGGACCAGTAGACGCCGCGGGGAATGCTCGTGAAGCCCCGCTGCGGGCCTTCCACGAGATACATCAAAGATCCGAAGATCACCACCAGAGTGATCACCGCGTAAAGGAACACGAAAATTTTTCGGCGGCTGGCCGTGAGGGCCTCCATGAGCGCGTCCGCCTCGCCCACATAGCGGCTCAGCTTGAGCACCCGGAAGACTCGCAGAATGCGGAAGATGCGGATGACCAGCAGATAGCCGGCGCCGGTCACCATGAGCTCCAGATAGGTGGGTAGCACGGACAGCAGATCCACGATGCCGTAGAAACTGCGCGCGTAGACCCCGTGGCGCCGCACGCAGTAGAGCCGCAGCACATACTCACAAGTGAACACAATGGTGAACACCCATTCGGCGACAAAGAAGATCTGGCCGTAGTCTGAGGCGATGCCGTTGACGGTGCTCAGCATGACCGCGAGCACGCTGAAGATGATGGCGATGATCAACAGCACATCGAACAGCTTGCCGCCTGGCGTGTCTGCCTTGAAGATGATGACAAACAACTGCTGCTGCAGCGCGCCGGGACCGGCGTCGTGTTTGCCGTCGCTGAGGAGGTTGGAGCTCAATAAACACCCATTCCTGTGTTTGCGCCATTTGACATGAGGCAAGCGGCCCCTATTGAATCAGGCTCATCACGGTGAATCCAGCCGCCCCATAACCCGAATCAGCTGCGATGCGTGTTTATCAACTGCAAGACGCCTGGGATCCGGCCAACCTGGCGCTCACGGAGCGTCCCGATCCCCGGCCGCACTCTGATGAAGTGCTGATTCGGCTGCAGGCCGCCGCGCTGAGTTACCGGGATACTCTGGTGGTGCGGCGCGGCTACGGTCGCTACTCGGGCGAGCTGCCCCTGATTCCTGTGTCCCAGGGCGCCGGTGAAGTGGTTGCCCTGGGTGGGGAGGTGACGGACTGGCGCATTGGCGATCGTGTCTGTCCGTTGTTCAATCAGGGCTGGCTTGAGGGCGGTTACCACCCGGACTACATGTGGACCCGGCTGGGTGGGCCTAAGGACGGGGTGATGCGTGAGCTCATGACGGTGCCGGCGGACCGGCTGGTGGCCGTGCCGCCCCACTTGAGCATTCTCGAGGCCGCGACGCTGCCCCTCAACGGGCTCACGGCCTGGAATGCCCTGTTCGCGGCCGGCGGCCTGGTTGCGGGTGAAACGTTACTGGTGCAGGGCACGGGTTCGGTGGCGCTGATGGCCATGCAGCTGGGCCAGGCTGCCGGGGCGCGCGTGATTGCCCTGTCGTCTACACAAGCAAAGCTGGCGTCTGCCGCCGCCGTCGGCGCGTCAGCCGGTATCAATTACGCGGACTTGCCGGCCTGGGGTAAACAGGTGGCTGCGCTCACCGACGGCCACGGTGCCGACTTGATCCTGGAGATGGGGGGCGCCGGCACCGTTGAGCAGTCCTGTCGCGCCCTGGCCTACAACGGTCGCATCAGCCTGGTGGGCAACATCACCGGCAACGATGCCCGCTTCAATCTGTTCTTCTTGTTCTCCAAGGCGGCCAGGCTGATGGGCATCACCCACGGCAATCGGGCCATGCTGCGCGACCTGGCGGCGTTCGTGGCCGAGCACCAGATCAGGCCCGTGGTGGATGAACGGGTCTATGGTTTTGAAGAACTGCCGCTGGCGCTTGCGAACATGACGCGCGCTCAACACGTGGGCAACATCTGTATCGATCTCAGCCGATAGACGCGTAGCCCGGGACGGGCAATGGTCGGGTAATTGAGGCGCCCTGGGCTAGCGGCGAGGGCGCGCCTCGTTGACACGCAAGGGCCGGCCGCCGAAGTCCACGCCATTCAGAGCTTCAATCGCCGTGCTGGCGACGTCCCCGGGCATCTCGACGAATCCGAAGCCCCGCGAGCGGCCGGTATCCCGATCGGTGATGATGCGCACCGAATGCACCGAGCCATGCTGTTGGAAAAGCTCGCGCAGGGCGTCCTCTTCAGCGGAGAAAGGCAGATTGCCGACAAAAATATTGGTTGTGCTCATGGTTCGTTCCGGGGCGTGACAAGGTGGCGGAGGCGCGCGGTCTGCAGAGGCAAAGGCTCCTAAGATGGCGGGCTAAAGCGCGGATACTAGCAACAGATTTTGTCAAATACTAGCAACGGACATCCTGTGAAAACAGCACCTTAGGGTCAGGCGGGCTGCTCCCAGGCATCCTGGCCGGCGGTCTAGTCCTCCTGGTTCGCCGGGCTGTGGGCGGCAGCCAGTTCCTGTTGCACCTTCGCCGGCACTTGCTCGTAGCGACTGAAGTCCATGGTGTACTCGCCTTCACCACCCGTGAGCGACTTGAGCCGGGTCTGAAAATCGGTCACTTCCGCCAGCGGCACCTCGCCGCTGATGGCGACCCGGTCCCCGGCCAGGCTGGTGTTGCCGGCGATACGGCCCCGTTTGCTGGAGAGGTCCCCCGCGATGTCGCCCATGTTGCTGCTGGGGGCATTGATCTCCAGCTTCACCACCGGCTCGAGCACGATGGGGCGGGCCTTGCTCACGGCGTCGAGAAAGGCCTTGCGGCCGGCCGCAACGAAAGCCACTTCCTTGGAATCCACGGGATGGTGCTTGCCGTCATGCACGGTGACCCGGACGTCCTGCATGGGATAGCCTGCTACGGCGCCCTCCGTGAGCACCTGCCGCACCCCCTTTTCCACGGCGGGAATGAATTGGGAGGGAATGGTGCCGCCCACCACCTTGTTCACGAATTCGAAGCCGCTGCCCCGGGGCAGAGGATCCACGCGCAGATAGACCTCGCCGAACTGGCCCGCGCCGCCGGTCTGTTTCTTGTGGCGGTGGTGGCCTTCGGCCCCGGCGGTGATGGTTTCCCGGTAGGCGATGCTGGGGGGATGGGTCTTTACGGATACGTTGTAGCGATCCGTCATGCGCTCCAGCAGCACCCGAAGATGATAATCGCCCATGCCGTACAGCACGGTCTCGTTGGCCACGGCATTGTGTTCCAGGCGAATACAGGGATCTTCCGCGATCAGCTTGTGCAGCGCGTCGGAGAGCTTCTGCTCATCGCCACGTTTCTGTGGCGCCACAGCTACGCCCAGCATCGGCGCCGGGAAATCCACCGAGCTGAGGTGGAAATTGTCCTCGTCGTGAGAGTCGTGCAGCACGGCGTCCAAATGGATATCGTCCACCTTGGCGACGGCGCAGATATCTCCTGGCAGGCCGACGGCGATCTCACTGTGTTCCTTGCCCTGCAGCTTCAACAGGTGGCCGACCTTGAAAGGCTTGCGGGCGTCGCCGATGTACAGCTGACTGGCCGGCGTGATTTTGCCTTGATGGATGCGGAACACGCCCATTTTGCCAACGAAGGGATCCACCTCCACTTTGAAGACATGGCCGATGGCGTGACCCTCCGCGTCGGGCGTGACCTGAACGGGCTTGGCGTCTTTACCTTCGCCCTTCATGAAGGGCGGCGGATTGCCCTCGCTGGGATTGGGCATCATGCGGGTCATGATTTCCAGGAGTTGGTTCATCCCGTGGTCGGTGGTGGCCGAGACGAAGCACACGGGGATCAGATGCCCCTCGCGCATGGCCTGCTCGAAGGCGTCATGGAGTTGGGCGGCACTGAGCGCCTCGCCCTGTTCCAGGTAGGCCTCCATGAGGGCGTCGTCCACCTCCACGATCTGGTCAACGATCTGGGTGTGGGCCTCTTCCACCGAGGAGAAATCCGTGCCGATACCGTTGTCCGGCTCGAAAAAGCAGTCCGCCACCTTGCTGCCGCCTTCGGCGGGCAGGTTAATGGGCAGACACTCGGTGCCGAAGTTCTCCTGCAGCTCGGCGAGCACCTTAGCCAGGTTCGCGCCCGGTGCATCGATCTTGCTGACGATGATCATGCGGCACAGGCCCTGATCCTTGGCCTTTGCCATGACCTTGTGGGTGACGCTCTCAACGCCCGTGGTGGCATTCACGACCACGGCGGCGGTCTCTACGGCCGGCATCACGCTGATGGAACGGCCGATGAAATCCGGCAGGCCGGGCGTGTCGATCAGATTGATGTGAACCCCGCCCAGATCCATGCTGCAGATGGCGCTGTCCAACGAGTGCTGGGCGGCTTTCTCCTGGGGGTCGTAGTCGCAGACGGTAGTACCCCGTTCCACGGTTCCGGGCTGGCCGATTACGCCCGCCTTGTGCAGCAGAATTTCGGCGAGAGTGGTTTTGCCGGCGCCCGAGTGCCCCACGAGCGCGATGTTGCGAATGTCCGCCGAGGTATAGGCCACAGCTGATATCCCCCTGTTCTCAGTGTTTTATAGTGGGGGACCTGAAGGTCCACGCTACAGATTACCCTGCACCAGAATCGCCTATGGCGCAAGCGTGGGGCGGGTCAGGGTTTTGCGGGTGCGCCGCTGCAGTTGGGTCGGCCGCGCGCCTCAATAGCGGCGTTGTACTGGGCCAGTGCCGGAGGCAGGCTCTTGATCAAGCCCTCCATGCGGCGCTCGTCCGAGGGGTGAGTGGAGAGGAATTCGGGCGGCGAGCCCTTGTTGAGCTCGCCCATGTTTTTCCACAGCGTGAGACTGGCGCGGGGGTCGAAGCCCGCATCGGCCATGTAAATCAGGCCGTCGACGTCGGCCTCGGATTCCTGCTGGCGGCCGTAGGGCAGGGTGAGGCCGATGGCCGCGCCGGTGCTCAAGACCTCGTTCACCGTGCCCTGGGGCACGCTACCCCCGCCCAGGGCAGAAGAGGCGATGACGACGCCCAGATTGGTGCGGGATTGGGTCTTGGCCCGTTTCAGGGAATGCTTCTCCGTGACGTGGGCTACCTCGTGGCCGATCACGGCGGCCAGGCTGTCCTGATTGTCGGCGACTTTGAAGATCCCGGTGAACACGCCGATCTTGCCGCCGGGCATGGCGAAGGCGTTGGCGGCTTCGTGCTCGAACAGCTCCACCTCCCAGTTGAGGCTGGCATAGGGTTCCTCCAGCTGGTCGATAATGCGCCAGGAGACACACTCCACGTAACGGCGGGCGTTCGCGTTCTCGGCCAGGGGGATGGTCTTCTGCATCTGCCGGAAGCTGCGCAGGGCCTCTCGCTCGATGTCCCGCTCCGAGACGAACAGGGCCTCGGCCGGGCTGGCCAGAAGGACGGTCAGGCCGGCGCTGCACAGCATCAGGAGGGCGGCTTTGAGGTGGGTTCTGGTCATGGCTCGCTGAATCTCGTCGGGACTTAACGTTTGACCCTGCCGCGGGCCTAAGGTTTCGAATATTGCTCGCGGCAGCGCCTAACTTAGCATGGAAGCCCGGTTTGGGCGCCCAGGGCAGCAACCCGTTGACATAATTGCAGCAATTTACGGAGGCGGCCAGGTGGAGACAGGCTGGTCCGTTGGCAAGGCTGAACCCGATGACAGGCCGCGCAAACAGCTGGATCCCCGTGAACGGCTGCTGAATCAGGGTCTTGCTGTCCGCGCGAGCCAGCGGCGCAGGCGCCGCGGGTGACGACTCTGCCTTGATCAAGGCATTCCACTGACACGCGCCGTCTTCGGCGTGGTCTGAGCACCGCTCGGCAGGCGGCTGCTGGATTGCCGATCAGTCCAGCACGTGGGAGAGCAGGCCGTCGGCCAGTTTGGGTTCGAACCAGGTGGACTTGGGTGGCATCAGCGCGTTGGCGTCGGCTACCGCCATCAGGGCTGACATCTGTGTGGGATACAGCGCGAACGCGATCGCGGCGCGGCCGTCATGGACCCGCTGCTCCAACTCCGCAAGACCGCGGATGCCACCCACGAAATCGATGCGCTTGTCCAGCCGCGGATCGCCGATGCCCAGCAGAGGCTGCAGCAGATGCTCCTGCAGTAAGCTCACGTCCAGGCTGGCCACCGGGTCGATGGGGATCAGGTCGGCGTCGATGGTGAGCCGATACCATTGATCCGCCAGATACATACCGAACTGGCCGGGTCCGGCGGGCCGCACGGCCCCATGCTCCGGCTCGACGCCGAACGCGGCGCGCAACCGCGCCAGCAGTTGCTTGGGGGTGAGCCCGTTGAGATCCGTGACCACCCGGTTGTAATCCAGAATACGCATCTCGTCATCGGGGAAGGCCACGGTGAGGAAATAGTGACAGCTATCCTCTACCGCACCGTTGCCCCCCGCCCGTTGATCGGCCACCCGCATGGCCGCGGCCGAGCGATGATGGCCGTCGGCAATGTAAAGCGCCGGCATGGCATCAAACGTGCCGCTCAGTGCCTTCACTGTTGCCGGATCGGTGATTGCCCAAACGCGGTGGACGACACTGTCGTCTGCGGTGACGTCCAGTAACGGCGCGTCGCGGGTCACGTCACTGAGGATTTGTTTCACGACGGCCGAGCCACGGTAGGCCAGTAGCACCGGCCCGGTCTGGGCATTGAGCGCGTCGATCTGCCGCACCCGATCGTTCTCCTTATCAGGTCGGGTCAGCTCGTGCTTGCGGATTCGATTGGCCCGGTAGGCGGCCACTGACGATACGCAAGCCAGGCCCGTTTGCTGATGGCCGTTCGTGCTGAGCTGGTACGCGTAGTAGGCGGGTTCCGGGTCCCGCACCAGCACGCCGCCGGCAACCAGTCGATTAAGGTTCGCCGCACCCCGCGCGTAGACCGCATCCGCATAGGGATCGGTGCCTTCCGGTAAATCGATCTCGGGCTTGGAGATATGCAAAAAGCTGTGCGGTCTGCCAGCGGCCCGCTGCCGGGCTTCCGCGCTGGACAGCACGTCGTAGGGCGGCGCAGCCACAGCCGCGGCGTATTCCGGCGGCGGCCGCAGGGCGCGGAAGGGTCTGATCAGGGCGCTCATGGGCGGATCATAGCGTAAGCGACAGTCCGCATTGGGACGTATGCTGCGGCCCGATACCCTGAGTCCGCACCGCTAGCTTTCGGCGTTCTGATCCTTGCCTTGGAAGTGATCCAGCAGGAACTGTTCCTGCAGGGCCGACAGATCGAAACGCACGCTGGCTTGCTCGATCCGCGCGGGCGTGGCTCCGCCCTGCTCGGAGATCCAGCGCAGCGCCTGGCGAAGATTTTCCCCCTTGGGGAGCAGCGAGTCGCTCACAGTCTGCCTTCTAAGTGCCGTCGTACCCCCGGTATCATGAGGGCGCTTGTCCAGTGGGCGAGACTCAGGCCCGCTTGAGTCAACGCACCAGCGGCATGGTCTGGGCCGCGTCAAAAGCCACGATAGCATCCAGTTTGTTGTCCACTTGAATGAAGCGCGCCGCCCGTCGCGGCTCAAGGATCTCGCGGAAGCGGGCGATATAGCGTCCCTTGACCGCGTTGCGGGACCCGGTCAGGGACAGCCACTCATCCAGCAGGTCGTCGGCGGCGGCGTTGGAGAGCTCCTGGTAGGTCTCGACCATCGCAAAGGCCAGGTCGACCTCGCGCTGCTGGAGGGTTTGCATCTCGGCGCGATAGTCTTGGTAAAGGGGCCAGAAGACCTCCTCCTCCGCCGCGGAAAAGCTCATGGCCTCACGCACGGCATCCTCCCGCGCCGCTTCCGAGCGCTGAATGGCCGCTTGAGCTTCAGCCTCGGGGTCGTCCGTTTGGGCGGCTGCGCTGCTCATGCTCATCGGGCTGATCAGCAGCAGTACCAGGGGAGCTAAGGCCAGTTTCATAAGATTCTCCATCTGCTTTTGGTGCCGGCGTGCGGGCGTCAGTATAGCTCTGCGCACCGCTGGGCGGATGGCCGGCCATGCCCTGCGCCGGTCTGGGCTGAAATCGCGGATCATCTGGGTCACGTCAGCCGGGGGTTAAAGCTGTGAAGAAAACTGTTCCCATTCGTCCCTTCTGGTACTCGGACGTTTTTCTGTTTCCCAAGCTCATCACGATCGTCACGACACTGGACAGTGAGGGGCGGGTCAACGCGGGGCCCTATTCCCACATCATGCAGTACGATGTGATGCACAAGCATCCGCGTATTCTGCTGGGGTTTCGCAATACGTCGGACACCTTCAAAAACATCGAGGCGACCGGCGAATTCGTCATCAACTGCCCTTCAGCGGATTATCTGGAGGACATGATGGAAACGGCCCGCTTCTATCCCGAGGGGGTGAATGAGCTGGAGCATACGCGCTTCACCATGATCCCCTCCCAGAAGGTGGCGCCGCCGAGCATCGCCGAGTGCGGTCAGATCATCGAGTGCACGGTCGATCGGATCGAGCATCTGGATCGGACCCAGGGCCACGTCATCGGCAACATCGAGGCCCTGGTGTTCGACGAAGAGCTCATCGACATGAACCGGGAAGAACGCATCCGAGCGCTCAATCTGCCCATCGGCCTGGGCGATGAGAAGCGCAAGTACTACTACTACAGTTTCACCGATCGCCTCGCCATGTATGAGCTGCAGGAGATCGTCGAAGAGGAGGGGGCCAAGCCTGATATCCGCACCGGCATGCCCTGGGATTCGGCGGCCCTGGAAGCCCTGGTGCGGGTTCCCAGGGGCGTGCGGCGCATGGTCATCTGGCAGACCGAGCGGCGCATGAAGAAGGCCGGCCACCCGGAGGTGACGTTGGAGCGGTTCCGGGAGTTGGCCCGGGAATACGGGATGGACGACGAGGTTCTGAATCGGTTTGAAACCGAGTCCCAGGGCTGATCAGGGTGATCGCCCGCCCGCAGCGCTGACGGGGCTCGCGCGCTGGCTTGGCGGCCGCGCTCAAGGTGTCAGCTGATACAGCACCACCAGGTGTCCATCAAAATCCACCAGCGGCTGCTCCACAAAGTTCATGCCGTCTGAGGTCACAGCCCGGTTGGACGGGCCCAGCGGCAGCCCCAACGCCTGCACTTGGGCCACCGTCGCCGCCATGTCCTGGACCCGGAACACCACCGCCGCGCTGTGGGGCAATTCTCGGTCGGGTAGCTGGATGCCGGTGACCTCGGCCAGGCCCAAAGTGCGCACCTGCTCGCCGGCAGTCAGGGCGGCGAACCTGAAGCCCGCGTCGCGGGGCACCTTAAAGGTGGCGTAACCGAAGGACTCGGGCGAGGATTGGGTCATCTCGTCCACACTCAAGCCCAGCACGTCGCGATACAAGCCCAGGGCGCGGTCCAGGTCGGCCACCAGCAGCGCCGTGCGCTTGAAGCTGGCGCCCTCATATGGCGCGGCAGTTTGCGCCGGCGGCACGTCGTGCCGCTTGCAACCGGCAACGACGAACGCCAGGGCGGCGGCAACAAAACAAGCCCCATTGCTCATGCTGAATCTCCCGTGGACAGCTTGGCCGATCCGTTAATCGAGCACCTGGCCCCACAGATCATAGGCATCCGAACGTTCGATGCGCACTGGAACGATGTCGCCAGGCGCGAGTGGCCGACTGCTGGATACATTAACCACACCGTCGATCTCCGGAGCGTCGGCCCAGGAGCGACCGGCTGCGCGCCTTTCCTCGACCGCATCGACGATGACGGGGAGTGTCGTTCCCACCTTGCGGGCCAGGCGCGCGGCGCTGATCGTCTGCTGGGCCTGCATGAGCCGATGCCAGCGTTCCTCTTTCAGCGCCTCGGGCACCGCCCCGGGCAGCTCGTTTGCCGGCGCGCCGGCGACGGGCTCGTACTGGAAACAGCCCACCCGATCCAGCTGCGCCTGCTCCAGCCAGTCCAGCAGATACTGAAAGTCTTCCTCGGTTTCGCCCGGGAAGCCCACAATAAACGTGGAGCGGACGGTCAGGGCCGGGCAGATGTCCCGCCAGCGTTCGAGTCGGTCGAGGGTCTTATCCTGCCGGGCCGGACGTTGCATGGCTTTCAAGATGCGCGGGCTGGCGTGCTGGAAGGGGATATCCAGGTAGGGCACCAGTCTGCCGTCCGCCATCAGCGGGATCACTTCGTCCACGTGGGGATAGGGATAGACGTAGTGCAGCCGCACCCACACACCCAGTTGGCTGAGGGCCTCGCACAGCTCGGTCATGCGCGTGGGGACCGCCGCACCCCGCCAATCATCCGCCTTATAGCGCCGATCGACGCCGTAAGCGCTGGTGTCCTGTGAGATCACCAGCAGCTCTTTGACGCCCGCCGCCACCAGCTGCTCGGCTTCCAGCAGCACCTCACCGACGGGCCGGCTGACGAGATCGCCACGCAGGTGCGGGATAATGCAGAAGCTGCAGCGATGGTTGCAGCCTTCGGCGATTTTCAGATAGGCGTAGTGGCGCGGCGTCAGCTTGATGCCCTGGGGCGGAATCAGGTCGACGAAGGGATCATGGGGCGGCGGCGCGATATCGTGAACGGCGCCCACCACGGCTTCATACTGCTGCGGGCCCGTCACCGCCAGCACGTTAGGGTGACTGTCCCGGATCAGTTGCTCCTCCACACCAAGGCAGCCCGTCACGATGACCTTGCCGTTTTCCGCCAGCGCTTCGCCGATGGCGTCCAGGGACTCGGCCCGGGCGCTATCCAGGAAACCGCAGGTGTTGACCACGACCGCATCGGCGTCCTGGTAGGTGGGCGCAATCTCGTAACCCTCCGCCCGCAGCCGGCTGAGGATCCGTTCGGAGTCCACCAGGGCCTTGGGACAGCCGAGACTGACGAAGCCGACTCGAGGTGCCTTCACGCGGGGTCTGTTCCTTATGCTGGTCGATGGCCGGCCCTACAGACTACAGGGCCGTGGGCCCAAGATGAACACAAGCCCGCCGCGCCCCAGGGGCAGCGGCCGTCGGCGGCGTGGATTGCCGTAAAATTTGCAGCGGTGCTTGGCAGGAGGACGGACATGGCGCGGGTCCCCATCTATCAGATCGACGCCTTTACCAGCGAGCTGTTCGCCGGCAATCCGGCCGCGGTGTGCCCGCTGGAGACATGGCTGCCGGAGCCCGTCATGCAGGCCGTCGCGGCGGAGAATAATCTCGCCGAGACCGCCTTTTTCGTGCCCGAGGAGGATGGCTATCGGTTGCGCTGGTTCACGCCCCGCTGTGAGGTCAAGCTCTGCGGCCATGGCACGCTTGCCGCGGCGCTGGTTGTCTTCAATGAGCTGGGGCACGCTGGCAGCCGCGTGCAGTTTGAAACCGCGAGTGGCGCTTTGTTCGTGGGGCGGGATCCTGCGGCAGCGGATCGGCTGGTGATGGATTTTCCCAGCTGGCCGCTGGCCCCGGTAACCGCGCCCCCGACGGCCCTGCTGGAGGGGCTGGCGGTCGAGCCCGCTGAAGTCCTCGCTCCCGCCAGCGCGGACAATTTCTTTGTGGTGCTGCCCTCGGAAGCGGCGGTACGGTCCGTGCAGCCTGACTTTGAGTTGCTGGCCAGCCTGCATCCCGCCGGCGTCGTGGTGACGGGGCCTGGTGAGCGCAGCGACTGCGCGTCTCGCTATTTCGCCCCCAGCTACGGGATCCCAGAGGATCCTGGCACCGGCTCCATCCACTGCGGCCTGACGCCCTATTGGGCGCAGCGGCTGGGTACGGCTCGGATTCATGCCCGCCAGGTCTCCGACCGCGGTGCGGAGCTGTTTTGTGAGGATCGGGGGGATCGTGTCAGTATTGCCGGGCACGCCGTGCGCTATTTGAGCGGCCACATTCATCTGTAGGGCACTGCCATGGAGAACAGGACAATGAGCAACTTCGCGATGACCACCCGCCGTGATGCCCTCAAGCTGATCGCCGGCGGCACGCTGGGCGCCAGCATGGCGCCCGTGGCCTCGGCCTCTCAAGGGTTGGATCTCGACGATTCCCGCGACTTTCTGACCGCCATCGCAAAGATGCGTGCCAGCACGGATGATCGACTTGTGATCGGCTGGGTCATCGGCCGGCGCTATGCCGTGGTCGACAGTATTGCCACGCCCATGCTGGGGATTCTGGCCGCAACCTTCAGCCGCTTTCGCAAGGTGAATGATGAGGTGTATGAAGGCCGCAGCCTTGAGGTGGCCTACTTTACCGACCTGGCGACCGGCAAGCTGCTCGAGCAGTGGACCAATCCCATCAGCGGGACGGTTGTTGAAGTGCCCCAGACGCGCATGGGCCCCTCTACGGTGCAGCTGACGGCCGCCGGCCTGCGGGTTCCCAACCCGTCCGGCGAGGCCAGCGGCATGAGCATCGGGCACCGCTTTCTGCCCGCCGTGACCCACGGCGGTGATGTGTGGATCAGCGAGGAGATCCAGGTGGCCGGCACGCCGCCGGTGCCCAACGCGAAGCCCTTTGCCTACAACGAGATGACCACCTATCAAGCGCGGCGCACGGATCTGGATAATCCGGAGCTCGCCACCGTGCCGACCCGGGTGCAGTACCATAGCCTGGTCAGCTTCCGGCCGTGGATGGGGTTTGGCGATACCGTGGGCCATACCACGGCGCGGGGCGCCGGAACCCGGGTCGCTCGGATAGAGGACCTGCCGCCCTACTATCTGGAACTCACCGAGCGTTACCACCCGGACGTGCTGGAGGACCCGCTGGCGATTCTGGCTGGCGAACCCCATCAGGAGTGACGCTGATGTTCCGGATCATCCTGTTGCTCTCGGCGCTGCTGGCCCTGACAGTGATGGGTGTCGCCCACGCCGAACCCGTGCCGGCCTACCAGCGGACGCCGGTGGATGTGCGCCGCACCACCTTGATTGTGCGCGACCTGGAACGCTCGTTGGCCTTTTATCGCGATGCCCTGGGATTAAAGGTGATCTATGACCAGGTGCTGCGCCGGCCCCCGCCGGCCAACAATCCCGAAGCCGGCGAGCGCGCGGTGCGCATGGCGCTGCTGCGCGCCAACGATGATTTCGTCGGCATCATCGGTTTGCTCGAGTACCAGAATCCGCGCCTGCCGGAACCACCCGAGGGACCGCGCCGACCGGGCATCGGCGATGTGATGATGGTGTTCAACACCAACGACCTGACCCGACGCTTTGAGAATGCCCGCGACACACCCGGGGTCACCATCGCCAGCGAGCCCGCATTGCTGGAATATCCTGGGGATGACGGCGCGACCATACCGGTGATGGTCAGTTCGTTATGGGATCCTGACGGCTATTTTATTGAGCTGAGTCAGATCTTGGGCACGCCGCCGGGCCGGCAGCCCGAGCCCGAGCCCGAGCCCGAGCCTGAGCCTGAGGGGGAGGCGCCCGCCGAAGCCTTCTCGTCTGGCACGGAATAGGACGCTGCTGGGCGGGTGTGGCCTGTGAGGGCCGGTTCAGCCCCGGTTCAGCCGGCAGCAGGCACAGTCGCGGCAAGCCGCGTCGCCCAGTCAACCGGATACTCAATGGCGCGTTGGATGGTCAGTGGTTGTCCGTCCGCTGAGTCGGGCTGTGGAGATCTGTCATGAAAAACAAGCTTGTCCTTGCAGCTCTTTTGGTTATCGCGTTGGCGGCGTGTGCGCCCTACAGCACCTCCGGCCAGAAATACGAACGCTATGAAACCAAGACCGCCTACACCGTGGAATACGGCGAGGTGGTCTCCACCCGTGACGTGAAGATCGAAGGCGAGTACGGGGTTATCGGTACCTGGGGCGGTGCGTCGGTGGGTTCCGCAGTGGGCAGCGGTGTGGGTGATGGTTCCGGCCGGCGCGTGGCGCGGGCGGTAGGCGGCGTGGCGGGGGCCGTGGCCGGCCAGGCGATCGAGAAGGAACTCACGTCGGAGACGGGATTGGAGATCATTATCGCTCTGGAAGATGGGGGTCATGTGGCCATTGTGCAGGCCAACGACGTGCGCTTTGCGGACGGCGAGCGCGTGCAGATTCTGTTTGGCCCGGGAGGCAGCGCCCGGGTGAGACCGCTGTAGAAATACCACGCCCGACCGGGCGCCATCGGGCGCCGGCGTTGCGAGGTTCATGCCCCGGTTTCAGATGAGCTGCCGGCTGGCCCGCCCGGCCTTGCTCCCTGCTCTGGTTCGCGTGCCCATCAGCGTCACTCACGGTGGTGGGTGACGCTCAGGGTTTGTGCACGGCTTTAGTGCGGGCCCGCTGATTTTGCACCGCGCCAGTGCGGTATTTCTGCCGTGCTTGCCAGCTTATGGGCGCAACTCGTTCTTCAGGCGTTAATTGCGTCTTCTGGCACGCATTCTGCATCAGTCCTCTCGGGGCAGGTACAACGACGGGGAGGAAAACAATGGTGCACACGCGTGTGACGGTGATGGTGGCCATCGGTCTTCTGGCGGCAGCGGGATCCTCGCGAGCGGAGGTGTCCGCGAACCTGGGCTTGGTCAGCGAATACATCTTCCGTGGCATTCCGCAAACGGACATGTCCGCATCCGCAGGTCTGGATTTTGAACACCGCGGCTTTTACGCCGGCACCTGGGGTGCCGATGTGGGCCAAGGGGCGGAAGTGGATGTCTATATGGGCTACGGCTGGCAGCGTGGCGAGCTGAGCTACGGCATCGGGGCGACAGGTTATTTCTACACCGACGACTTTGACGAGACCTACCGGGAGATCAATCTGAACCTGAGTTATCGCAACGTCTCCCTGGAGGCTGCCTTTGGCGAATACGACCAGCCTCTGGGCAACAAAACGCACCAGGATTACACCTTCGTCGCTCTGACCGGGGAACTGAAGGGCTTCTACGCGAAGATGGGTGTCTTCGGCCGGGACTTCGGCGGCGACTATTTCGAGGCTGGCTACGGGGCCGAGTTGAGCGGCTTCGAGTTGTCCTTGAGCGTCATCCACAGTTCATCCGAGTTGCTCGGCGGTGATAGCGAGAACTCTGTGGTGTTCGGCATCGCCAAGGGCTTCATGTTTTCCGAATAAAGGCATCCCGAGGCGCACCGATGAAACTACTGACCGCGGTGGTCAAGCCCTTCAAGCTTGACGATGTGCGAGAGGCCGTATCCGAGGCCGGTGTCCAGGGCATGACAGTGTCCGAGATCAAGGGTTTCGGACGTCAGAAAGGTCACACGGAACTGTATCGAGGGGCGGAATACTCGGTGGATTTCGTGCCCAAGACCAGGATCGAAATTGCCGTCCCCGATGATCTGGTGGACCGGGTGGTGGAAGCGATCTCCACCACCGCCGCGACCGGTTCCATCGGCGACGGCAAGATCTTCATCGTTCCTTTGGAACAGGCCATTCGAATACGCACGGGTGAAACCGGCGAGCAGGCGCTGTAACGCCAGCAGCTTCCAGGAGACCAATTCATGCAGGAGACCGCGGAACTCAGTTACGCCCTTGACACATTCTATTTTCTGATGACGGGCGCGCTGGTGATGTGGATGGCCGCCGGGTTCACCATGCTGGAATCAGGGTTGGTGCGGGCCAAGAACACGGCGGAGATCCTGACGAAGAACGTGGGCCTGTATTCCATCGCCTGCATCATGTACATGATCTGTGGCTACGGCATCATGTACGGTGACGGTAACGGCGTTCTCCCGGGCATCAGCATGCTCAGCAAGGCGGATAACGGCGTCGCCGACGTCTTGGCCGGCGGTGATGATGCGCCGTACTACTCCAACCTGTCGGATTTCTTCTTTCAGGTGGTGTTCGTGGCCACGGCGATGTCCATCGTTTCCGGCGCCGTGGCGGAGCGTATGAAGCTGTGGTCATTTTTTACGTTCGCCGTGGTGCTGACAGGCTTCATCTATCCCGTGCAGGGCTACTGGAAGTGGGGCGGTGGCTGGCTGGACAGCTTTGGGTTTCTGGATTTTGCCGGCTCCGGCGTTGTGCACCTGTGTGGCGGCGTCGCGGCGCTGGCCGGGGTGATGGTGCTCGGGGCGCGCAAGGGCAAGTACGGGCCTGGTGGTCAGGTCAACGCCATTCCCGGCTGCAACCTGCCTCTGGCCACCCTGGGTGCCTTGATCCTTTGGCTCGGGTGGTTCGGCTTCAACGGCGGCTCGGAGCTTAAGGTGTCGAACGTGGCGGAAGCCAACGCCGTGGCCTTAGTGTTCGTCAACACCAATATGGCAGCTGCCGGCGGTCTCGCAGGGGCGCTCGTCCTGGCTCGACTGTGGTTTGGCAAAGCCGATCTCACGATGACGTTGAACGGCGCGCTCGCGGGTCTGGTGGCAATCACCGCAGAGCCGCTCACGCCGGCACCGGTTGCGGCGACCTTGATCGGCCTCGTCGGTGGCCTGCTCGTGGTGCCGTCGATCGTGTTCATGGACCGGACGTTTCGCATCGATGATCCCGTGGGCGCCATCTCCGTGCACGGCGTCGTCGGTATCTGGGGCTTGTTAGCGGTGTGCCTGACCAATCCGGACGCCAGCCTGCTGGCGCAACTGGTCGGGATCGGAGCGATCTTCGCCTGGGTGTTCATGGGCTCGCTGGGGGTGTGGTTGCTGCTTAGGATGTTGATGGGCATCCGCGTCTCCGAGCAGGAGGAGTACGAGGGCGTGGACGTGGCCGAGTGCGGCCTGGAAGCCTACCCCGAGTTCGCCAAGGTGTCCGAGTGATCGGGGCGCCCGCCGGGTTCTTTATCCGGCAGCGTGCGGCGCCGCGCTAGAGGGAGATTGGCCGAAGCAGTCTCGCCATGGCCTGGTTAACGCCCGTCCAGGGCAGGCAGCAGACTGGCGTTGGCTAGCGTGGGCCAGGGGGCTGCGCGGCCATCCGCGGCACGCGCCTTGGCTGCCGGCGGCGCCCCGGTTCGTGGACAGGTTGGCCGGCGCCACCTAAACTTAAGCTCCTGACCTACTGTGCAGCCCGTCTGACCCGAGTCGGCTTCGGAAATTCCATGGGTGTCATTCTCGATCTGGGCTATCTGCTGGCCGCGGTGATCGCATCGCCGTGGCTGATCTATCTGCTCTCCCAGCGACGGCATCGCGAGGGGTTCGCCGGCCGGCTCGGCCGCGGGCTTGGCCCGCCCCTGGATCGTTGTGTCTGGCTGCATGGGTCCTCCGCCGGCGAGATCTCGCTGCTGAAACCCCTGATTGCCCGGATAGAGCGCGATCATCCTGACCTGCCCCTGGTCGTCAGCACGTTTACCAGCACCGGCTTTGAGGCGGCGGCCCGCAGCTACCCGCAGCACCGGATCGTGTATTTTCCCTTCGACCTGTCCTTCCTGATCCGGCGTTATTTCCGCCGTCTGCGTCCCACCCTCATTGTCATCGTCGAGTCGGAGTACTGGCCGAATTTCATTCTCTCAGCGCACCGCCATGAGATTCATGTGGCCATTCTGAACGCCAAGATGTCCCAGAAATCCTTCCGCAAGTATCGTTGGTTCTGGCTCAGTTCCGCCGTGCTGCAGCGGGTCTCCCTGCTGGCCGTGCAGACCGAGGAGCACGCCCGTCGGCTGCGGCGCCTGGGGGCGCCCGTCAGCCGCCTTCATGTGACCGGAAACATGAAGTACGACCTGACGGCGCCCGCCTTGGAGACGGATCGAGCCAGCCTGCGGCGGGAGTTGGGCCTGGGCGAGACCGACCTGGTGGTCCTTGGCGGCAGCGTGCATCGCGGTGAGGACCAGGCCCTGGTGGCAGCATTTGTCGAGCTGCGGCAGCGCTATCCCCAGCTGCGTCTGATTCTGGTGCCCCGCTATCCCCAGGAGGCCACCGAGGTTGGCAAGGTCATCGCTGAGGCGGGGCTCACGCCGGCCTACAAGACGGCGCTCGCCACAACGGTCCCCACCGCTGCTGAGGCGGTGTTGGTCGTGGACACCGTAGGTGATCTCAAGTCCATGTACGCCTTGTCCGATATCGCCTATGTGGGCGGCAGCCTGCACTATCGCGGCGCCAACAAGGGTGGGCACAATCTGATGGAGCCGGCGATCCTGGGCGTGCCTGTGGTGTTTGGGCCCTACAATTTCAGTTTCAAGGATACGGTGGAAGATCTGCTGGCGGCCGGTGCGGGGGTCAAGGTGAACGGCACCGGCGATCTCATCGAGGCACTGGACCGGCTGGCACGCCATCCGGAACAACGGCGCGCCATGGGTCGACGGGCCCGGAGCGTGGTTCTGGACGGTCAGGGCGCCACGGATCGCAACTATGCCTTATTGAATCGCTATCTGGGTGCGAGTCCGCAGCGCGCGGATACGGAACGCGGCTCGGGCTGGCTGGCTGCCCGGCGCCCCGCCAACTGACGGCCAACGGTAGCATTGCATCGCTGACAAGGATCGAGATGTCCAAGAAACACGTTCAGGTAGGCAACATCGACTGCGGGGCGGATCAGCTGTTTCTGATTTCCGGGCCGTGCGTCATTGAAGCGGAAGCGCTCATGATGCGCACCGCCGAACGGCTCAAGGCCATGTCCGAGAGTCTCAAGCTGCCGTTGATTTTTAAATCCTCCTTCAGCAAGGACAACCGCAGCTCGCTGGATTACTTCCAGGGTCCGGGTCTCGAGGAGGGGCTCAGGACGCTGCAAAAAATCAAGACCGAATTCGACCTGCCGGTGCTCACCGATATCCATTATCCAGAGCAGGCAGCCCCGGCGGCCGAGGTGGTGGATGTCCTGCAGATTCCGGCCTATCTGTGCATGCAGACCCAGTTGGTGGTGGCAGCGGCCGAAACGGGCGCTGTGGTCAACCTCAAGCACGGCCAGTTCCTGGCGCCGGACAACATGATCAAGCCGGTGCAGAAGATCGAAGCGTCCGGCGGCCAGAAGATCATCCTGACCGAGCGGGGTTATACCTTCGGCTACAACGATCTGGTGGTGGATCCGCGCAGTTTCTTCCTGTTGAATCAGATCGGCTACCCGGTGGTGTTTGATATCACTCACACGATTCGCAAGTACGGCATTCCCAGCAAGGATCCCAAGGGCGGCACCCGGGAGTTTCTCAGTACCCTGGCGCGCGCCGGCGTTGCCGCCGGCGTGGACGGGGTGTTCATCGAGGCCCATCCCAATCCGCCCGAGGCCCTGTGCGATGCGGCCAGCCAGTACGCATTGGACGATCTGGAAGCATTCGTCAAACCCCTGATCGACATTCACTCCCTCGTGCGCGAGCACGCTGTCCACTAGAGGCGCAGGTTGTTATGGACCTATATCTGGACTCGGTCGATTTCAAAGAGATCGAAGAGGCATTCAAGTTCGGTTTCGTTCAGGGCTTGACCACCACGCCGACGTTTATGCATCGCCACGGCATTACCGACGTGGACGGCGCCATCGTAAAGCTGTCCGGCATGGTGCCCGAATTGCAGGTGGAGGCGCTGGGCGAGAGTGTGGATGCCATCGTGTCGGAGGCGGAGCGGATTCTCAGCCTGCCTTTGGAACGGGAGCCGGTTTTTAAGGTGCCCATCTCCAACGCTGGTGTGACAGCATGCAACGAACTCACCCGGCGGGGCCATCGGGTCAACGTCCATCTGATCTACACCTTGAATCAGGCTTACATGGCCATGGCGGCGGGCGCCGCCTTCGTCTGTCCGCTGGCGGGACGCCTGCAGGATCAGGGGCACGATGCCATCAAGCTGTTCGAGCAGTGCGTAGAGATGGTTGCGAAGCACGACTACAACACCAAGATCATGTTTTCCTCGGTGCGCCATCCCGAGCACGTGCGGCAGGCTCTGCTCTCCGGAGTACACGTATGCACCGTGCCCTTCAACGTCATGCGGCATCTGTGCGACAATTCGCTGACGACCGTCGGCGCGGCCCAGTTCCGCGAGCACACCCAGCTTATGACGCTGCTCGTGAAAGACGTGATCCGCGCCAACAACCCGGTTTGCGAAGCGGACGAGACGCTCACCTCGGCCATGGTGAAAATGACCGAGTCACGGCTTGGGGCGGTGACGGTGGTGGATACCAACGGTCGGGTGGCCGGGGTATTCACCGACGGCGACCTGCGTCGCAAGCTGCAGGCCGAGGGTCGCCAGATTCTCGATGAGACACTGGCGCAGATCGGCTATTCACCCAATCCCGTGACCGTCAATGGCAACGCCTTGCTGAACGACGCGGTGAGCCTGATCAAGGATCACGAGGTGGACAGCATCGTGGTGGTGGACGATGCCAGTGCGCCCATGGGTGTGCTGGATGTGCAGGATATTGTTCGTCTTGGCCTGATGGGCCACGACTACCTGTAAGCCCGGTCATGGACTCGGCCCAGGTTGCCACGACCTTCGCGGAACTCGGCGGCACGTTTGTGGCTGGCCCGGGCGAGTTTGCTCGCAGTCTGGGGCAGATTGAAGCGCTCCTTTTTGACTGGGACGGCGTATTCAATTCGGGTACCAAGGGTCACGGCGCTGCTTCCGGCTTCAGCGAAGCCGATTCCATGGGCACGAACATGCTGCGCTTTGGTCTTTGGCGGCGGGCCAACAGCCTTCCGGTGACGGTGATTGTCACCGGCGAAAGCAACCCGACCGCCACCGAGTTTGCCCACCGGGAACATTTCGATGCGGTGTATATGGGCGTGCGCGGCAAGCAGCAGGTCATCCGTCATCTGCAAAAGGAGCGCAATCTCAAGCCCGACAATCTGGCCTGGGTGTTCGACGACATTAATGATCTGGCAGTTGCGGCGGAGTGCGCTCTGCGGGTTCTAGTACGGCGGCCTGCCAGTCCCCTGCTGCGTGAGTACGTGATCGACCGGGATCTGGCCGATTACATCACGGCCCACGATGCGGGGAAGCATGGCGTGCGGGAGGCCTGTGAGCTGATGCTGGGTCTGATGGGCGAGTTCGAAAACGTAGTCCAGTCTCGTACCGCCGTGGATGAAGCGTACGAGGCCTACTTCGAAGCGCGCCAACAGGTGATTACACAAGTGTTTGTCGAGCAGGAGGGGGCCATCGTGCCCCGTTAGGGGGCCGGGACGGGCTATGTGGTATTCCATTGCCGCCTATTTGGCACTGCCCTGGGTCATCCTGCGTCTGATATGGCGCGGGCTGCGCTATCCAGCCTATTTTGGCCGCTGGCGAGAGCGCTTCGGTTTTGTGGACAGGGAGGATGCCCGGCGCGTGATCTGGGTCCACGCCGTGTCGGTGGGCGAGGTAAAAACCTCGGTTGCCCTGGTCGAGGAACTGTTGCTCAAGTATCCGCGGCACCGGGTCATGATCACCACGATGACGCCGACAGGATCCAGCCAGGTGCGCAAGATCTTTGGCGATCGGGTATCCCATAGCTATGTACCCTACGATCTCCCCGACGCGGTCCGGCGCTTCCTGGACCGGGTGCATCCGGAATTCGCCATTATCGCGGAAACGGAGTTCTGGCCGAATATCTTCCGCATCTGCCATGAGCGAGACATCCCCTTGCTGCTGGTGAACGTGCGCGTCTCCCAGTCATCCATGAGGGGTTACTTGCGCTTTCCCCGTTTCACCCGGGAGATGCTGCGCCGGGCCTGTGTGATGGGCGTGCAGTCTCACATTGACGCGCAGCGGCTGCGCAACATGGGCGCGCCGGAGCGTTTGGTCGGCGTGACGGGTAATCTGAAATTTGACGTCGAGTTGCCGGCGGGGCTGGAACAGCGAGCCGCCCAGCTGCGCACCGCCTGGGGCGAAAAACGGCTGGTGTGGATTGCCGCCAGCACGCACGATGGTGAGGAGCGCAAGGTGCTGGCCGCGTTCGCCGCGCTGCGGCCGTTGTTGCCCGAGCTGCTGCTGGTCGTGGTGCCGCGGCATCCGGAACGCTTCGGCGCCGTGGCGCGGTTGTGCGCGCGGGCCGGATATCGAATCGCGCTGCGCAGCGAACATGAGGGACCCTTGGCCGGCGACGTAGATGTGCTGGTTGGCGACACCATGGGTGAGCTGCAATTGTTCTACGCGGCCAGCGACGTGGCCTACATCGGCGGTAGCCTGGTGGCGAAGGGGGGGCAGAACGTATTGGAATCCGCCGCTGTGGGCGTGCCGGTCATATTCGGTCCCCATATGTTCAACTTCGAGGAAATCAGCGCGATGACGCTGGACCGGGGCGCCGGCCGCCAGGTTCACGACGTGGATGGCCTGGTCGAAGCCGTGGCACAGCTATTCGAGCAGCCAGCGCTGCGGCGCGCCATGGGCGAGGCTGGACGCGCCATGGTGGCGGAGAATCGGGGCGCCCTGGAGGCTACGGTGCAGCTCGTGCAAAGCGCCTTGCAACGCCACGCTCAGGAAGTCACCGCCGCGGCACCGGAACGGTTGCCAGGTTCGGAGCGCGCCTGACACACTAGTCCTTTCCGTCTACGGAGATCACCATGCTGGAGTCGTTGGAGCTGCTGGCTCCGGATCCTATTCTGGGTCTGTCGGCCATGTTTCAAGAGGACGAGCGCCCCCGGAAAGTGGATTTGGGCGTTGGCGTTTTCAAGGACGAGGACGGCCGCACGCCCGTCCTGGGCGCCGTTAAAGCCGCCGAGCGGGCGCTGGTGGAGGAGGAACAGAGCAAAGCCTACATCGACCCGGCGGGCGTTGCCGAGTTCAACAGCGGGCTGCGCACCCTGCTGTTCGGCGCGGACAGCCCGGCGGTTGCGGCGGGGCGCGTGAGCATGGTCCAGGCCCCTGGCGGGTGCGGCGCCCTGCGGCTTGCAGCGGAGCTCACGCGGCGGGCTCGTCCGGATGCGCGCGTCTGGGTCAGCGATCCCACCTGGGCCAACCATATTCCGCTGCTCGGTAATGCCGGCCTGGCCCTTGAGACCTATCCTTACTATTCCGCGGCCAGCAAGGCGGTGGATTTCGAAGCCATGCTGGATCGCCTGGGCGCCGTTGCAGCGGGGGATCTGATCCTGCTGCACGGTTGTTGCCACAATCCCTGCGGTGCGGATTTGTCCGCAGAACAGTGGCGCGCTGTGGGCGAGCTGGCCGAAACGCGCGGCGCGGTCCCCTTTATCGATATCGCCTATCAGGGGTTTGGAGAAGGGCTGGAGCCCGACGCCTACGGCGTGAGGCTGATGACGGAGATGGTGCCGGAAGTGCTGGTTACCAGTTCCTGCTCAAAGAATTTCGGCCTTTATCGGGACCGGGTTGGTGCCCTGGCTGTGGTGTCCGCCAATCCCGACCAGTCCGCGGCGGCGCGCAGCCATGCCCTGAACCTGGCGCGGGGTATCTATTCCATGCCGCCGGCCCACGGTGCCTTCGTTGCGGGACGCATCATGAGCGATTCCGTTCTGCGGGCCCAGTGGGAACGGGAGCTGGACGGGATGTGTGCGCGTATCAACGCGATGCGGGCGCTGTTAGGTGAGCGGCTCACGGCCGCTACGGGCCGGGATTTCAGCTTCATTACCCGGGAGCGCGGCATGTTCTCGTTCCTTGGCCTGACCCCCGATCAGGTGCTGGCGTTGCGCCAGCAGGCTGGCGTGTACATGGTGTCTTCCAGTCGTATCAACGTGGCGGGAATTACGCCGTCCAACGTGGACTACGTGGCGGCCGGTGTGGCGGCGGTCGTGGCTGATTGAACGGTGACGACGCTGAATCGCTACGTGAATCTGGACCGTGGCCAGATCCACCTCCGCGATGCGGCCGCAGAACAGGAGGCGGGTCGGCCTGCTCTGGTGTGTCTGCACCCCACTCCCAGCTCCGGACTATTCTTTAAAGAGTTTCAGCAGACCATGGCCCGGGATCGTCGGGTGATCTGTCCCGACGCGACCGGATTCGGCATGAGCTATCGTCCCGAGCGGCCGCTCCCGCTGGCCGAGTACGCCACCGATATCGGCTCGGCGCTGCAACAGCTCGGCTTTGGGGGTGATGAAGGCCCGGTTGATGTGCTTGGTTTTCATACCGGTGCCTTTGTGGCCTGTGAGCTGGCGCTTCTGCAACCGGATCTGGTGCGCCGTCTGGTGCTGCCGGGCATGCCTTTTTTTGCCGGCGCGGATCGCGATGCGGCCATGGCGCGGGCGGCGGTGGCGCCGCCCTATCTGGAGGACCCGCAGGCCCTGGCGGAGCTATGGGCAGGCAAGCTGGAACTGAGGCGGCTGGGGATCTCTACAGAGCGCGCTTTTGAGCACATGCTGCAGGATCTGATCAGCGCGCCGAACGGCTGGTGGGGTTTCAAGTCCGTATTCAGCTACGCCGCGGAACAGCGCTTGCCCCGGGTCACCCAGCCGGCGCTGGCCATCGCCGACAAGGGACTGTTCGAGCCCACCGTCCAGGCCAGTCGTCTGATTCCCGGTTGTGAGCTGGTGGAGGCACCGGAACTGACGGCGCCCGTGTTTCTAGCCCATCACGAACGGGTGGCGGCGCTGGCTCGAGCATTCCTCGATCGGGTCTGCTAGCAGCCCATGTCAATCAGATCATGCGGGCTCGTTACCGGGTTTCCACTTGATGCTGCATCCCACGCTGGGCTCCTGCTGCGCGGGCACAGGCTCGCCGGCTAACAGCGCATCGGCCGCTGCGCGCAAATCACTGCCCGTGACCGGGACGCTGTTGCCCGGGCGGCTGGCGTCGAACTGGCCGTGATACGCCAGACGCCGTGCGCCGTCGAGGAGATAAAAATCGGGCGTGCAGGCCGCGCCATAGGCGTGGGCTACGCTCTGGGTCTCGTCAAACAGATAGGGAAAAATGTAGCCGGCCCGCTCTATTTCCCGCGCCGTAGGCTCCGGTCCATCCTGGGGATAGCGCTCCGGATCATTGGCATTGATAGCAACCACGCTGAGACCGCGGGGCGCGTACTCCCTGGCGAACGCCGCCAGCCCCCCAGAGATGTGTTTGACGTAGGGGCAGTGGTTACACATGAACACCACCAGCAGGGCAGCGCTGTCCTCGAAGTGAGCCAGTGATAACGGAGCACCTGCTGTGTCCGGCAACCGGAAGTCCGGCGCCGGGGCGCCCAGTGCGATGATCTGGGAAGCGGTCTGTGCCATGTTGCCTGTCTCCTTGCGGGATCCAATCGCCGAAACTCCAGGGGGTGCGGGCCGCGAGCATAGCATCCCGAGCTCAGCCGGTTGCCAGCGACCAAACCAGGGTGTGGGTTGCACAGGCCCTTGCCGGGGCAGCGCAGGCTGCCCGGCGGTGACCCTTAACCCAGATCAAAGACCACGCCCTGGGCTAAAGGCAGGTCGCGGGAATAGTTGATGGTCTGGGTCTGGCGGCGCATGTAGCCCTTCCAGGCATCCGAGCCGGATTCTCTTCCGCCACCGGTTTCCTTTTCGCCGCCGAAGGCGCCGCCGATTTCTGCGCCGCTGGAGCCGATATTGACGTTGGCGATACCGCAGTCGCTGCCGGTGGCGGAGAGGAAGGTTTCTGATTCCCGCAGATCCGTGGTGAATATGCAGGAGGACAGGCCCTGGGGGACGGCGTTGTTCAGGGCAATCGCTTCGGCAAGATCCCGGTAGCGCAATAGGTAAAGGATGGGTGCAAAAGTTTCCGTGTGCACCAGGGCTGTTTGGGCGGCCATTTCCACCAGCGCCGGCCGCACATAGTAGGATTCCGCAGTGCCCACATCGCTGATGCGCTCACCGCCGAATACGTTCGCGCCCTCGGCGCGGGCCCGCTCCAGTGCGGCGGCCATGTCGTGGAACGCGTCGGCGTCAATCAACGGGCCGACCAGCGTGCCTGCCTGGAGCGGGTCGCCGATGACGAGGCTGGCATAGGCTTTGTGCAGGGAGGCTAGCAGGGGTGCATAGACGTCTTCGTGGACCAGCAGCCGGCGCAGCGTGGTGCAGCGCTGACCGGCAGTGCCCGCAGCGGCGAACACGATGGCTCGCAGAGCCAGCTCCAGATCCGCCGAAGGCGCTACCGTCATGGCGGCGTTGCCGCCCAGTTCCAGGATCGTGCGGCCGAACCGGGCCGCCACGCGGCTGCCAACGGCGCGCCCCATGGGGGTGCTCCCCGTGGCGCTGATCAGCGGCACCCGCTCGTCTGCCGCCAGCTGCTCGCCCACCGCCCGGCCACCGGTCAAGACCGCTGACAACCCGGCGGGGGCGTCGGCGTAGCGGGTCGCCGCGCGCTCGAACAACGCCTGACACGCCAGCGCGCACAGCGGTGTTTTTTCTGACGCCTTCCACAGCACAGTATCGCCACATACCCAGGCAAGGGCCGCGTTCCAGGCCCACACGGCAACGGGGAAGTTGAATGCGGAGATGACCCCCACAGGGCCCAGAGGGTGCCAGCGCTCCACCATATGGTGACCCGGTCGTTCCGATGCGATGGTCTGCCCGTACAACTGTCGCGACAGGCCGACGGCAAAGTCGCAGATATCGATCATTTCCTGGACCTCACCGCGACCCTCGGACAGAATTTTGCCGCACTCTATACTGACCAGCCTTCCCAGATCGTCCTTGTTTGCCCGCAGCTCTTCAGCAAACAGCCGCACCAGTTCACCGCGCTTGGGCGGGGGCACGGTGCGCCAGTTGCTAAATGCGTCAGCGGCTTGCAGGACTGCCGCGCTGACGTCGGTCGCCCTGCTCTGAGCCACCCGGGCGATGGTGCTGCCGTCGATGGGTGAGCGTACGGCCAAGTCGCCGTCGCGGAACTGTGCCGACGGCACGCCCAGGGATCTCAGCAGATCGGTGATATCCATGTGTCGGTACCTTCAAGTAGGGCCGCCATGCTGGCAAACCGGTGTCCTGTTCATAGCGGCAGAACGCCACATGGGCGATGATAAAAGGCCCGCAGGGCAAGGGCCTAACGCATGACCGTTCAGCTTCAGGAAGTCACGCTTTCGCCTCAGTCCGTGGAGCGCTTCCGCGCCATCGTTTCCCGGGACCACATGCAGTTGGTGAACCAGCGGGCTGTCCAACTGCGCCAGCGTCTGCGTGACCGCACGCTGTGGAATATCAACTCCACCGCCGTGGGCGGTGGCGTCGCGGAGATGCTGCGGCCGCTGCTGGGTTACGCCCAAGGTCTCTACATCAACGCCCGTTGGCTGGTCATTCAGGGCAACCCGGAATTCTTCAAACTCACCAAGGGGCTGCATCACGCCCTGCACGGCTCGTCCCGCGCCGGCGTCGAGCTGGATTCGGCCGCCCGCCAGCTTTACGAGCAGACTCTGGCGGCCAACGCCAAGGCGCTGCAAGGGCTGGTGCGCCCCGGGGACGCGGTGATTCTGCATGACCCCCAGACGGCCGGGTTAGCACCCGCCCTGCTGGAGAATGGCGCCCGCGTCATCTGGCGCTGCCACATCGGGCAGGACGTCTTCGACGACAACGTGCGCTCTGGTTGGCGTTTTCTACTGCCCTATCTGAAGGATGTGCCGCGATTCGTGTTCTCCCGGCCGGCCTACGTGCCCAACTCGCTGGATCATGGCCGCAGTCGCATCATCCAGCCCTGCATTGATGCGTTTGCGGCTAAGAACCAGGCGCTGGACGAGGACTCGGTGCGCGCCATCCTGGTGCAGACGGGGCTGGTGGAAGGCCCGGTGCCTGGCGATGCTGTGCCGCATTTCGTGCGCGAAGACGGCAGCACGGGGGTCGTGGAGCGCGGCGCCGACATCATCCGTCTCGGCCGCCCGCCCCGTTTCAACGATCCACTGGTGGTTCAGGTTTCCCGTTGGGATCCGCTCAAGGATCCGGTTGGCGTGGTGCAGGGCTTTGACCGCATGCTGACGCGACGGCCGGACAGTGCTGCCCATTTGCTTATGGCCGGGCCCAACGTGAGGGCCGTAGCGGACGATCCCGAAGGGGCTCAAGTCTTTCGTCAGGTGGAGCGGGCCTGGCGGGAACTGCCTCACGAAAGGCGCCGCAGGGTGCATCTGGCGAGCCTCCCGGTAACCGATGTGGAGGAGAATCATGCCATCGTCAATGCCATCCAGCGGCATGCCGCTGTGGTCGTGCAGAAGAGTCTTTGTGAGGGTTTCGGACTGACGGTCACGGAAGCCATGTGGAAGGCACGCCCGGTCCTCGCCTCGGCGGTGGGTGGTATTCAGGATCAGATCCGGCACGAGAGGGAAGGCCTGCTGCTGCAGGATCCGACCGATCTGGACGAGTTCGCCGTGTCCCTGGTCCGGCTGTTGGAGGACAGTGCGCTGGCCAATGCCCTGGGGACGGCTGCCAAAGAGCGAGTGCGCCAGGAGTTTCTGGGTGTTCGCAGTCTGCTGCAGTTCGGCGACCTGCTGCTGGAGCTGCTGCCCGCTCACTAGGGCTGCGGGCTCTTCGCGCGTCAGGGCGGGCTCCTACCGGGGGTGCTCGCAGCAGGGTTAAGCTGGGATGTGTTGCAGGAGCCCGCCCCAGCGGGCGATCCGTGGCTTACGATCGGCCACGGGCGGAGTGGTCAAGCCGACGGCGGCTCAGATGAAGAAGTAGAACACCAGCGGCGCCGCCAGCCACAAAAGGCCCTTGCCGAGAAAACACCAGAAGCCTCCGAGGGCAATGGGGCGCAGCCACGGTGCTTGGCGGGGCGCCAGGGTCATGTTGATCGCAGTCAGAGCCGAGATCACGACGAGGCTCCGGTCCCGGCGCGAGAGCTGCGGCCTGGACCAGACGTCCCCGAACGCAAAATCCATCACCAGGGCGCCCATGTCTCCCTG
>JBFFHS010000046.1:0-29518 GCA_041556855.1 Gammaproteobacteria bacterium
ACATTGCATATTCCCAGCGTGCCCAGATAGCCCATCTCCCGGGCACCACGCAACGCAGCCAGAGTATCGGCCGTCTCCCCGGACTGAGAGATGGTCACAAAAAGGGTACCTTCGGGGACGACCGGCGCGCGGTAACGATATTCACTGGCAATCTCCACCGAGCAGGGCAGGCGGGTCAGCTCCTCGAACTGATAGCGGGCAATCAGTCCGGCGTGATAACTGGTGCCGCAGGCCACGATGTGCAGACCCTTAACCCGGGGCAATAGCTCCGCGCCCCTGGGGCCCAGGATGCCGTCCAACACCCTGCCGTTGCTGATGCGTTCTTCCAGCGTGTCGGCCACGGCCACAGGCTGCTCGTAAATTTCCTTCTCCATGAAATGGCGGTAACTGCCGCGGTCTGCGGCGTCGGCGCTCAGCTCACTTTCCTTGATCGGCCGCTGCACCAGCTCGCCGCGCTGGTCGTAGATTTTGATGCTGCGCCGCCGGACCACGGCCACGTCGCCCTCTTCCAGGAAAATAAAGCGGCGGGTCACCGGCAGCAGAGCCGATACATCCGATGCAACGAAATTCTCGTCGATCCCCAGACCGATCACCACGGGACAACCAGCCCGGGCCAGAATCATGGTGTCTGGGTCATGCTGGGTCACGACGACGAGCGCGTAGGCGCCTTGAAGCTCCGCCACCGTGTCGCGCACGGCCTGAACCGGATCCTCGCTGCGCTGATAGTGCTGCTCGATGCGGTGGACCACAACTTCGGTATCGGTCTCGGAGTCGAATGCAAAGCCCGCCTCCAGCAGCTCGTCCCGCAGCGTTTCGTAGTTTTCGATGATGCCGTTGTGCACCAGCGCCACCTTGTCGCCGGAGACATGAGGGTGAGCGTTGATCTCGCTGGGCACGCCGTGGGTTGCCCAGCGAGTGTGGGCCACGCCGATGAAACCGCGCAGCGGCTGCTCATCGAGGGCATCCTGCAGGGCCTGCACCTTGCCCAGCCGGCGCACCCGATGCAGTTGCCGATCCGTCAGCACCGCCAGCCCGGCGGAGTCATAGCCCCGGTACTCCAAGCGCCGCAGGCCTTCCATCAGAATTGGGACGACATTGCGCTCGGCCACCGCGCCGACTATGCCGCACATAGACACCAGCCTCTATGAAGGGGACGGTTATTGTGCCCCAAGCGCAGGCTACCGTGGAGGGGCGTAGATCCCAGTTCTTACGCTCAGCCGCCCTTCTTGGGCCGCTGCCAGCCCTCCACGGTGCGCTGGCGGGCCCGCTCCAGGGTCAGTTTACCGTCGGGGGCCTCGCGGCTGATGGTGGACCCCGCGCCGACCGTGGCGCCGCGGCCGACGCGCACCGGCGCCACCAGCTCCACGCCGGAACCGATGAAGGCCTCGTCTTCGATGATGGTCTGGTACTTGTTGGCGCCGTCGTAGTTGCAGGTGATGGTGCCGGCGCCGATGTTGACCTTGCGACCGATGACAGCGTCACCCACATAGGTGAGGTGACTGACCTTGCTGCCTGTACCGATCCGGCTCTTCTTGATCTCCACGAAATTGCCCACCTTCACCTGATCGGCAAAGTCCGCACCCGGCCGCAGCCGGGCAAAGGGGCCGATTTCGCAGCCGCGCCCCGCCCGCACCTCGTCCATCAGGGTAAAGGGATGCACCCGGGTGCCAGCACCCAGGCTGACGTTGCGCAATACCGTCTGAGCACCGACGTGGACACCGTCCCCCAGCTCCACGGCGCCTTCGAACACGACGCCCACGTCAATGACAACGTCAGAGCCACACGTCACGCTGCCGCGGATGTCGATGCGCTCGGGATCTACGAGCGTGACGCCGGCAGCCATCAAAGCATCTGCCTGGCGCCGCTGGAACAATCGCTCTACGCGGGCCAACTGAGCCTTGTCATTGATTCCGAAAATCTCGTCGGCCTCGGCCTGGATACCCTGCACTGGAATCCCCTCCCCGCAGGCCATGCCGATCAGGTCGGTAAGATAATACTCGCCCTGGGCGTTGTCATTACCCAACCGGTTCAACCATCCCACCAGGCGACCCGCAGGCAATATCATCAGCCCGGAGTTGATCTCGTCCACGGCCTGCTCCTGGGCGGTGGCATCCACCTGCTCGACGATGCGCCGCACCAGGCCCTGATCATCGCGCAGAATCCGACCGTAGCCGGTGGGGTCGGCGACCCGTGCGGTGAGCACGCCCAGCTCTTCGCTACCCGTCTGGTGCATCAGCCGCTGCAGAGTGTCGCTGCGCACCAGGGGCACGTCGCCGCAGAGCACCAGCACCTGATGCTCATCGGGAATACCAGGCATGGCCTGCATGACCGCGTGGCCGGTGCCCAGCTGCTCGCTCTGCTCGACCCAGGTGACGGCGGGCGCGGCGCAGGCCGCCCGAACCTCTTCCCCGCCATGGCCGACGACCACCGCAATGCCGGCGGGATCAAGGGCCCGGGCCGTATCCAGCACGTGGGTCAGCAGCGGCCGCCCCGCCAGCGGCTGCAACACCTTCGGCAGCTTGGATCGCATGCGCTTGCCCTGGCCGGCGGCCAGGATGACGACAGTTAACGCCATGGACTTCCCCTCATGGCGCCATCATAACGAAGCTTCCGGCTTGAAGCTTAACGACGGCCTTTGAGCTTCTGGGCGGCCCGATAGCGGGCTTCGGCTTCCGCCAACTCCTCCTGGGCCCGGGCGATGTCAATCTCTCCGTGGCGGCCCTCCAGCACTTCCCTGGCCCGCTCCCGGGCCTCCAGGGCCGCTGCCTCGTCCAGCTGATCACCATGCAGCGCGCTGTCGGCCAGCACCGTGACCAGATAGGGCTGCACCTCGAGCACGCCGCCGGTCACGTAGAAGAACTGCTCCTCTCCCTCCGGAGTCTGCACCCGAACCTCGCCGGGTTTCAGATCGGTGAGCAGCGGTGCGTGGCGCGGCGCGATGCCCACCTCGCCCAGCTTGGCCGGGGCGAACACCATAGCGGCCGGGCCGGAGAAAATTCCACCCTCTGCGCTGACGATCTCGACCTGAATAGTGGCCATGGTTATGCCAGCCGCTTGGCCTGCTCCTCGGCCTCTTCGATGCCGCCTACCATATAAAACGCCTGCTCGGGCAGGTGATCAAACTCGCCGTTGACGATGGCCTTGAAGCCGCGAATGGTGTCCTTGAGTGAGACGTATTTGCCCGGCGTGTTGGTGAAGGTCTCAGCCACGAAAAAGGGCTGGGACAGGAAGCGCTGCACCTTGCGCGCCCGCTGCACGATGAGCTTGTCGTCTTCGGACAGCTCGTCCATACCCAGAATGGCGATGATGTCCTGCAGTTCCTTGTAGCGCTGCAGCACCGACTGCACGCCCCGCGCCGTTTCGTAGTGATCCTGGCCGATGACGTTTGGATCCAGCAACCGGCTGGTGGAATCCAGGGGATCCACGGCCGGATAGATACCCAGCTCGGCGATCTGTCGCGACAGCACCAAAGTTGCGTCCAAGTGAGCGAAGGTGGTGGCCGGGGACGGGTCGGTTAAATCGTCCGCCGGCACGTACACGGCCTGGAAAGAGGTAATGGAGCCGGTCTTCGTTGAGGTGATGCGCTCCTGCAGCACGCCCATCTCCTGGGCCAGGGTCGGCTGATAGCCCACGGCCGAGGGCATACGACCGAGCAGAGCCGACACCTCTGTACCGGCCAGCGTATAGCGGTAGATGTTGTCGATGAACATCAGCACGTCCCGCCCTTCATCGCGAAAATTCTCCGCGATGGTCAGGCCGGTCAGGCCCACCCGCAGGCGGTTACCCGGAGGCTCGTTCATCTGACCATAGACCAGCGCCACCTTATCCAGGACGTTGGACTCCTTCATCTCGTAATAGAAGTCGTTACCCTCGCGGGTCCGCTCTCCAACGCCGGCAAACACCGAGTATCCCGCGTGCTCGATGGCGATATTTCGAATCAGCTCCATCAGAGTCACCGTCTTGCCCACGCCGGCACCGCCAAACAGGCCAATCTTGCCGCCCTTGGCGATGGGCATGATCAGATCGATCACCTTGATGCCCGTTTCCAACAACTCCGTGGCGGCCGCCTGGTCTTCATAGCTGGGAGGCTCGCGATGGATGGGCAGATGGACGTCCGCGCCCACGGGACCGCCCTCATCCACCGGATTACCCAGCACATCCATAATGCGGCCCAGGGTCTTTTCACCCACCGGCACGGTGATGGGCTCGCCGGTGTTGGTGACGCTCAAGCCCCGCTTCAGGCCCTCACTGGCGCCCATGGCGATGGAACGGACCACCCCGTCGCCGAGCTGCTGCTGGACCTCCAAAGTCAGGTCCCGATCATCCAGCGTCAGGGCGTCATAGACCTTGGGCAGCGCATCGCGGGAAAATTCCACGTCCACCACGGCGCCGATCACCTGCACAATTCTTCCGGTGCTCATTGAATGAGTCCTCTTCGCCTTCTAAACAGCGGCCGCGCCGCCGACAATTTCTGAAATTTCCTGGGTAATCGCCGCCTGCCGCGCCTTGTTGTACTGCAGCTGCAGCTGATCGATGAACTTACCTGCGTTATCGGTCGCCGCTTTCATGGCTACCATCTTGGCCGCCATCTCACAGGCGACATTCTCGACGGCTGCCCGATACACCTGGGACTCGATATAGCGGGTCAATACGCCGTCCAAGAGTTCCGCCGCATCCGGCTCGTAGATGTAATCCCAGTGGGTCTGCAACTCCGATTTATCCACCGCCTCCACCGGCAACAGGGTGGTCAGGTCCGGCCTCTGTGTCATGGTGTTGACGAACTCGTTATGGACCAGGAACAGCCGGTCGATGGTGCCCTCGGTATAGGCGTCCAGCATGGCTGTGACCGTGCCGATCAGATCAGCCACCTTGGGCACATCCCCCAGATGACTGGTGGCGGCCACGATGTTGACGTTCAAGCGGCGAAAGTAGGCGATACCCTTGGCACCCACCAGGCAGAGGTCCGCCTCCACGCCCTGATCCTGCCACTCGCGCATGTGCTTGAGCACGGCGCGGAACATGTTGACGTTCAGCCCGCCGCACAGGCCCCGGTCGGTGGAAATGATGATGTAGCCAACCCGCTTCACCTCCCGCTGCACCAGAAAAGGATGGCGGTAGTCCGGATTGGCCTCGGACAGGTGACCGATCACCGTGCGAATCCCGATGGCATAGGGGCGCGAAGCCGCCATCCGGTCCTGAGTCTTGCGCAGCTTGGACGCGGCCACCATCTCCATGGCCTTGGTGATCTTCTGCGTGTTCTTGACGCTCGTGATCTTGTTGCGAATTTCCTTGCCGACTGCCATGACTATAAGCCCTAGTAAGCGCCCGTGGCCTTGAACTCCGTGACCACCCCGGCCAGCGCCTGCTCGATGTCGTCGTTGTAGTCGCCGGTGGAATTGATCTGGTCCAGAAGATCAGCGTTGTTGGCCCGGGCGTGGGCATGCAACGCGGCCTCGAAGTCCACCACCTTGTCCACGGGTACGTCGTCGATATGGCCTTCGTTGACCGCGTACAGGGACAGCGCCATCTCCGCGACGGACAGCGGCAGATACTGGCCCTGCTTCATGAGCTCGGTGATGCGCTGGCCGCGCTCCAGCTGGCGGCGGGTGGCCTCGTCCAGATCGGAGGCAAACTGGGCGAAGGCGGCCAGCTCACGATACTGGGCCAGCGCCAGGCGGACGCCACCGCCGAGCTTCTTGATGATCTTGGTCTGGGCGGCGCCACCTACACGCGACACGGACAGGCCGGCATTAATGGCCGGGCGGAATCCCGCGTTAAACAGATCCGTCTCCAAGAAGATCTGGCCGTCGGTAATGGAGATCACGTTGGTGGGCACGAAGGCCGACACGTCACCGGCCTGTGTTTCGATAATGGGCAATGCCGTCAGTGAGCCCGTCTTGCCCTTGACGGCGCCACCGGTCTCTTTCTCGACAAAGTCCTGATTCACCCGAGCGGCTCGCTCCAGCAACCGCGAATGCAGGTAAAAGACATCACCCGGATAGGCTTCGCGGCCAGGTGGGCGGCGCAGCAGCAGGGAGACCTGGCGGTAAGCCCAGGCCTGCTTGGTGAGATCGTCGTAGATGATCAGGGCGTCCTCGCCCCGGTCGCGAAAGTACTCACCCATCGCGCAACCGGAGTAGGGCGCGATGTACTGCATGGCGGCAGATTCGGACGCCGTGGCAGCCACGACGATGGTGTGCTCCATGGCGCCGTACTCTTCCAGCTTGCGCACCACGCCGGCCACGGACGAGTTCTTCTGGCCTACGGCCACGTAGATACATTTAATGCCCGTGCCGCGTTGGTTGATGATGGCGTCGATGGCGACCGCGGTCTTACCGGTCTGGCGGTCGCCGATGATCAGCTCACGCTGCCCGCGGCCGATGGGCACCATGGAGTCGATGGATTTCAGACCCGTCTGCACCGGCTGGTCCACAGACTTTCGCGCGATCACACCGGGCGCCACTTTTTCGATCGGCGAGGTCTGCTCGGCGTCGATGGGGCCCTTGCCATCGATGGGATTACCCAGCGCATTCACCACCCGACCCAGCAGCTGCTCCCCCACCGGCACCTCGAGGATGCGACCGGTGGTCTTGACCGTATCGCCCTCGGAGATATGTTTGTACTCGCCCAGCACCACGGCGCCCACGGAATCCTGCTCCAGGTTCAGGGCCAACCCGAAACTGTCGCCGGGAAACTCCAGCATCTCCCCGTACTGCACGTCGGCAAGGCCATGAATGCGGACGATGCCGTCGGTCAGGGCGATGACCGTGCCCACGTCCCGGGCTTCCGCCGCCGCCTCGAAGTTCTCGATACGCTGTTTGATAAGGTCACTGATTTCGGAGGCTTTGAGTGCCATCTTTCGTTCCTTAAGTTATCTGACCAACACCTGGCCTAAGGCCTGCAACCGGCTCCGCACGGATCCGTCAATCACCTGATCCTCAGCACGAATGACGGCGCCGCCGACCAGAGTAGGGTCGACGCTGGTTTTTAATGCCACGGACCGCCCCAGTCGCTGCTCCAGACTGGCCGCAATCCGCTCGGCAAGACGATCGTCGATTTCGGTGGCTGCCACGATGCTCACCTCGATGGTGCGCTCGGCTTCCGCCTTCAGGGCGTCGAAGCGCTGGGCAATTTCGGGCAGCACGGTGAAGCGATCGTTCTCGGCAAGCAGGCGCAGGAAGTTGCGGCCCTGATCGGTGGCCAAGACGCCCGCACCGCCACCAGCGGCCGCGGCCACGCTGCCCAGGAATTCCACTCGCTCAGCATCCGTCAGGCCCGGGCTCGCCAGATAGCGACGTGCCCCGTCGTCCCGCATCACGGCAGCCAGGTTGTTCAGGGCCGTTGACCATTGGCCCAGCGCCTGAGCGGCGCGGGCCGTCTCGAACAAGGCCCGGGCGTAAGGTCGTGCGAGAGTGGTTTTCTCTGCCATGATCGCTGGGTGTTAAAGGTCCGCGGCCAGCTGCTCCAGCAGCGCCTGGTGGGTGCTGCCGTCGATCTCCCGAGCCAGAATGCGCTCGGCGCCGGCCATGGCAATGGCGGCCACCTGGCCGCGCAACTCGTCCTTGGCGCGGCCCAGCTCCTGCTCGATCTCCGAGCGGCCGGCAGCTACCTGACGATCGCGCTCTTTCTCGCCCTCGCTCTTGGCCTCTTCCACGATATCGTTGGCGCGATTCTGGGCGGCATCCATGATCTCCCGAGCCTGGTCGCGCGCTTCGTCGATGATCTTCTGAGCTTCTACCTTGGCCTGCTCCAGATTGCTCTGTCCCCGCTCAGCGGCGGCCAGGCCGTCGGCAATGCGCTGCTCACGCTCATCCATGGCGGCCCGGATAATGGGCCACACGAATTTCATGGTGAACCACACCAGCAGGATGAAAACGATCATCTGCGCCAGCAGCGTCGCGTTAATACTCATGCGCTCACGTACTCCGTGCAGTTTGCGAGTTTCGACCTTACCCGCCGGCTGCGGTGCGAACGGCGTCCAGGAACGGGTTGGCGAAGGTGAAGAACAGCGCCACGCCCACTCCGATCATGGTCACGGCGTCCAACAGGCCTGCCACGATGAACATCTTAATTTGCAGCATGGGCACCATCTCAGGCTGACGCGCTGCGCCCTCCAGAAAGCGGCCACCCAGCAGGCCGAAACCGATCGCCGTTCCCAGCGCACCCATGCCGATGAGAAGGCCCACCGCGATGGCCGTCATCCCCTGCACGTTTGCGATTAAGTTTGCGAGTTCCATGTTTCCTCCTAACTCCCGACGCTTGGCGTCTGTTTGATATGCAAATCCATGCCCGCGGGGCCTAATGATCCTCGTGGGCCATGCTGAGATAAACGATCGTCAGCATCATGAAAATGAAGGCCTGCAGGGTGATGATCAAGATGTGAAACAACGCCCAGGCCAGGCCCAGAAGCAGCTGGACGATGAAGGCGACGATGCCACCGACGCTGGCCAGGTTACCCAGGGTTTCGCCGATGCTGGCAGCCCCCAGGCCCAGGGTGAACAGGGCAATCAGAATGAAGATCAGCTCCCCTGCGTAGAGATTGCCGAACAGACGCAGGGCGAGGGAAATGGGCTTGGCGAACTCCTCCACAACCTTGAGGAGAAAATTGAAGGGCATCATCCAGGGGCCGAACGGATGGAACAGCATTTCCTTGGCAAAGCCACCCAGGCCCTTGATCTTGATGCTGTAGTAGATCATCAGGATGAAGACGGTGATAGACATGCCGAAGGTGATGTTGAGATCGGTGGTCGGCACCACCTTCATATAGTTGATGCCCACCTGCTCACCCAGTACCGGGAGCAAATCCACCGGCACCAAGTCCATGAAATTCATCAGAAAGATCCAGCAGAAAATGGTCAGTGCCAGCGGCGCGATCAGCTTGCTGGTGCCGTGGAAGCTGTCCCGAACCTGCTCATCCACGAACTCGATGATGAGCTCTACGAAGTTCTGCCATTTGCCTGGCACCCCTGGATTGACGCCCCGGGCGACCGCGAAGAAGGAACCGCCGAACAACAGCGCCAGAACCACGGCGTAGCCGATACTGTCCAGATGAAAAGTCCAGAAACCCTCGCCCACCTGCAGGTTGGTCAGATGGTGGACGATGTAGTCGGTGGGTGTCTCGCGTTCCTGCGCCATGATATTCGCCAGCGATCCGTCTTCTTTTTTGAAACCTATATTTCGTTCAGGCCTTTGAAACCCCAAATCAGGGCTATCCAATAGGCCACAAAGGTCGCCACATAGGCCCCGATCATTGGGCCGAACTCCACGTCCATGGAAACCAGCACCAGCGCGAACAGCACCGCCGTAATGCCAAGCTTCAGCGCCTCTCCCCTGTAGACGCGGCGCAGAATCCGCGCCGGATCCGCGCCAGGCCCAAGGCGAAAGAAACTCAGCGCCATATACAGGCTTGCCAGGGTACCGATGCCGCCGCCCGCTAAAGCAGACAGCGCCGACCTGGGTCCTCCCAACAACAGGCTGCCGGCCCCTACCGCCAGCGTTAAGCCCAGTTGCCCCGCCACGATTCCCAAGGCTGCCCGCCGGGCGCTCCGGAACCGCTGATCCTGGTTGGTCACGACGCTCTCAGCTGAGATGGGTTCACAACCTTCCGGGCAAACAAAACGCCACTGCGTTCACCGCATAGGCGGTTTTGCGTGGCGTAGAGAACTAGGAAGCTCAATCGCTGCCAGTAAGCCCGCGCATTCTAAAGGCTCGCCTGAGGCCGATCAACCGGCCCGAGCCGGGACTCTCCATCAGCGCATATGGGCGAGGATTCCCTCCAGCTCATCCAGGCTCGTGTAGCGCACCGTGAGACGGCCACCGCTGCCGGACTGGTGGATGGTTACCGGCGCGCCCAGCCGTTCGGAGAGCTCCTGCTCGAGCCTGGCCACGTCCGGATTCTTGGCCGGCTGGGACTTGGCCGCAGCCTTCAACCCGCCGCGGCGCACCGCCTGCTCAACTTCCCGCACGCTTAAGCCTTCCGAGGCCGCGCGCCGCGCCAGCTTGAGCTGCACCAGGCGATCTTCGCAGCCCAACAACGCCCGCCCATGACCCATATCCAGCTCGCGGCGCTCCAGCATACCCTTGATCTCGGGTGGCAGATCCAACAACCTGAGAAGGTTGCTGACGGTCACTCGAGAGCGGCCGACGGCCTCCGCCGCATCGCTGTGGGTCATATCGAACTCTTCGATGAGCCGCGCCAGAGCTTGGGCTTCCTCCATGGGATTCAGGTTTTCCCGCTGGATATTCTCGATCAGGGCCACCGCCACGGCGGCTTGATCTGCAATCTCCTTCACCACCGCGGGGACCCGATCCAGGCCAGCCATCTGGGCTGCCCGCCAGCGGCGCTCGCCAGCCACGATCTCGTAGCGCGTCTCGGGGCCCGCGCCGCTCAAGGGTCGGACGACGATGGGCTGCACGACGCCCTGAACCCGAATGGATTCGGCCAGCTCTTTGAGCGCCTCTTCACGCATGTCCACGCGCGGCTGATATTGACCCCGCTGCAGCAGATCCACCGGGATCTCCTTCAGCGCATCCTCCGCCACGGGCTCGGGCGCAGTAGCTGCGGGGGTGCTGAGCAGAGCCTCCAGGCCCCGGCCCAGGCTCTTGCGTTTGGCCATCGGGTTCACTTACGGACAGTGGAGCGTGAGCAATTGTAACAGCGCCCGGCCCTGCCGGGACCAGCCTGGCGCGAAACCGGTCAGCTCGCGCGCCCCTGCCCGGCGCCCTGGGCCTGGGCAAGAGCCGTTTCGCGGCGGTTGATCTCGCCCGCCAGCGCCAGATAGGCCAGGGCACCCCGGGAGTACTTGTCGTGATACAGCGCCGGCTTGCCGAAACTGGGCGCCTCGGCCAGACGCACGTTGCGGGGAATGACCGTGCGGTACACGGCGTCGCCGAAGTGCTCCATGAGCTGCGCCGAAACTTCGTTGGCCAGATTGTTGCGCGGGTCGAACATGGTGCGCAGGATGCCGTAGATCATCAGTTTCGGATTCACGCTGCCCTGCACCTGGTCCACGGTCCGCAACAGGGCGGTCAAGCCTTCCAGCGCGTAGTACTCGCACTGAATGGGAATCAAGACGCCGGACGCTGCCGTCAGCGCATTGACGGTGAGCATATTGATGGACGGTGGGCAGTCGATGAGCACAAAGTGATACAGGCCTACTACGCTTGCGAGCGCGTCCCGCAGGCGAAACTCGCGCTCCTGCTCACTGAGCAGGGCGACCTCCGCAGCGGTCAGATCCTCATTGCTGGGCAGCAGGGCAAAGCCGCCGTTGGGTACCGAGACGATCGCCTGGGGCGCGGTGGCATCGCCCAGCAACACGTCACAGGCACTGTTTTCCACCTGACGTTTGTCGACACCCGAGCCCATGGTGGCATTCGCCTGGGGATCCAGATCCACCAGCAGGACGCGACGCTGGGTCGCTGCCAGCGAAGCCGCCAGATTAACAGCCGTAGTGGTCTTGCCCACGCCTCCCTTCTGGTTGGTAATCGCAAGGACCCTGGCCATAGCTAGTCCGACTCGTCAGGAACAATGATCACCGCACGGGGCGGTGGCTCTACGCCCGGCTCTGCGGGCAGCACGCGCACTGCGACCTTAAAACCGGCGGGCAGCCGCTGCAGCTCCGCCTCCAGGCCCTCCCCCTTGAGCGCCACCAGCCGCCCCTTTTGCGCCAGCAGCGGTCGCGCCAGCTTGACCAACCGATCCAGCGGCGCCAGCGCACGCGCAACGACCGTATCAAAGGCCACTGACACCGGGAAGTCTTCGATGCGGCCCTGATAGATCTGCACGTTGGTCAGCGCCAGCTCACCGCAGACATGGGTGAGAAAGCGGGTCTTCTTCCCAACGCTCTCCAGCAGCCAAAACTCACGCCCCGGGTTCGCCAGGGCCAGGACCAGCCCCGGCAGACCGGCACCCGTGCCCAGATCCGCAATCCGGGTGCCGCCCAGCAGCCCGCCCAGCGCCAGACACTCGCTCAGATGCCGTCGCACCAGCTCCGTCGTGCTCGTGATGGCGGTCAGGTTGTAAACCTCGTTCCAACGTTGCAGCAGCTCCACGTAGCGCACCAGCTGATCCCGCTGAGCATCGGCAAGGGGCGCCCGCAGGGTCGCAACCAGCGCCGCCAGCGCCTGGTCACTCACGTCAGCCGCCGCTACCCCAGCGCGGTTTGCGCTTGTCCAAAAAGGCACCGATGCCTTCCCGGGCATCGGACTCCAGCATATTGCGAACCATCACGCCGCTGGTGTAGCGGTAGGCTTCCCGAATCGGCATGTCCAGCTGAGCATAGAAGGCTGGTTTGCCATAGCTGACGGCCACGCGGGACGCCGCTACGACCCGTTCCGCCAGATCCGCGGCAGCATCATCAAGCCGGTCCACCGGCACCACCCGGTTTACCAGCCCAATCTGCTCGGCCCGCCGCGCAGCCACGAACTCGCCTGTCAGCAGCATTTCCATCGCGTGCTTGCGGGCCACGTTACGGGACAAGGCCACCATGGGCGTCGAACAGAACAAGCCGATATTAACGCCCGGCGTCGCAAACCGCGCGTCGTCGCTGGCAACGGCCAGATCGCTGGCGGCCACCAGCTGACATCCGGCAGCGGTGGCCACGCCTTGCACCTTGGCGATCACCGGTTGGGGCATTTCGAGAAGGATGCCCATGAGATTCGCACAGGCCTCGAAGACATCCTCAAGGGCCGCCTGATCCGACAGCGCCGCCAGCTCTTTCAGATCGTGGCCGGCGCAGAAATGCTCGCCGGCGGCGCCGAGTATCACCGCGCGGACCGGGCTTCCCGCCACGTCGGTCAGCGCGGCGGACAACGCGGCGAGCATGGCCGAGCTTAGAGCATTGCGATTGGCCGGGCTGTTCAGCGTCAATTCGACCACCGCGCCCCGCTCAGCGCGCAGAATCAGCGGTTCGCTCACGTTGATGCCACGCGAATCAGGGTACGGCCGGTCACGGCGCCCTCGATATAGGCCTGGAAGATGCCATCCAGCTCGGCAAGGTCCAATTCGCGACTCGCGATCGCATCCAGGTGACGCGGCTTGAGATCATCAGCCAGACGCGCCCACACCGCCAGACGCAGCTCCCGGGGGACGTGCACGGAGTTGATCCCCAGCAGGCTCACACCGCGCAGAATAAAGGGCATGACTGTCGTCTTTAGGCCAACGCTGGCCGCCAGGCCGATACTGGCAATGTTCCCCCAGGGCCGGGTGGTGCGGGTCAGCCAGGCAAGATAGTCACCGCCCAGATTATCCACCGCACCACCCCACACGCTCTTCTCCAGGGGCCGGCTGCCCAGCTCCAGCTCATGCCGGCTGAGCACGGCCGTAGCGCCCAGCCCGGTGAGGTATTCCGCTGCGTCTGCCTTGCCCGTTACCGCGCTCACCTGGTAACCCAGGCCGCTCAACATGTCCACCGCCAGGCTGCCGACGCCGCCACTGGCACCCGTGACGACCACGGGGCCCTGATCGGGATGCTGGCCATTCTGTTCCATGCGATGCACCGCCAGGGCTGCGGTGAAACCGGCCGTGCCCAGGGCCATGGCGGCGCGCACATCGAGCCCTGGCGGCAGCGGGATTACCCAGTCGCCGGGCACCCGGGCGTAATCGGCATAGCCACCGTCGTGATCCTCGCCCAGCCCGCAGCCGGTGACCACCACGCTGTCACCCGGCTTGAAGCGATCATCTGCGGACTCGGTCACTGTGCCGGCCAGATCGATTCCCGCCACCTTGGGGAACTTGCGCATGATGCGACCCGCCCCGGTCACTGCTAGCGCGTCCTTGTAGTTAATGCCAGAGTAGGCCACCTGAATCACCACGTCCCCGGCATCCAGGTCGTTCAGGGTGATCTGCTCCAGGCGGGGCTCTACCTCGTCCTGCTCCAGGTGAACCCGTAAGGCGCGAAAACTGTCAGTCATAGGAAGGCTCCTGCGGCAACGCTGAGATTGTAGTGCATGTGAAGAGTCCCACCGTCCGTTCAGCTCGGCATCCCGCAGGATGGTTGCTGGCGTTGCTCCTGGCGCCGGGATTGGCTAGCGCCGCCTCGCCAGAGCGCGCCGTGGGCAATCTGCAGCTTACGGGCATCCCCGAGATCAGCGCCGAAGATCTGAACCTGGTCGCACCCTATCTTGAGACCCGCTCAGCCCGTCTGCTGGGGTGGGTGCCCGATGGCGGTGCCGTGATTCGAACCCGGTTCGCCAGCACGGAGCAACTACACCTGGTCACCCATCCTCTGGGCGCGCGCCATCAGCTGACCTTCTACAGCGAGCCCGTCAGGCAGGCGGTCGTGGCACCCCGGGAGGCCCGCGTGGCGTTTTTGAAGGATCGGGGCGGCGATGAGAATTACGGTTTGTTCCTGCTGGATCTCAAAACCCGGCAAACCCGCGAGTTGAGTGACCCGGGCACCCGCAACGGTGCGCCCGTGTGGTCACGGGACGGCCGGCAGCTTGCCTTTTACAGCAACGCACGAGACGGCAAGTCCTGGGATATCCATGTGGTTGAACCCGCCTCGGGCCAAAAGGCCCGGCGCCTGTTAGCCACCGAATCGGAATCCGGCGCCTGGTGGCCATTGGATTTTTCCGTGAGCGGTGCGCAGCTGTTGCTGCTGCAGTACTTCTCCATCAACGATAGCCGCCTGTGGTTGCTGGAGCTTGCCAGCGGGACGCTGACTCCGGTGCAGCTGCCGCCCGCGGGCGTGAACGAGGCTGCTTTTGCCCGGGGAGGCGCAGGCCTGTGGGTCAGCGTGGATGCTTTCGGTGAGTTCCGCGAACTGATTCGCCTCGACCCGGTGACCGGCGCCCGGGACAGCCTGACCGCTCATCTTGCGGCGGACGTGGAGCTGTTCGCCCAGTCCGACGATGGCGACTGGCTCGGCTACACCATCAACGACGACGGCTTCAGCCGACTCAACCTGATTCACCTGAGTCGGGGTCTGGAGCTGGAGCTGCCGCTTTTGCCCGGCGCCCGCGTCGACCGGATGGCGTTTCTGCCCGGCTCCAGCGACCTGGCACTAACCGTCTCGGATCCGGCGGCCCCAGGTAATCTGTTCCGACTGGTTAACGGGGGCGACGACGGGGCACATCTTGAGCAATGGACGGCCAGCGAGACCGGCGGCCTGGATCGGGCCCGTTTCAGCAACGCGACCAGCTTTAAGTTTGCCACCTTCGACCAGGTAGAAGGCCGACCCCGCCAGTTGCAGGCGCTGCGCTATGCGCAACCCGGGAACGGCCCCCATCCCGTGCTCATCGATATCCATGGCGGGCCGGAAGGCCAGGCCAAACCGACCTTCGATGCCACACTGCAGCTCTTGGCCGCCGAACTCGGGTTCGTGATTCTGCGCCCCAACGTGCGCGGCTCGGCGGGTTTCGGCCGTTCCTTTCTGAGGCTTGACAACGGCAGGCGTCGTGAGGATGCGGTGCAAGACATCGGCGCGCTGTTGGACTGGATCGCGGCCCAGCCGGAGTTGGATCATTCCCGGGTCGTGGTCATGGGCAGCTCCTATGGCGGCTACATGGTGCTGGCAAGCCTGATCGCCCACGGCGAGCGCCTGCTGGGCGGTATTGATCGGGTCGGCATCTCCAACTTCGTCAGCTTCCTGGAGAACACCAGTGACTACCGCCGCGACCTGCGGCGCGCCGAGTACGGCGACGAGAGAGATCCGCAGATGCGCACCTTTCTCGATGAAATTTCGCCCATGGGGCAGGCGCGCCGCATCGCCAAACCCTTACTGATCTTTCAGGGCCGCAACGATCCGCGCGTGCCGGTGACCGAATCCCGGCAGATGGTGGCCGAGATCCAAGCCGCCGGCGGTGAGGTCTGGTACATGGAGGCCGCCGACGAGGGCCACGGCATTCGCCGCAAGGCCAACCAGAGAATGTATTACGCGGTGGTGGTGACCTTCCTGCGGGAGTTGCTGGAACGCCAACCTTAGCCGCCAGGCTCAGCGGTGAACAAGCCCGCCTGGGCCGCATAAAAGGCCGCCAGATCCTGGATATCCTGATCGGTAAGCATCAGCGACAGTCCCGCCATGACCGCATTGGTCCGCGTACCCCCCTTGTACTGCTCCATGGTAAGGCGCAGATAGGATTCGTGCTGGCCGGCCAGGTTGGGCCACTCGGGCGTCAGGCTGATGCCAGCCTCGCCGTGGCAGGAGACGCAGGTCGCGGCCTTGTCCCGGCCCCGACTCACCTGCCCACCGGTCGCCACCGGTCCCGTCTCCGCCGGCCCCAGGCCGGCGAAGTAGGCCGCCACGTCTTTCATGTCCTGGTCGCTCAAGCCTGCGGCCTGGGCCTGCATGGTCAGATGGGGGCGCTCCCCGTTCTTGTAGGCCTTGAGCGCCAGCACGATATATTCCGCGTGCTGACCACCCAGCATGGGCACCCGGAACGACGGATAGGCGTTACGATAACCGGGGATTGCGTGGCAACCGCCGCAGGTATCCGCCAGCACCCGGCCTCGCTCGGGATCACCCGCTGCGGCAGCAGTCCCGCTGACAGCCAGCAGGGCAAGACCTGCAGCCAGTGCCCGACGAATGGGTAAGAACGGCAAGCTGGCTTGCAACACTTGGCAACCTCCGGTTGTCGCCCGAGATCATCAGGGCGCGTATGGTAGTGAGACTGGCGAAGAAATTATAGCGATGAGGAGTGCTCTTATGCGGGCGCGCGGATTGATTATTTTGATGCTGCTGACGACCCACGGGGCCATGGCCGATGAACCGGAGCTCAGGGTCATCACGGTGAGTGGCGTAGGGGAAATCAAGGCGGTGCCGGATCGAGCCACCGTCCAGCTTGGTGTCGAGGCGCGGCGGCTCGATCTGGAAGCGGCCCGCGCCGAGGTCACCGAGGGGGTGAGCGCGTTTCTGGATTATTGTGAAGATCTGGGCATTGCCGCTGAAAAGATCGCGACCAGCGGCATCACCATCCGGCCCGAGTACAGCTGGAACAACAACGTGCGGCGCCTCACCGGATATTTCGTCGGTCGCAGCCTGGTCGTCGACCTTTCTGACCTGGACAAGCTGGGGAAGCTGATCGAGGGTGCGGTGGACCAGGGTGTGAATCAGGTCTCCGAGCCGGTTTTCGGTCTCAAGGATCGGGGCCGCTACGAGCGGGAAGCCATGACGCTGGCAGCGACGGATGCGCAGCGCAACGCGGCGACGCTCGCAAGCGCGCTGGGGGTGACGATCGGCGACGTGATCAGCATTACCGCCCAGTCCAGCGGCCCACCACCGCCGCCACGGCCCATGATGGCGACCCGGATGGCCGAAGCTGACATGGGTGGCGCGGAAACCTATCGCTCCGGCGAAATCACGTTTCAAGTGCAGGTGCAGGCCCGCTTTGCCATAGCCCGCGACTAGGCGGCGTCCGGATCCAGCTGCTCCGCCTGGTGGCATGCCACCAGGGAGCGACCCCAGGGCCGCAGCTTGGGCGCTTGCTCCGCGCAGCGACGAACGGCAAACCGACAGCGGGAGCGGAAATGACAGCCCGTCGGCGGATCCACGGGGGAGGGTAGCTCGCCGCTCAACAGCTCCCGCCGTCGACTGTTTTCGGCACGGGGATCGGGCAACGGCACCGCGCTGATCAGCGCCCGTGTATAGGGATGGGCAGGCGCGGTGTAGATGGCGTCGCCGGACGCCACCTCGACGGCGCGGCCCAGGTACATCACCATCACCCGATGGCTGATCTGCCGCACCACGGCCAGATCGTGGGCGATGAAAATCAGCGCCAGATTCAGCTCGGCCTGCAGGTCCATCAGCAGCTTGACGATCTGGGCTTGAATGGACACGTCCAGGGCGCTCACCGGCTCGTCGCAGATAATCAGGCGCGGCTGGACAATGAGTGCCCGGGCAATGCCGATGCGCTGGCACTGGCCGCCGGAGAACTCATGCGGGTAGCGGTTGATCTGCGTGCCACTCAGACCGACCCGGTCCAGCATTTGCGCAACCCGGCCGGCCACTGCGCGACGCGGCAACTTGGGAGCGTGGGTAATGAGCGGCTCCGCCACGATGTCCCCCACGGTCAGCCGCGGATTCAACGACGCCAGCGGATCCTGGAAGATCACCTGCAGATCGCGCCGGTGAGCCCGCAGGGCTCTCTTGTCCAGGCCGGTGAGCTCATGGGCGAGCAGGCAGACCCGACCACTCGCCGCGGGCACGAGCCCCAGGATCGCTCGCGCCATGGTTGACTTCCCGCAGCCCGACTCGCCGACCACCCCCAACGTCTCTCCCGGTTGAACGGTGAACCCCACCCCGTCGACCGCCCTGAGGGTCCGGGCCGGGGCGAGCGGCCCGGGACCGGGCACCGCGAACTGCACGCGCAGATCCTTGACGTCAAGCAAGGCCCCCTCCGACCCGCCGGAGATCAGCTGCTCGGGTGACGCGCGCGCCCCATCGTCCAGCCGCGGCACCGCCGCCAGCAGGGAACGGGTATAGGGATGGCCTGGGCGGTAAAAGATGTCCTCCACCGAACCCTGCTCCTGCTCCTCACCGTCGTTCATCACCAGGACCCGGCGGCACAGACCGGCGACCGCGCCCAGATCATGGGTAATCAGAACGATTGCCGTCCCCAGGTTGGCGTTGAGCTCCCGCATAAGCGCCAGAATCTGGGCCTGCACGGTGACGTCCAGCGCCGTGGTGGGCTCGTCCGCGATCAGCAGGTCCGGGCGCAACAGCAGGCTGGCTGCGATCATCACCCGCTGGCGCATGCCGCCGGAGAATTCGTGGGGATAGCGGTTAAGTCGCGCTCCCGCTTCGGGAATCTTGACGGCGTTCAGCATATCCAGCGCGCGCGCATCGGCTGCCTTGCGGGAGACAGATTCATGGGCCCTGATCACCTGGCGCAACTGATCGCCAATAGTCAAATAGGGATTCAGAGACGTCATGGGATCTTGAAACACCATGCCGATGCGTTGACCGCGCAGCGCCCGCAGACGATCCTCCGGCAGCCTCAGCAACTCAGCGCCATCAAAGTGCACCCGGCCGGTGGCGCGGCCGTTGGCCGCCAGCAAACCGAGCATGGCGAGAAACGTCTGGCTCTTGCCGGACCCGGACTCCCCGACCACGCCCAGGGTCTCTCCGGCTTGCACGCTGAAGCTTAAGTCCTTCACGGCGTGAATCTCGCCGTCCGGCGTGGTGAAGCGCACGTTCAGCCTGTCTACATTCAACAGGGCCATCAGCGATCCTTGGGATCCAAGGCGTCCCGCAAGCCGTCGCCGACGAAGTTGAAGCAGAACAGCGTAGTGGCGAGAAATAACGCCGGGAACAGCAACATCCACGGCGCATTTTCCATCTCTTGAGCACCGTCGTTGACCAAGGCGCCCCAGGAGGTCATAGGCTCCTGGACGCCGAGACCGAGAAAGCTCAAGAAAGACTCCACCAAGATCACTTGCGGAATGGTCAGGGTCACATAGACCATCACCACGCCCAGCAGATTGGGCACGATATGGCGGCGAATGACGTTGAAGGTCGTTACCCCGGAAGCCTCCGCCGCCTCGACGAACTCCTTGTGTTTCAGACTCAAGGTCTGGCCGCGGACAATGCGGGCCATATCGAGCCAGTTGATGGCGCCGATGGCGACGAAGATCAAGATGATATGACGGCCGAAAAACACCATCAGCAGGATCACGAAGAACATGAATGGCATGGCGTACAGAATGTCCACGACGCGCATCATCAGGTGATCCAGTCGGCCGCCAAAGTAGCCGGCGGTGGCGCCGTAGGAAATGCCGATGAGTAAGCTCACGGCGGTCGCCACCACGCCCACCAGCAGCGAAATACGCCCGCCGTACAGGGTGCGCACAAGAAGATCCCGCCCCAGGGCATCTGTGCCGAAGACGTGTCCGGACTGAAAATCCGGCGCAGCGGAGACCATGGACCAGTCGGTAAAATCGTAACTGTAGGGACTCAGCCATGGTCCGACGATCACCAGCACTGCCATTGCGATGATGATCAGCCCACTGGCCACGGCGGCCCGGTTGCGGCGCAGCGTCAGCCAGGCATCCGCCCACAGGCTGCGACCCGGGATGGCCTCGGCGGCGGCGGCCATCAGTACGTCACCTTGGGATCAAGCCAGGCGTACAGCAGATCCACCAGGAAATTAAAGATGATGATCAGGATCCCATAGAAGACCACCACACCCATCACCAGGGTGTAATCCCGGTTCAGCGCGCCCTGAACGAAATAGCGGCCCAACCCCGGCACGCCGAAGATCTGCTCAATCACCACCGAGCCTGTGATCACTGCGGCCGTGGCCGGGCCCAGATAGGACACCACCGGCAACAGGGCGGGTTTCAGTGCATGCCGCAGAACAATGGTGAGGGTAGTCAGTCCCTGGGCTCTCGCGGTGCGGATGAAATTGCTGCGCAGCACCTCGATCATGCTGCCCCGGGTCAGGCGCGCAACGTAGGCGATCTGGGGCAACGCCAGGGCAATTACCGGCAGCACCATATTGCGCACCGCGCCGCCGCCCAGACCGCCGGCCGGCAGCCAGCGCAGATACACGGCAAACACCAGGATCAGCAGGGGCGCCATGACGAAGTTGGGAATGGAGATACCGGTCATGGACACGGCCATGACCGAGTGGTCCGCAACCCGGTTCTGGCGCAGCGCGGCGAAAGTGCCGGCGCCCACGCCCACGAGCAGCGCCAGCACCATGGCACTGCCGCCAAGCCGCAGCGAGACCGGAAAACCGGTCATGATCAGCTCCGTGACCGAGTAATCCTTGTATTGAAAGGAAGGGCCGAAGTCGCCGCGCAACAGGTTGCCCAGGTAGCGGGCAAATTGCTGGTGCAGGGGCTCATCCAGGTGATAGGCCCGCATCAGGTTGGCCTCCACCTCGGCTGGCAGCTGCCGTTCCGAATCGAAGGGGCCGCCGGGGGCGACTCGGATCATGAAGAACGCCAACGCAATCAGAATAAATAGGGTGGGTATGGCGCCCAACAGGCGCTGCAACGAATATCTCAGCACGAGCCATGTCCGAAAGCGGCGGATGGCGCCACGTTACGCGGCATAGTAGCGTATGCCTTACTCCGCCAGAGCCAGATGGCGGCTGAGGTGCACATCCAGGGCGTTGTCCGTCCAGCCGCGCACCCGTGGCCGGACCAGATGCTTACTGACGTAGACATAGATCGGCATCACCGGCATATCGTTGAGCATGACCTGCTCGGCCTCCTGCAGCAGGCTGAGTCGTCTGGATTGATCCGTCGTTGCGGCGGCTTTGTCGAGCAGCGCATCGTAATCCGGGTTGGCGTAACCGGTGAGATTGGCCGGATTGCCGCTGGTGAGAAGCGCCGCAAAAGTCTGGGGATCGGCGTAATCCCCAACCCAGCTGGCGCGGAAGACCTGCATCTGGCCGCCCGCCCGGATCTGCGCCAGGTGGACTTTGAGTTCCGTATTCACCAGCGTGGTTTGCACACCGAGCGCTTCGCGCCACATGGACTGGATAGCCACGGCGATTTGCTGGTGACCGCGATCCGTATTGAAACGAATTTCGGTCTGCAGCGGATTGGCGGCCGAATAGCCCGCGGCGGCGTATAGACGGCGCGCCTCGGCAATGCGCCGCTCCGGCGACCAGGCGGCAAAATCCACTTGCTGGGGCGTGTAGCCAACCAGGCCGGGCGGAATCCAGCTGAACGCAGGCTGCTCGCCGCGGCGCGTGATCTGGTTCACCAGCAGCCGGCGGTCGATCACCATGCTGAGCGCCCGGCGCAGATCCGGCTGACCCTGAAACGGCGGCTGGCGCAGATTGAAGCCGTAGTAGTAGGTGCTCAGGTAAGGGGCGACTCGCAGCTCCGCCGCTCGTTCCTGCTGCAGCCGGGGGAACGCCGACGCTGGAACATTGGCGGTGATATCCAGCTCCCCCGCCCGGTACCGATTCAGCTCGGCCAGCTGATCCACTGTCGGGTAGAACCATACCTGCGCGATAGCGGTCTTTGCCGCGTCCCAGTAGTGCTCGTTGCGCACCAGTCCAATATGGCTGGCCACGGTCCACTCGGCGAGCCGATAAGCGCCGTTGCTCACCAACCGACCCGGGCGGGCAAAGCCCTGGCCAAAACTGGCCAGAGACGGACCGTGAATGGGGAAGGCGGCCGGCAGGGTCAACAGCTTCAGAAAATGCCCCGTGGGCTGCGCCAGCTCAATCTCCAGCTGATGATCGGCCAGAGCCCGCACTGCCAGCGTATCTGGTGCACGCTGCCCGGCGAGAATCTCAGCGGCACCGCGAATGTCCAGCAGAAGCTCGCCGTAGAAGGCGGCTGTGGCAGGGGTCAGCAAGCGGCGAAAACCGGCCACAAAATCACCCGCTGTCAGCGGATCGCCGTTGGACCAGCGCGCCGTCGGTCGCAGCTCAAAGAGGTAGCGCAAGCCGTCCTCGCTCACGCTCCAGGACCGGGCAGCGCCTGGAACCAGGTTGCCCGCCGCGTCGTAGGTGACCAGACCCTCACCCAGGTCCCGGGCAACGTTAAGGGCCGCGACGCTGCGGACGGCGTGGGGGTCCAGGGACTCCGGCTCGGCCTCGTTGCCCCGGTGCAAGGTTGCCGGCGTGCCCAGGGCACCGCCTTCCGGACCCCCGCAAGCACTCAGCCAGAGTGCGCACGCAGCGCTGCACAACGCCAACGACCATGCCTGGCGGGCGCGACCGGCCATTGGAGCTGGGCGCTGCGCCTGGTCGAAGCGGGATGGCACCGTGGGCATCCGGCGCCCTTCAGTGGGCAAGGATGAACATGTTCTTGGTGTAATGGTGATCCATGATATTGGGCTGGAAGCCACCCACCCAGCGCTTTACCAAGCGCTTGGTCACGTAAAAATAGATCGGTATCAGGGGCTGGTCCGCCAGCAACACGGCTTCGGCGCCCTGCAACAACTGGGCCCGGCGCGCCAAATCACGCTCCTGGGCCGCGGCTTCAAGCAAACGATCGTACTCCAGGTTGGCATAACCGGGATCGTTCTGAGCATTTTCAGAATGAAAAAGCTCGGCAAAGGTAAAGGCGTCCTTGTAATCGCCAATCCATCCGCCGCGAAATACCTGTGTATCGGCTTTCTTGCGGCGGGTCTCCAGGAACACTTTCCATTCCTGATTAATGAGCCGGGTTTCGACCCCGAGAACATTTTTCCACATGGAGGCCACCGCGACCCCGATACTCTTGTGGTTCTGGTGGGTGTTGTAGAGAAACTCCAGCGTCAATGGATTCTCGGGCCCGTAGCCTGCCTCCGCATAGAGCTGCTTGGCTCGGACCTCCCGCTCAGCCTGACTCAGCTCGGCGCCGGGCATGCGCTGGCCCTGATAGTTATTCACCGGCGGCACCCAGCCGTAAGCGGGGATTTCACCGGCGCCGGTCACCTGCTGGGTAATGATGTTCCGATCCACCGCCAGCGCCAGTGCCTGGCGCAGCTTCAGGTTGTCTTTGAAGGGCGGCTGGGTGGTGTTCAGGCCATAGTAATAGCTGCCCAGATAGGGCGCTAAAACCAGCTCATCCGCCAGATTCTCCCGGATCCAGGTGAGCTGCTTGTACGGCAGCTCATAGGTGAAATCCAGCTCATCAGCCCGGTAGCGCTTCAACTCGGCGGCCTGATTTTCCAACGGGTAGTAGTAAACCTCATCGATGGTGGTATCAGCGTCGTCCCAGTAGTGAGCGTTACGCACGAGTTTAATGTGGGATTGCACCGTCCACTCAGCCAGCCGGTAAGCCCCGTTACCAACCAGATTGCCCGGCCGCGCATAGCGGTCACCGTGCTGCTCCGCGCTGGGCCGGTGTACCGGATAGGTCGCGGAGTGATTCAAAAGACCGAGAAAATAGGGCGCCGGACTGGCCAGGCGGATTTCCAGGGTGTGGGCATCCACCGCCTGAACCCCCAAAGCGGAGACGGGCAGGGCACCGTTCGCGATCGCCTCTGCGTTGGCGATGGGTTTAAGGATGGCCGTGTAGCGGGACAGCGTTTTGGGATCCACGCTACGCCTCAGCCCGTAGGCGAAATCCGCCGCCGTGACCGGATCGCCGTTGGACCAGCGTGCCTCGGCCCGCAGCTTGAAGGTATACACCAGTCCGTCGGCGCTGATCTCCCAGGCCTCGGCGGCACCTGGCATCAGATCGCCGTTGGGCGCCGCGATGGTCAGACCCTCGAACAGGTCGCGCAGGATGTTGGAAGCGGGCACACCCTCGCTCTTGTGGGGATCCAGCGTCTGGGGTTCGGCGCCGTTGCCCTTATGCAGAACCTGGGCCGCCGCCCGCTCGGTGCCGCTGACGCCGCCTACCGCTATCGCTCGGGTCGAGGTGGCGTCATCCTGGCCGCAGCCGGCAAGAACCAGCCCGAGACACCCCAAAGTCCCTGTCATCCTGTGCCACATGGCTCAACCTCTCGCCGTTCAGGCGGTCTTGCGGGTTTTCTTCAAATGCACCAGTAACAGGGACACGGCGGCGGGCGTTACCCCGGAAATCCGGGCCGCCTGACCGATGCTGACCGGGCGAATGCGGGCCAGCTTCTCGCGCACTTCATTGGACAGGCCACTCACCTGACCATAGTCCAGACTCTCGGGCAAGGGGGTCCGCTCGAGCCGCTGGTGGCGAGCAATCTCCCGCTGCTGACGTTCGATATAGCCAGCGTAGCGGGCCTCGATCTCGAGCTGCCGGGGAATCTGCTCGAAGACTTCCGGCGCAAACTCAGCCGAATTCAGCCCCGTGCCTACGCGGGGCAACCCAGTGACCTGTTCGTAGCAGGTTTCGGGGCGCCGCAGCAGCTCCAGAGCCGTCACTTCCTTGCTTACCGGGCCGCCCAGCGCCTCGGCCGCCGCGGCGCATACATCGACGGGGCGCACCACAATGCGGGCTAGACGGGCGCGCTCCCGGGCAAGCTGTTCCCGTTTGGCGGTAAACACGCTCCAGCGGGCATCGTCCACCACGCCCAGCTCGCGACCCGTGGGGGTCAAGCGCAGGTCCGCGTTGTCTTCCCGCAGCAGCAGGCGATGTTCAGCGCGACTGGTGAACATTCGATAGGGCTCGTCGGTGCCCCGGGTCACCAGATCGTCCAGCAACACGCCGATGTAGGCCTGCTCTCGGGTCGGCCACCAGGGCCTGCGATCCTGCACTTTACAGGCGGCGTTAATGCCTGCCACCAGGCCCTGGGCCGCGGCCTCTTCATACCCGGTGGTGCCGTTGATCTGGCCCGCAAAGAACAGCCCTTCCAGCTGGCGAGTTTCCAGACTGGGCTGTAAGTCACGGGGATCAAAATAATCATATTCAATTGCGTAACCCGGCCGGGTAATAACCGCCTTTTCCAAGCCCACCATGCTGCGCACCAGATCGCACTGCACGTCGAAGGGCAGACTGGTGGAAATGCCGTTGGGATAGACCTCGTGGGTGGACAGTCCCTCCGGCTCGATGAAGATCTGATGCTGGGACTTGTCCGCAAAGCGCACCACCTTGTCCTCGATGGACGGGCAGTAGCGGGGACCCACGCCGCCGATGGCGCCGGAGTACATGGGCGAACGGGACAACCCGGCGCGAATGATGTCGTGGGTGGCCTCCCGGGTGTAGGCGATGTGGCATGGCACCTGGGCGGGGTGCTCGTCGCGACGGCCCAGGAAGGAGAACACGGGTACTGGCGTGTCACCGGGCTGCACGTCGAGCTTGGCGTAGTCGATCGTGCGCCCGTCGATGCGGGGTGGCGTGCCGGTCTTGAGTCGGCCCACGGTAAACGGCAGCTCCCGCAGGCGCGCAGCCAGCGCGTTGGCTGGCGGATCGCCAGCCCGGCCGCCCGCGTAGTTGCTCTCGCCGATGTGGATCCGGCCGCCCAGAAAGGTCCCCACGGTCAGCACTACGGTGGGCGCATGGAATTCTAAACCCATGTCGGTGACCACACCGGTGACGCGTGCCCCGGCCACCCGCAGATCGCGCACCCCCTGCTGGAACAGGGCCAGCCCCGGCTCGGCATCGAGCAATGCCCGGATCGCGCGCCGATACAGCAGCCGGTCTGCCTGAGCCCGGGTGGCACGAACGGCAGGCCCCTTGCGGGCGTTCAGGATGCGAAACTGAATACCGGCCCGGTCAATGGCCCGCGCCATGGCACCGCCGAGCGCATCGATCTCGCGGGTGAGATGGCCCTTGCCGATCCCGCCGATGGCCGGATTGCAGCTCATCTGGCCCAGGGTCTCCAGATTCTGCGTCAACAGCAGCGTCCGAGCGCCCATGCGCGCCGCGGCCAGCGCCGCTTCAGTGCCGGCGTGTCCGCCGCCAACGACAATGCAATCAAATTTTGCGCCTGGATCCACGTTTGCCGTCCCTTGGGAGGGCGCGAAATTATACAATCCCGCTTCCTCGATCGGGGAGCCACGGATGACCCGCGAAACGGCGCTTGCCCCGCTTGCATTGCTGATCTACCTGATAAGCGCCCCAGCGCCGGCTCTCGAGCTCACGCCATGCCGTCTCGACGGCGCTGCCGGCCAGCCCCGCATCAGCGCCAGCTGTGGCCGGCTGAGCGTTCCGGAGAATCCGGCTGATGCGGCGAGCCGCACGATTGAATTGTTCGTCGCCCGGGTAGCCGCCCGGTCGCTGAACCCGCAGCCTGATCCCTTTATCATCCTGGCCGGCGGTCCCGGCCAATCGGCTATTGACCTGTATACGACCCTGGCGCCCGCTTTCAGGTTTATTCGCCGCGATCGGGATATCGTGCTGGTGGATCAGCGGGGCACGGGCCGATCCCACTCCTTGGACTGCCCATCGGAACCAGCGCTCGACCTGGAGACGACCGAACGGTCCGTCTTGCTTGAGCTGATAGACCAGTGTCTGACGGCGCTTGAAGACGATCCGCGTTTTTTCACCACCTCCGTCGCGGTGCGGGATCTGGATCAGGTCCGCGCAGCCCTGGGTATTACGGCCTGGAACCTCTACGGCATTTCCTATGGCACGCGGGTCGCACAACATTATCTCCGCCGCTACCCCGCGCGCACTCGCAGCGTCATTCTGGACGGGGTCGTGCCAGCCGAACTGGCCCTGGGCCCGGACATTGCCATTCATGCCCAGGCCGCCCTGGCGCAGATGTTCAGTCGTTGTCAGGCAAGCGCCCCCTGTCGGGACAGATTCGGCAACCTCAGCGAGAAGTTTGGAGAGCTTGACGAGCGCCTGGCGAGGGCGCCGGTAGCCGTGACACTGCCCGACCCGCTAAGCGGCGAGAAGACGCTGACGGAGTTTTCTGACCTCAAGTTCAAAGCCGCCATCCGCCTGTTGAGCTACACCACTGACAGCGTCGCGTTGCTGCCATTGCTGATCGACAGCGCCCATCAGGGCGACTATGCCCCCCTGGCAGCTCAGGCGCGCATGGCGCTGACCGATTTGACCGAGGCGCTCAATTACGGCATGCACAATGCCGTGGTGTGCACCGAGGACGTGCCCTTTTTCGGCCCGCCGGACACGGCAGCTCTGGCGCGCACCTATCTGGGAGTATTACAGCTGGATGCGCTCAAGACCGTGTGCGAGCGCTGGCCGGAAGGCACGCTGGACCCGGACTTGAAGATCGCCGTGGTCAGCGATACCCCCGCGTTGATCCTGTCGGGCGCCGCCGACCCGATTACGCCTGCCGCATACGGCGATCAGGTCCAGGCCGCGGGGCTGAGCAATGCCATCCATCTGGTGGTGCCAGGACAGGGCCACGGCATGGCGCCCGTGGGCTGCGCGCCTCAGGTGATGGCGAGTTTCGTCGAGCGCGCCGCCCCGGGGGATCTGGACGCCGACTGCCTGGCCCAGGAGGGTCCGGCACCGTTCTTTTTGAACTTCAGCGGTCCGGCACCCTGACCGTGATCCGGGTCGAGAGCATCACGAAAAGCTTCAAAGCCGTGCAGGCGCTGCGAGGCGTGAGCTTCACCGCGGCCGATGGCCACATTACCGGGCTGCTGGGACCGAACGGCGCGGGCAAATCCACGGCGCTGCGCATTCTCTGCACGGTTCTGCAGGCCGATTCGGGCCAAGCCTGGATCGATGACATCAACGTCCGCGAGCATCCCCTCAAGGCTCGACGCCGCCTGGGCGTGCTGCCCCACGGCGCAGGTCTCTACCCCCAATTGAGCGCCCGAGAGAACGTCCTGTACTACGGTCGCCTGCATGGCCTGTCCGATGCAACGCTCGTGCGCCGGGTGGACGAACTCATCGCCGAACTGGGCATGGAGGCCTTTGCCGAGCGGCCAGCCAAGGGTTTTTCCCAGGGACAGCGCACCAAGGTCGCGCTGGCCCGGGCGCTGGTGCATGAGCCGCGCAACCTGCTCTTGGACGAGCCCTCCAATGGCCTGGATGTGATGGCCACTCGCGCATTGCGCGACACCATCCGAGCCCTGAAAGCGGCCGGTCACTGCGTGCTGCTGTCATCCCACATCATGCAGGAGGTCGCTGCCCTGTGTGACGACATCGTGATCATTGCCGCCGGCCAGGTGGTGGCGGCCGGGACACCAGCTGCCCTGGCGCAACAGTCCTCCAGCGGGAATCTGGAGGACACGTTTGTCGAAGCGGTGATGGCCGCGGAGGCCGCATCGTGACGGCGGTGCTGCACGTGTTCCGGAAAGAGATTCTGGACAACGCGCGGGATCGGCGCACCCTGTTCTCGGCCCTGGTATTCGGTCCGCTGTTCGGCCCCGCGCTGTTTGCGGTTCTGGTCACTCTGACGCTGGAAAAAACGCTTTCGAAGGCCGATGAGACGCTGGCCTTGCCGGTCACCGGAGCAGAGCACGCAGCCAATCTCCTGGCCTTTCTTGAGCGCAGCAACCTGGAGCCCCGGCCGGGCCCGGCGAACCTGGATGCCGCCCGGCACCTGGTCAAAACCGGCGCGGCCGACGTGGTGCTATGGATTGAGCCCGACTTCGGCGCGGCCGTGACCCGCGGCGAGCCGGCCCGGGTGACACTGGTTTTTGATCAGTCGAACAACCAAGCCCAGCAGAGCGTAGCGCGGGTTCAGCGGCTCTTGGAAGGCTACAGCGCCCGACTGGGTGCGCTGCGTTTGCAGGTGCGTGGTGTGAATCCCTGGCTGGTGCGGCCGATCACCGTCGATCAGATCGATGTGTCCACGGCGACCGGTCGCTCGGTGGTGCTGCTGGGCATGCTCACCTATTTCCTGCTGTTTGCCATGCTCATGGGCGGCTTGTATCTGGCCATCGACACCACCGCCGGCGAGCGGGAGCGGGGATCGCTGGAGCCCCTGTTGACCCTGCCCGTACCCCGGGGTGAACTGCTGTTGGGCAAGCTGCTGGCCACGGTGTTCTACATGCTTGTGTCCCTGCTGTTGACGCTGGCAGCCTTCGTGGTGGCCCTGCCGTTTGTGCCCCTGGAGCGGTTGGGGATGGCCGCGAATTTCACCGTCCCCGTCGCCCTGGCAACGTTCGCAGTGCTGGCGCCCTTTGCGCTGCTGGGCGCGGGGCTCATGACCGTGGTGGCATCGTTCACCAAGAGCTACAAGGAAGCCCAGACTTATCTCACCGTCGTGCTGCTGGTGCCCACTCTGCCCATCATGTTTGCCGCCATCGCCGGCATCAAGCCGGACCCGGCGCTGATGTGGATCCC
>JBFFHS010000047.1:0-28815 GCA_041556855.1 Gammaproteobacteria bacterium
GGCCCCCGCACGGGCAGTACGCCGCGCGCGCGGATTTCAGCCAGGTAATCGCATAAACCTGCGACATGCACACCGTACATCAGCACGCCGAGATTAGGCGGCTCCGCCCGCGCAGCGAAATCAACGCCGCTGATCCCCTCGAAAGCGAAAATCTCGATGCTGCCGCCAGCCATTTCCGGGTCCATATGAAAGCTCGCCGCGCGCTCCTTGACGACGCCCGCCACCAACAAACTGTTCGGCAGGCTCATGTTGTTCGCGCCGTCGGCGGCCCATTCGGGGGACGCCTCCCAGCGCACCCCCCAACCCAACTGGGTGGTAAAGAAGTCATACGCCCGGTCGTAGTTCGTCACCACCTGGGTCGCGTTGTTGACGTTGCTCATCACCTGAAAGGCGGGTTGATCCTCGTAGCTGCCGTTGACCCGTTCCAACAGATTGATCACCACATCGTCGTGGCCGCGCAGCATGGCGCCGCCGTAACGTTTGCCGAAGATGTCGTAGTAGTTGGGATCCGAGAACCCTTGAAACCCCGCGTCCCGCAAAGCTTCAAAGCTGCTCGGCATGTCTTTCACCAGGGCGTTGATATTGAAGATGCCGCCGGTGTCGAACGGCCTGGCGCTGGAGCGGATGCGCACCTGGTCAACGCCGACGAACTTCACCAGCCGCAACAAGCCGGTGGGGGCACCGGGATTACCCAGTAGAATCTGCTGGACCACCACCGCGGGATCGAGCCCCCAGAAATCCACCTGAGCCGGATCAGCGACAGCGGCGTGCACAACCCGCCAACCTGCCACCTGCTGATACAGTTGGGCGGTGCCGTGGAGGTCTTTGACACTCACCACCATCTCCTGCATGCCCCGCGTGTTGCTCAGATCGATGGGCTCGCCGACCGCCAATGGCGCTGCCGGCAAACCGATGCAAATAAGAGCCAAGCCCAAGCACAGCCGATTCATGCCACCCTGTATAGCCGGGCAAGCAGGTCGCGCGCAAGCCGGCTTCTCTCGGAGAGAATCCATCTGCGCCCGCGCTGCGAAAACTTGGAGGCATACAGGATTGTCGACCATTGAGTAAGCTTCTGATTTCGCTTATTTTTCCGAGTCCAGTGATGAACATAGACAGCCGTTTTCTGATAAACCTCGTCGCCTTCCAAATTGGTTGGTTCGCCTGCGTGTGGGGTGGCGCGAACCAGGCGCCCGCTCTGGGGGCCATTGCGGTGGCTGTCATCGTGGCCATTCATCTCACCTACACTGCCCGACGCCCGGGACCTGAGTTGACGCTGATTCTGGTGGCGGCGGCCATCGGCATCGTCTGGGATAGCGCCTTGGTCGCCTTCGGCTGGTTGAGCTACCCGTCGGGCACCGTAGTGGCCGGCACCGCGCCCTACTGGATCGTCGCCATGTGGATGTCCTTCGCCACGACGCTCAACGTCTCCCTGGGCTGGCTGAAGAAGCGCTACCTGCTGGCTGCTGTATTTGGCGGCTTAGGCGGGCCCATGGCCTACTATGCGGGCTTTAAACTGGGCGGTGTCCAGTTCAGCTCAATAACGCTCGGGCTGGCCGCTCAGGCTGCGGGGTGGGCGATCATGATGCCTCTGCTCACCATTCTGGCTGAGCGGCTCAACGGCATGCGGCCAACAGCACTGATGCTGGCCGCCGAGGAGCAAGGATAACCGCCGTGGCTTACGCGTCCGCAATACGCAACGTTGTCGGCGGCACGGTGGCCGCGCTGCCCTTGGCCACCGCGGCGTTCGCCTCCACGCCGGATACCCTGGAAGCGCCGGCCGCGCGCCTGAGCTTTCAGGTCTTTCTCAACGACCGGGAAATCGGCTTCCACGACTTCACTTTCCGCGACGGGCCAAACGGACGCACCGTTGAAAGTGAGGCCCGCTTCAACGTGAAGGTTTTATTCCTGAACGCGTTCCGCTACGAACACCAACACGTGGAACGCTGGTCAAACGGATGTCTGGTGGAGATCTCCGCCCGTACCGACAACAACGGTCAGGACTTCGCCGTGCGCGGTAACGCGGACGCCAACCGATTCCTCGTGGACAGCCCTCAGGGCACGGCGGAGCTGAACGGCTGTGTGCAAAGCTTCGCCTACTGGAACCCGGAGCTGCGCAAGGCGGAGCGCTTGCTGAATTCCCAAACCGGCGAATATCTTGATGTGCAGGTGAGCGATCTGGGCGTGGACACCATCACGATTGGATCGCAGGAACTGACTATCGAGCGCCTCCGATTGACGGCCAAGGATACGGATATCGAGATCGGCTACGATGCGCGGACCGGCGAGTGGGTGGCCCTGGACACGCGGTTAAAGAAGGGTCGCGTGCTCAGCTACCGGCGCACGCCTGCCACCCTCGTCGCAGCCACCTGACTGCAGCCGCCGCCGGCCGGGCCCGGCGCTGCGGCCACCTCCTATCGACACTGCCCCATAAGCGCGGTCATCATTTGGTGAGCGGGCCGCAAGGCTCGACCGCCGGAGATCAGCGCGCCAAGTGAGCAGCCCCCCACAGTCAGGACCCGAGCCCGGCCCCTTGGCCTGGCATACGCTGGACGGCGAACAGGTCGCCGAGCAACTCGCCAGCCACAGCCAGTCTGGACTGGCCGCGACCGAGGCAAGTCGGCGGCTGCTGCGATACGGTCCCAACGATATCGAGCGCGCCAAAGGCACCAGCCTATGGCGCATGCTGATCGGCCAGTTTGCCGATTTTATGATCCTGGTGCTGATTGTGGCGGCCATCATCTCGGGCATACTGGGAGAGCTGGTGGATACGGCGGCCATACTGGTCATCCTCATGCTGAACGCCAGTCTGGGCGTGTTTCAGGAGTACCGGGCCCAGCGCGCCGTTGCCGCGCTGCGCCAACTGGCTGCCCCGACCGCGCGAGTGATCCGCGACGGCGTAATTGGCGACATTCCAGCGACCGACCTGGTAGCAGGCGATCTGGTGCTGCTGGAGGCGGGCAACGTGGTCCCGGCAGACCTGCGCCTGACGGAGCTGACCGGGCTGCGCCTGGACGAATCGGCGTTGACCGGCGAATCCCAACCGATCGATAAACGGGTGGACACCCTGGTGGAAGAGGACCTTCCGCTGGGAGATCGGCAGAACATGGCCTACAAGGGCACGTCGGTCACCCGCGGCCGCGGCCGCGGCCTGGTGGTAGGTACCGCCATGGCCACGGAGCTTGGGCGCATCGCGACCCTGTTGAGCCATGGAGCCCCGGCCAAGACCCCGCTGCAACAGCGCCTGACGCGATTCGGCCGGCAACTGGCGCTGGTCGTGCTGGCCATCTGCGCCGGCGTGTTCCTGCTGGGGCTGGCCCAGGGTCAGCCGCCCCTGCTGATGTTCCTCACCGCCGTAACCCTGGCCGTGGCGGCGATTCCCGAGGCACTACCCGCCGTCATTACCATCTCTCTGGCGCTGGGTGCGCGCCAGCTCAGCCGGCACCGGGCGCTGGTGCGACGTCTACCGGCAGTCGAGACCCTCGGCTCGGTCACCTTTATCTGCGCGGACAAGACCGGCACGCTGACCGAAAACCGCATGTCCCTGAGCTGTCTGTACGGCGGTGGACGGCGCGTGGACCATCTGCCCCCGGATGCGCCTCACCAGCCGCTGTGGGCCGCCATCGGCCGCGCCATGGCCCTCAATAACGAAATTCAGCAGGACCGCGGTGGCCCGGTGGGCGATCCCACCGAGCTGGCGCTGTTCAAGGCGGCCCAACAGGGCGGTTTTGAAAAGCGCACCTTACTGGCTGAATGGCCCCTGCTGGCGGAACTCTCCTTCGATGCCGAGCGCAAACGCATGACCACGCTGCATCGCCATGGCGCAGGGGCAGCCGCTTTCGTGAAAGGCGCGCCGGAGGCGGTCCTGCCGGTCTGCACCCGCATGTTGACCCCCGAGGGCAGCGCGCCCCTGGCAGCGGAGCCGATTGCAGCCGAAGCAGCCCAACTGGCGGGCGAGGGTTACCGCGTTCTGGCCCTGGCGACTCAAGAGTTTGCCCACCCGCCAGCTGAAATTTCCGTGGCGAGCCTGGAACGCAATCTCACGTTCCTGGGTCTGGCAGCCCTGATCGACCCGCCCCGACCGGAAGCACCGCGCGCGGTGGCCGATTGCCAGAGCGCGGGCATCGTCCCGGTGATGATTACCGGCGACCATCCCGCGACCGCTCGCGCCATTGCCGGCCGGTTGGGACTGGCCGACGACGACGCTCACGTGTTGACCGGCAGCGAACTGGCGGAACTGAGCGATGCGGACCTGACCACGCGGGTCCAGGTCACCCAGGTCTACGCTCGGGCGGATCCCGAGCAGAAAATTCGCATTGTCGATGCGTTACAGCAGGCCGGAGAGTTTGTCGCCATGACCGGCGACGGCGTCAACGATGCGCCCGCTCTGGCCCGGGCGAACATCGGCATTGCCATGGGCCAGCGGGGCACCGACGTGGCCCGGGAAGCAGCCGAGATGGTCCTGCTGGATGATAATTTCGCCACCATCGTTGCGGCGGTCAGGGAAGGACGGCGCATCTTCGACGACATTCGCAAATTCATCAAATACACCATGACCAGCAACTCTGGCGAGATCTGGACACTACTGCTGGCGCCGCTCCTGGGGCTTCCCATCCCGCTCCTGCCCATTCATATCCTGTGGATCAACCTGCTCACCGACGGCCTGCCAGGTCTGGCGCTCACCTCAGAGCCCGCAGAACGCAATGTGATGAAGCGGCCGCCCCGACCACCTTCTGAAAATATCTTTGCCCACGGCATGTGGCAGCACATCCTGTGGGTGGGACTGCTGATCGGTTTTCTCTCCGTGGGCGCCCAGGCGCTGTCCGTGGGCCGGGGCGATGCGCACTGGCAAACCATGGTGTTCACGGTGCTGGTATTCGCCCAGTTGTTTCACGTGCTGGCCATCCGTTCGGAGCGGGAATCTCTGCTGACCATCGGCCTGCTCAGCAATCTGCCGCTGCTGGCCGCGGTGCTGGTAACCGTGCTGGCACAGTTGCTGGTGATCTACCTGCCAGTACTCAATCCCATTTTCCGCACGGCGCCGCTACCGCCGGCCGACCTTGTGGCGTGCGTGCTGCTGGCGCTGCCTGTGCTACTGGCGGTTGAGCTGGAGAAATGGCTGGTGCGCAACGGCTTTCTCTACGGCGCGAGGCAGCAATCCGCTGGCTTGCGCTAGCGCGACTGGCAAGGAGGGGCTAGAGTGCGCCGACCATCCCGTCATCGGCGCTGCCTTGCCCGACACCACCCCACAAGACTCACTCAGCGGCGGCATTGCCTGGCTGACGGGCGGCATCGTCATGGGCGTCAGCCTGGACATGACGGGTAAATGGCTGCTGGCCGATTACACCCTGGCCCAGTTCGTGCTGTTGCGCAGCCTTTTCGGGGCCGCCATGCTGTTGCTCCTGGCCCACGGCTTCGGCGGCCTGCAGAGTCTCAAGACCCGCCGACCCGGCTGGCACCTGCTGCGCACGCTGCTCGCCGCCGGTGCCATGTTCGGCTTCTTCTGGGGCCTCTCCCATATGAAGCTGGTGGACGCTCTAACCCTGTCTTTCACGGCGCCGCTCATGACGACCGCGCTATCGGCGCTGTTCCTGCGCGATCCGGTGGGCTGGCGGCGCTGGGCAGCGGTGGCCACCGGGTTCCTCGGCGTCGTGGTCATTCTGCGTCCCGGCGGGGGTTTATGGACCTGGCCCGCGCTAGGCGTGCTGGCGGCGGCGTTCTTCTATGCCGGTCTGGCCGTCACCTCGCGGCACCTGGCCAAGACAGAAAACACCTACGCCATGAGTCTTTACGTGCTGGTAGGACCGATTGTCGTGGCGCTGGCGGCTTTGCCCGGCCAGTGGCGACCACCGGCAACCCATGACTGGCTGTTGTTTGCCTTGGCCGGGCTGTGCTCCGCCGGAGCCTGGCTCGGCATCGTCAACGGCTACCGACGCGCTTCGCCCGCTTTGCTCGCACCCTTCGAGTACACCGCACTGTTCTGGGGCACCCTCGGCGGCTATCTCGTCTGGAACGAAATACCCCAAGGCCCGGTCGTCCTCGGCGGCGCGATCATCATCGGCAGCGGCCTGTTCGTTGCCTATCGGGAAATCGAGCGCTGGACCGCCGCCAGCCGCTTCCTGCGGATACCCTCGGCCAGCGGCGCTGCCGCGACGGCCGCTCAGCGCAAGTCCAACGGCGTTGAGTCATAGCGGCGCGGCGCGCCCGTCTCAATAAAGGTGCGCGGTCACGAACCCATAGCGGGCAGCGTCTTGAGCAAGGCCGGCGTTCGACCAGACTCTAGGGCGCAGGTATGCTCAACCTCGCCAGCAGGACATGGGGAAAGGACCGAACCGTAAGCGGAGCGGGCCATGCCTGGCCCGCTCGCGGTCGGTTCCTCAGGCGGCCTGCCGCCGCGCCAGCCAGTTGTCCAGATGCTCAGCCCCACCGATGTGCTCGCCGTTGATGAAGATCTGGGGAAACGTGCCGGCGTTGGCCACGGCGCGCAGGGTGCGATCGGTGTAGTCCCGGTTCAGCACCAGTTCTTCAAACGCGATGTCGTGCTGCGCCAGTGCGGCTTTCGCCCGAGCGCAGGCCGGGCAGCCGGGCCGCGCAAACACCGCCACGTCGGGCGGCTTGACCGCGCTGGGAGCCAGGTAGGCGAACATGGTGTCGGCGTCGGAGACTTCAAAGGGGTCGCCGGGCACCTGCGGCTCGATGAACTGTTTTTCAATCACGCCATCGCGAACCAGCATCGAATAGCGCCAGGAACGCTTGCCGAAGCCGAGATCGTCTTTGTCCACCAACAGGCCCATCTTGTCGGTGAACTCTCCGTTTCCATCCGGCAGGAAAGTCACCTCATCGGCGCCCTGCTCCTGCTGCCACTGGTTCATCACGAAGGCGTCGTTTACCGAGACGCAGATGATGTCGTCGATCCCCTGGGCCCGGAACGCCCTGGCCAGCTGATTGTAGCGGGGCACGTGGGAAGACGAGCACGTCGGGGTGAACGCGCCTGGCAGCGAGAACAGGATGACGTTCTTGCCGGCGAACAACTCCTGGCTGGTAACGTCAATCCACTCGTGCGCGTTCCGGGTGCGGAAGGTCACATTGGGCACACGCTGCCCTTCACGGTTTGCAAACATTTTCATATTCCTCGCCATCTTGGTGGGTCAAAACTCGGATTAAGCAGCCAGCATGCTGCGCAGCATCCAGGCGGTCTTCTCATGGATCTGCATACGCTGGGTCAGCAGGTCGGCGGTGGGCTCATCGTTGGCCTGGCTCGCCAGAGGAATCACCTCCCGGGCCGTGCGCACGACGGTCTCCTGACCGATGATGAGTTGCCGGATCATGTCCTCGGCGCTGGGCGTGCCCGTCTCCTCCTCGATGGACGTCAATTCAGCAAAGGCTTGATAGGAACCCGGCGCCGCCACCCCAAGAGCTCGAATCCGCTCCGCAATCTCGTCCACTGCCGTGGCAAGCTCCGTGTACTGCCCTTCGAACATGGTGTGCAGCGTGTTGAAGAGCGGGCCTTCCACGTTCCAGTGATAGTTGTGAGTTTTCAGATACAGCGTGTAGCTGTCGGCCAGCAAACGGGACAGGCCGGCGGCGATGGCCTCACGATCCTGTTCCGAAATTCCGATATTGATGCTCATGGTCGATCTCCCGTTTAAGTTGCGTTTACCTTACCGCCGCCGTTATGATTTGTAAAATTGAATAATTCAAATACAATCTTCGTTTTTATAGAATAATGTCTCGGCCCACAATCAAACAACTCAGTTACTTCCTGGCGCTGGTGGAGCACGAGCACTTCGGCAAGGCGGCGGCGGCGTCCTTTGTCTCTCAGTCCGCCTTCAGCATCGCGATCCGGGAGCTTGAGAACCTGTTGGGGGTCGGACTGGTGGATCGGACCAACCGCCAGGTCACTGTCACCGCCGTAGGCCAGGACATTGCCACTCAGGCCAGACTGGTCCTCCAGGACATAGACGCGCTGGTGCGCATCGCCCAGGGACAGCAGGATCCGCTCACCGGCCCCTTACGCCTGGGCGTGATCCCCACCATAGCCCCGTTTCTACTGCCGGCCATGCTCCCCAAGCTGCGGCGCGCCTATCCACGCCTGCAGGTGTTTCTGCGGGAAGGCTTGACCGAGCAACTGCACGGGAAACTCCTGGCCGGCGATCTGGATCTGCTGCTCATTGCCCTGCCCTACGAATTGCGAAACGTGGAAGCGCTGCCGTTGTTCCGGGACCCGTTTCTGCTCGCCTACCGGCAGGGCACCCAGCGGGTTGATCCGAACAACTATCGCTTCAACCGTCTGAACGCCTCCAGCGTGCTGCTGCTGGAGGAGGGGCACTGTCTGCGCGATCACGCTATCGACGCCTGCCGGATTCGCAACACGGAAACCGTTAGCCCCTTCGCTGCGTCCTCGCTGTTAACCCTGATTGAGATGGTGGACGCCGATTTGGGAATTACTTTCCTGCCGGCCATGGCCCGCGGATCGGCCCTGCTGGCGGGCACACGAGTGAAGACCGCGCCACTGAGCAGGCGCAGCTATCGCGAGATCGGCCTCGTGTGGCGCCGCGGCAGCGGCCGACGCGAGGAATTCACGAGCCTCGGGAGATTCATGGAAACCTTCAAAGGCCTGTCCGCCGCCGACGGACAGGCCTGAAAGGCAGGCAGGGGCGTCAGAGGGCCACCGGCTCCTGCTGCTCCGCATAGTGTTCCAGGCTGGACAGACTCGGCTCCGACCACTCCGTTGGCGCATCGAAATAGGTCGGATTGTTCTTCTCCACATGGTCCAGCACGCTGCGGGTGAGCACCTGCTCCAGATTCTCGGTCTTGCCGAAGAAGCAGGCATAGCTGCAGTGACCCGGCGTTTGGCCCATCAACATCCAGGGAAGCCACGGCGTGGTGCGGTTCCAGGTGCCCGTGTAGTCCAGGGACGTGACGTCAGGATTCTGCAGATCCTCCGGCGACACGTGGTGCGCGAAGAACTCGGACACCTGCACCATCGGCCCAGAGGATTCCCGGGGCCATTTGTCTGGCTGCAGCGCATTGGGGTAAAGCAGATGAATGTGCACCTCCATCTCCGCCCAGGGGCCGTGCTGATACCAGGGCAGGATGAACGGAATTTTCTCGGGCGGCTGGTCCTGATTAAGGCCGCCAAACTCCGGCGGGGTGGGGAAATGCTCCTCGATGAGATAGTTGAACGGATCGTTGGCCACCTGCACCACCTTTACCGTCTCATTGGTATACGGATTATCCCACTCCTCAATGACCTCACCGCTGCGGATGTCCGTGTACAGAATCACCTCTCGGCACAGCCGCTCGATGGCACCATCAGGCCGCTCCACCAGCCGGATGGCACCAAATCCCTGACAACCTATGAGATCGTCAATCTTTTTCATGGGCCGCACACCCATCACGTAGCCCTTGAACCAGAAATATTTTTGCTTACCGAAATCGATATCTCCCTGCAGCCGGGCATAGGCCAGCTGATTGCCCCGGCCGGTGGACAGATCCAGGTAGGGACCCTGTAGCGCCGGGCCCCGGCCATGCAGGCTGGTCGCGGTCTGGTTGGCGCCGCCGGCTGTTGGCGCCTCGTTTTGCGGCGCGCCAGCGCGCCCGCAGGCCACTGCGGCAAGCGTGGACGCGCCCACCGCGCCCATGCTGGCGAAGGACTTCAGAAATTCCCGGCGTTGGTGCTCCATGGCTTCCCCCTGGATAGCCTAATCACGATGAGCAGCACTGTAGCGTCGCTTCCGCGCCCTGTGCTGCGCCGAACCCGGGGATGGCCGCGCTGCGGCCAGCGTCGACCCGCCGGCGGCTGTGGACAGCCTTCAGCATCTGGGTTGAAATGGTTCGAGTCTGCGACAACGCTCAGAACACGCCGGCAGAACAAGGATCCACTGCATGAGCCAAGGGGGGACCGAAACCACCGCAGCTGCGATCCGCCGCGTGCTCGAGCAGTTCGGCACGCGCTCCGTATTCGCCCTGGCGGGCGCATCCCAGTCCTTGCTGCTGGACGAGCTGGACCGGCATGGTTTCGCCATTGTGCCGACCCGGCATGAAACTGCGACGGTGGGCGCTGCGGACGGCTACGCTCGGGTCACAGGTCGACTTGGCGTGGCCATGATCAACCAGGATCAGGGCCTGCCCAACGCCGTCACCGGCATCCTGTCCGCCTACGAGGCCTGCGCACCCGTCCTGGTGCTCATCGGTCGGGATCCGGAAGGGCTTTTGGACCCGGAGCATCCGCTGGGCATGGATGCTTTGCCGCTGGCCCGGCCCATCACCAAGGCAGTCCGCTACGTCACCGACCCGACGCGCGTGGCCGAAGCCATTGCCGCCACGGGTCGGGTCGCCCTCTCCGGCCGGCCGGGGCCGGTAGCGGTCTGTTTCGCCGAGGACCATCTGCAGCACCTCAATGATGCGGCGGTGGCGCCAGCGCGCATGATTACCCGGCCACCGTTGCCGGCGCCCGGCGCGGTGGACGTGGAAGAGGCCGTGGGCCTGATCGAGGCTGCCCAACGACCTATCATCATTGCCGGTGGCGGCGCCGCAGCATCCGGCGCGGCGGCCATCCTGGGGCGACTGGCACAGCAATTCGGTATCCCGGTGCTGATGAACGCCACGGCGCGCGGGTTGATCCCGGAGGACGATCGCCTGGGCTGGCCCTGGCCATTGGCGCAATCGGGCGTCGGCGATGCGGATCTGGTCATCTGGGCCGGAGCCCGCATGACGCGGCGCTTTGGCCACGGGCTGCCGCCGCGGTTTGCATCCGGTGCCCGCACGATTCAGATTGACCTGCATGGCCAGGAGTTGGGCAAGCACCGGGCGGTCACGCTGCCTATTCAAGCCGACGTCACACTCGCCCTGACGGCCCTGGCTGATGCCCTGCAAGCGGCGGGCGTGTCGTCCTTCGACCCGGGCTGGCTGCGCGAGGCCCTGACGGAGAGGATCAGTGCCATTGCGCGCGCGGGCAGCACACCGACCGGCTCCATTCATCCCTACGCGCTGTGCCGCAGCATTGCGTCACGCCTGAGCGGCGAACACCTGTTCATCAATGACGGCGCAACGATCCTGGGTCGCATGTTTGCCGTGCTCCGCATGCAACATCCCTACCGTTATCTGGACAGCTACCCGTTAGGCTCCATGGGCATCGGCACGCCGCTGAGCCTGGGCGCCTGCGCAGCTCTGGCGGAAGATGCCGCGGCCAAACGCGTGGTACTGGTTACCGGGGACGGCTCATTCGGGTTCTATGCCGGCGAGCTGAGCAGCCTGGTGCAGATGGGCTACGACCCGCTGATTATCGTCGCCAATAACGGGGGCTGGGGTAACGAGTTGCGCACCCAGCCCATCAAGATCAAACGCACCGTCAACGCCAACCTGGGTCCAGCGGACTACGCGGCCATGGGCCGTGCCCTGGGCTGCGCCGGCATGACCGTCGCGGAACCGGCAGAACTCGAACAGGCACTGGACCATGCCTTCGCGGCAGACGGCCCCATGGTCCTGGACGTGCGGGTTCCCGAACCTCCGGACGGCGACCCGGAACGCACGATAGTTTACGACGACCTGGTGAAGGCGAAGTCACGCTACTTCACGCACAACTAGCCAGCTCCATAAGGGGGAGATCATGAAACGCAGAACAGCCTTGGGTCTTATGGCGACGGCTCCTTTCGCCGCCGCGTGCAGCGTGGAGGTAGACGTAGAAACGGGCGAACGGCTCACCCTGGACCCCACAAACGAAGACGATCTGTACCTCATTCACCGCAAGGTGAACTACACGTTCGATGATCAGCCGGTATTCTGGTACATCGAAGCGGTGCGTTACGGATTGGTCGACTCTAAGTTCACGCCATTTTGGAATATGCACGTGGGATTTCTGTTTACCGTGGAGGACACCGGGGAGTTCGCCTTCAAGGCCAACCAGCTCAGCGCCATCTTCTACTCGGACCTGAAAACGGGCGAACTCCTGGAAACATTCAACAACCCCTTCAACGGTGCTGAGACGCCCGTCAAGCAACCGCCCCTGATTCGCGGCAGCATTCAGTTCGATAAATATGGTCAGGTCCGCGAAATGCGCGAGATCCCGGGCTCCGAGGTCACCGCCTCCCAGCGCATCGGCCCAGCTTGGATTATTGGCGATGACGTCTGGGTCCACGGGGACACCTGGTTTCGGGCGGAGCCCACGAGCGATGAGGGTCAGTTGATTCAGGTGAACGACTGGTCCACCTATCACGCATCCCTGGAGGAGGTGGCAAACCCCAGCATCGGCAATGCAGCCGCCACCATGAATTTCAACGACGTCAACACCTGGCCAGCCTGGCTCAACATGGGGGGCCAGCCAGGTAACTATGTGTCCCGGGGCTTTGGCCGCAAGGTCGCCAGCGGTGACGCGATGCCCGCGCAGTGGCGCCGCTTCATGCAGGAACAACATCCGGACGAGTTCGCCGATCTGGTCGGCGCCATCAAGGGCTGAGCGGATGTTCCGGCTGCCAGAGAATGTGCGGCGGCGCTTTGCCGATATTGATATCGGCCAGATGCACTATTACACCGCGGGCGAAAACCTCAACGGCCATCCGCCCATTTGCCTGATGGGCCCCTCGCCCTGGTCCGCGAAGTGGCTGGCGCCACTGGTGGCGGACCTGGGCCAGACCCGCTGGACAATCGCGCCGGATACCCTGGGTCAGGGAGATTCCTGCCCGCCTCCCGAGGGCGTGGATATTCCCTACCTGGCGGATGCCACGGTGAAAATGCTGGACGCCATCGACGCCCCCCGCTGCGATCTGTTCGGCATGCATACGGGTGGCCACATCGCCATGGAGATGGCGATCCGCCATCCGGATCGGGTGCGGCGGCTGGTGCTGGAAGGTATCGGTATTCCGCCCCAGGCCATCAAGGACGAGTACACCGCGCAGATTGAAAAGACGCCCAAACCTTGCGCCTACGGCACCCACTTCATGTGGGCGTTCAACATGAATCGGGATATGTTCCTGTTCTTCCCCTACTATGAGAAGGATTTAGCTCACCGCCGCAACCGGGAAATCCCCCCGGTGGACGAACTGCACGAACGGGCCGTGGAACTGCTGAAGACGATTGAGACCTACCATCACGCCTACATTGCCGCCTGGGCTAACAACGCCGGCGGCTGCCGTTTCCCAGAGATCCCCGTGCCCACCATGCTGACCCTGGCGGCCCCGGACACGGCGAAAACGGATATGGCGGACGTAGCCGCCATGATCCCCGATTGCGTGGTGCGGCCCACCGCGCCGGGCTCCAAGTCGGGCGACATGAGCGCGCTCACTCCGGTGATGCTCGAGTTCCTCGACGCGAACTGATCTTGTCCTCAAGCCACCCAGGGGCGCAGCCGCGGCCGGGCAAAAATGCCCGGCTGGTTCTGCTGCTGCTGTTCGTCGTCTCGTTGTTCAATTACCTAGACCGTTGGATGCTCTCGATCCTGGTGCCGGACATCAAGGCAGACCTTGCGTTATCCGATACCCAGCTCGGGTTCATCACCGGCATCGCCTTCTCGCTGTTTTATGCCACTATGGGCATTCCCATCGCGCGCCTGGCGGACCGGCACTCCCGGCGCCTGGTGGTATCCGCCGCCATGGCTCTGTGGAGCGCCATGACCGCCGTCTGCGGCCTGGCCCAGAACTTCGTCCAACTTGCCGTTGCCCGGGTTATGGTGGGGGTGGGGGAAGCAGGCGCTACGCCCCCGTCCCACTCGCTGATCGCCGACTTCTACCCCAGGGAGCGGCGGGCTCTGGCCATATCCGTATACGGCATGGGCGCACCTTTCGGAATTTTTCTCGGCTTCCTGCTGGGCGGCTGGCTGACCCAGGCCTACGGCTGGCGCGTGGCGCTGCTGGCGTTCGGCATTCCGGGGATGATCCTGGCGGGGGCTGTGTATCTGTTTTTGGCCGAACCCCGCCGTGGCGCCGCCGATGGTCTCACGGCACCGGTCGAGGCACCGCCCCTTGGGATCACGCTAAAAACCCTGTTGTCACGCCCCACGTATCTCAACAATTGCCTGGGCTCGGGCTTCTACACCATCGTTTACCTGGGCCTGTTGAACTGGATGCCGTCCTTTTTTGAACGCGCGCACGAAATGCCTATTGGCACCATCGGCACCTGGTTGGCCTTCATTATCGGCGGCTCGCAACTGCTGGGCGTCTTAAGCGGCGGCTGGCTGGCAGATCGGCTGGCGGCGGTGGACCTGGGCTGGCTGATGCGCCTGTGCGGCATTACGGTGCTGATCGCAATTCCCTTCTATCCGCTGGTGGTTTTCTCGCAAAGCCCTACCCTGGCGTTCGTCATGCTGTTCGTACCCTTCATGGTGGGCATTATGCAGGCGGGCCCGCAGCACGCGACGACTCAGGGTGTAGCGCCAGTGGCCATGCGTGCTACCGCAGCGGCCACCTACCTTTTGATCGTCAATCTGATGGGCGGATTGGGGCCGCAGCTCGTCGGCATCTTGAGCGACGCGCTCGCAGCCCAGGGCGAGTCCCGATCACTGGGTTTGGCCATGCTGGTGGTAGCGGTGGGCTTCAGCCTGCTATCCGCGTGGTTCTTCCTACGCGCATCAAACACCCTGGTCCGGGATATGGCCCGAACTCAAGAGATCCAGGCCTGAGCGCAAGGAGCCCTCATGATCGATGCACGCAAGCTGATACTCATGCTGTTGATCAGCACTACCCTATCCGGCGCCCACGCTGAAACTGATGCCGTGACCCGGGAGACACTGACCGCACTGCTCAATGCCGAGCATCGCGCTGCAGTCAACGTGCAACGTGATCAGCACCGTCATCCCCTTGAGACGCTGACCTTCTTCGGTATCCGCGCCGACATGACGGTGGTGGAAATGTGGCCGGGCTCGGGCCGCTACTACACCGAACTGCTCGCGCCGCTGTTGCGCGAGCGGGGCCAGTACTACGCGGCCAATTTTCACGTGGACGAGAAGTCCTTCGATGCGCTGCCGTCGGTAGAATACTTCGCCGAAAAGAACGCGCAGCGACCTGATTTGTACGATCGCATGATCGTGACGGCGTTCTCGGACATCCACCAATCCATTGCGCCACCGGCCAGCGCCGACATGGTGCTCACCTTCCGCAACGTGCACAACTTCACCATCAACGGCTATGTGGAGGATTTCTTCGCCGCCATGTATACGGCCTTGAAGCCCGGCGGCATTCTCGGCGTCGTGGAGCATCGGGGCGACCCCGACGTGCCCCAGGATCCGCGGGGCATGTCCGGCTATGTCAATCAGGACTACTGCATCCAGTTGGCTAAGGCGGCGGGCTTTGAGCTGGTGGCCGCGAGCGAGATCAATGCCAATGCCCAGGACACCAAGAATTACCCGGAGGGCGTCTGGACACTGCCCCCGACCTCGCGGCTGAAGGACACGCCGGAAAACGAGCGGTACCTGGCCATCGGCGAAAGCGATCGCATGACGCTGAAGTTCCGCAAACCGGTCAGTGCCCGAACGGACCCCATGGCGCCTACCTCAACGGCGGAAGGCGCTCTGACGGCGCCCCTCCACACCGTGACCCTGATCACGCCCGACTGGCCAGAGCTTAAACGGCTGCTTGTGGACGGCATGGGGCTCACCGATTCGGGGCCCATCTCAGTGGACCCCGACGTCGCCACCCGGCAGCGCGCACTTTGGGGCATGCCCGCTGACCTGAGCTGGACCACACGCGTCCTCTCCCGGCCCGGGGCGCCGGGCACGACCCAGCTCCGGGTGCTGGTCACCGATACGGTCACGCCGAGCCCCCGGCGCAGCTGGAGCCGCCAGGAGCTTGGTCCCTACGGCATGGGTTTTCCGACCCTGGACGTATTTGGTTGGGATGAGCATCTGCGGGCACTGGGATTCGAGCGGGCCACTGAGGACGTTGAGGTGTTTCCCGTCGCCCGGCCGGACGGCGGCGCCTATCCCGTCCATGAGGCGGCGTTCTACGGGCCGGAATTTCTGCGCGTGATCGCCATTTCCCGCAAAGGCGGCATGCCCCAGGTGGGCGTCTACGACGCCGCCACCAACCGGGGTGGTCCCGTCTACGCCACCCAGATTCTGGAGCAGGCGGATCCCATGATCGAGTTTCTCACCCAGGTGCTGGATCTGGAGGTGCGCTCGGATCGGGTGTGGCGCGAGTACGCCGTGCCGTTTCGCTTCACCCTGGTACACGCCAAGGGTTCACGCACCGGCCACCTGGCGCTGGTGGAGTACGACCGTGAGCACCTGGAGCCGCCCACCGGGGTACCGCCCCGACCGCCGGCCCGCGGCATGGTGATGTGGAGTTTCCCGGTCACGGATCTGGACGAGATTCTAGCCCGTGCCGAAGGCATGGGTGTGGCGCCCTTGGCAGGTCCCGCCGCTTACGCAAGCCCGGCGCTCGGTCAGCACCGCGCCGCCACTTTCATCGCCCCGAATGGTTTTCTGATAGAAGTCTTCGAGCGCTGACGCTGGCGCCGCTCAGGGGTCTTGCGGACGCCCGGATACCCAGCACGTGCCGGGCAGCGACCCCCCGGACTTGAACAGGCCGATACGTCCCGTGGGAGGTGGCGCGTGGCCGTCCAGAGGCGCTCCCGGCCGCATCCTACCCGGGTCACGTTATGTCCGCGGCCTAGTTCCGCTGTTTTTACAGGTTACAGACCACACCCAGCCGGCGGAATTGTGACCTGGCCCATTGGAGCTGATCCGCCGGCTGGCTACAGTCAGCCTCTGCCACCCGCAAAGGAGGAGGCAAGCACCATGCGCCAGCTCACGCTGATCGGGCTGTTGGCCCTATCCATAGTCGCCGCTGCGGATCCGGCCACGCCGGATGCTTCGGCAACCGCAGCCGTGTTCTCAGCCGCCGAGATCGCCATTATTCGTGATTACTATTCTGAACGGGGAGGTGGTAGCAAGACTGCGGCCCCGAGAAAAGGCAAAGGCCTGCCGCCGGGTATCGCCAAGAATCTACGCCGGGGAAAACCGCTGCCTCCCGGCATCGCAAAACGGCACCTGCCCGGCGAATTGCACCAGAAACTGCCGGCGCCGCCCGACGGGCACGAGCGCATTGTCGTGCCGGGTAAAATCCTGCTGGTGGAGATCGCGACCCAGGTTGTGCGGGACGTGCTCACGGACGTGCTGTTCTAACGCTGAGGCACGATCAACCGGCGGTTCGGCAGGGCACTTCAACACGCGCCACGATAACCGGCATCCCGACGCTGCACCGCATGACCCGCCGCTGTAAAGCCTGAGCCCAAACTTGCGCTGAATCTTGCGCCGACCGTCCAGCGCGCGCCGGGTAATCTTCGTCACGCGCCGCCGACCGACGGCGGCAACCGCGCCCCTCGCCTTCCCTGTCACGGGGTTTGCTGTGCCCGGTTTTATTACTCGACGTCTTGATCCAGAAACGGCCTGGCATGGCGCGCCAGGATTTCCGGCCCCAGATCAAATATTCCGTGCTGCAGCTCGGGAATCTCGATCAACCGCGCTGCGGGAAAGTAGGGTTCGATCGCACGCGTCTGTGCCTTCAGACCGCCGTGCGTGTTGAGAATCAGCACCGGCTGCTTGACCAGAGGCGCCCGCTCCTCGGCCGGATAGGTGAACACGGCCCGGTAAGGCCAGGAATGCCGATACTTGGGCTTCAAGGTATCCACAAACATGTCGTAGGCACGTTCCAGGGGAATGCCTTCGGGTCGGTTAGTCACGCGAAAATCCCACCACGTGCGGATGCTCTCGAAGTCCTCGCTCAGTGGCTCCTCGACCACGGTGCGCTGGTACTGCTCCCGGCGCTTGTCGGCCAGGTAAAAGGGGACGCCCATCAACAGGAGCTTGCGCACCAGTTCGGGGTATGACACCGCCAATTCAATCGCCACGAAGGCACCGGTGTGATAGCCACAGACGTCGATTGGGCCGAGACCGTCAGCGCCGTAGCCCATCTGCACCAGGACATCAGCCATGCTCGCGGCGTAGCCGGCCATGTTGAGCGGCGCGGGGGGCGGATCGGAATCGCCGACGCCCGGATAGTCGGGCGCAATCATCAGCCGGTCCTGTCCCAGCACCTTCATGAACTCGGCGAAATAGCGACCCGCCGACGGGTTGGGCGCAAAGCAGGTCACGGGCGTGGCCGCGCTGCGCCGATCCAGGGGTTTGGAGGTCAACACGTGAACCTGGCCGTAGCGGCCGTCCACGAACGCCCGCCGGAATTTCACATCCTGGCCAACTGCCTGGCCGACCGCGAATGCCGTCAGGCACACTCCCAGAGAAACCCGCGCAACGCTTCTGAGCATGTCCGTCCCTCAATCCGTCCCCAACCGCGCTCGGGCATGATGGCCGGGCACAGCCAGCACCGCCGACCCGGCATCCGGCTCACTCGTCCCGCCTCGCGCGCGTGCGAGTGATCGTAGCACCCGCCCTATTCATCTTCGGCTGCCTGGCGGACTGCTGCGGAACCTCTTATGCTCCTTCAGCCGACCACCATCCAACACCCATGTGAACCACGGCCTTCGTATCACAACCCTGAGCATCATCCTGATATTTTTGCCCTGGCCTTCATGGGCGGGCACCGCCGTGGTTGCCGTAGCCACCAATTTTTCCGCGGCGATGGTCGAGCTGCAGAGAGAGTTTCAGGCGACTAGCGGGCATGAGCTGACCATCGTTCATGGCTCCACTGGCAAGCTGTATGCGCAGATCAGAAGCGGCGCGCCCTTCGACGTTCTCTTAGCCGCTGATCAGCAACGCCCGCAACGGCTGGTGGCGGAAGGCCTGGCCCTCGCCGACACCCGGTTCACCTACGCTCTGGGGCATCTCAGCCTGTGGAGCACCGATCCGAACCGCATTCCAGCCGCCGGGGCTGCCGCCCTGGCACAGGGTGACTTCCGCCTGGCCATGGCCAACCCCGCCCTGGCCCCCTACGGCGCAGCGGCCGAGGAAGTTCTCCAGGCGCTGGGGCTGGCTGAAACCCTCCGGGATCGCATCGTGCTGGGCGAAAATGTCGGTCAAGCCCATGCCATGGTCGCCACGGGCAATGCCGAGCTTGGACTGGTGGCCCGCTCCTACATCATGAGTGACAACAACCGCCTCGGCGGCAGTCGCTGGGACGTGCCCGCTGATCTGTACAAGCCCATCCGCCAGGATGCGGTGCTGTTAAAACGGGCACTCCATAACCCTGCCGCGCGCGATTTTCTCACTTTTCTTAGGAATCCGCGGGCGCGGGCCACCATCGCTGCCCGGGGCTACGGGCTGGACTGACCGATGCCGGATCTGGGCCCGCTCTGGCTGACGTTGTATCTGGCCACGGTCACCACGGCGATCCTGTTGCTGCTGGGCACGCCGCTGGCCTGGTGGCTGGCGACCACGCGCTCGCCGGTCAAGCCCGTCATCGAAGCCATCACCGCTCTGCCCCTGGTCTTGCCGCCGACGGTGTTGGGTTTTTACCTGCTGGTGTTTTTGAGCCCCGATTCCACCCTGGGTGGCCTGTGGGTACAACTCACTGGCGATGCGCTGACCTTCTCGTTCGCGGGACTCGTGGTGGCCTCGGTGCTGTACTCGCTACCCTTTATGGTGCAACCGCTGCAAACGGCCTTCGCCGCCGTGGGCCGCGGCCCCATGGAAGCTGCCGCCAGTCTCGGCGCCAAGCCATTGGATGCGTTTCTGCACGTGGCTGCGCCCCTGTCGTTGCGAGGTTTCGTCACGGCGGCGGTGCTTAGCTTCGCCCACACCCTGGGTGAGTTCGGCGTAGTGCTGATGGTAGGCGGCAACATACCCGGGCGCACGCGCGTCATTTCCATTGCGATTTACGAGCATGTGGAAACCCTGCGCTACGAGGAAGCCCACGTGTTGTCCGCGGGCCTGGTGCTGTTTTCGTTTCTGGTCCTGCTATGGGTGTACAGCTTGAACCGCCGGGCGGCCATCCGTGTCGGTTGAAACGCTGACCCTGCAAGTCCGACTGGAGCGCCCGGGCTTCGTGCTGGAGTTGAACCAGCAACTGGACTTGGCCGGCGTAACGGTGCTGTTCGGCCCCAGCGGCGCCGGCAAAAGCACGCTGCTGCGCGTCCTGGCGGGGCTGGAGACGCCTGCATCGGGACGAATCCGCCTCGACGGCACCATCTGGTTTGACGACGAGGCCGGCATCAACCTGCCGGCCCATGCGCGGCCGGTGGGGCTCATGTTCCAGGACGCGCGGCTGTTCAGCCACTTGGACGTTGCCGGCAATCTGGCCTTCGCCGAAACCCGCAGCCGCGGCCGGGAACCGTCTTTTGACACCAACGCCGTGGTGGCCGCTCTGGATCTGCAACCCCTGCTGGCCCGGCAGATCCATACACTCTCCGGCGGGGAGCGCCAGCGGGTAGCGCTGGCGCGCACATTGCTCACCCGGCCACGTCTGTTGCTGCTGGATGAGCCGCTGACGGCCCTGGACCGAGACCGCAAGGCCGACATCCTGCCTTATCTGGAACGAATCCCGCGGGCTTTCGGCTTGCCTACCCTGTATGTCAGCCACGCCATCGAGGAAGTTGTGCGGTTGGCGGATCGAGTGCTGGTGCTGGCCGATGGACGGGTGCAGGCCTATGGGCCTGCGGCGCAGATCGTCGAGCGACTAGATCTGCAGCCGCTCACCGGGCGCTTTGAAGCCGGTGTGCTCATCCAGGCAAAGGTTCTCGCCCACGATCAGCGCCTGCACATCACGCAGGTGGAGGTGTCCGGCGATACCCTGACCATGCCGCTTCTAGAACACCTGGCGCCCGGCGAACCGGTCCGCCTGCGCGTGCGGGCCCGGGATGTGGCCATCGCGACGGAACGGCCAAATCGCATCAGTATTCGCAATGTCCTGGCCGGCAGATTGAAGAGCATTGTGCTGGATCCGGACACCCCCTTTGCCGAAGTGCTGGTGGAACTGCGCGGTGCCCATGTGCGCGCCCGGCTTACCCGGGCGGCGGTGGAGGACCTGGGTCTGAACGAGGGGGACCAGGTCTATGCGCTGATCAAGAGCATAAGTTTGGACCGTCGTCTGGTTTAGGTGCGTTGATCCCGCCGGATCGGCTTGCAGGGCGCGTTGGACGGATCCACTTGCGAAGATTAGGCTTGCCTCTGAACCATTCCTTGGGATGTTCCAGGAGAGACCGTGATGCGCGCTGTTGCCCTGCTGACCATTCCGCTGCTGGCCCTGGGGCCTGCCCTGGCCACCGAGGAGAACACCGGACCGAACACCCATGTGGCCACGGAGATTGTGGGTACTCTGCGCTTGCAGACCAAGTCGGATCAGCGTTATCGGGGTGTGGAGGAGTGGCGAATCTTTGTCCATGGGGACGGCTCCCGAACCATGATGTTGAGCAAGGACTTCGTCGCCGCCAATGCGCTGCAGATCATGACTGTGCACGTTGCTGCAGATTTCAGGCCCATCGATGCATACGCCACGTACCGGTCGAAAGAAGGTTATCGGGGTGCCATTCACGTGAGCGTGGACGGCAATACCCTGCGCGCCGCCTCAGCGGGACCCGGTGGCGAACATCACGAACAGCTTGCCGTGCCGCATGAGATCGCCATCGTGACCCATGGAGAATCCATGAACGGCTGGTACTTGTGGCAGGGCGAGCGGGACGCCAACGGTGAGCACCAGGCCACCTACTTCAATCTGAATCCCTCCCCGGACGGCCGCGCCCTGGTGCGGGGCCGCCTGCATCCGGCCACCTTCCGCTTTCTGGGCACAGACACCGTGACCGTTCCCGCCGGCACCTTTGAGACGGAACATTATCTGCTCAGTAACATCGAAATGTGGGTGAGCGGCGAGCATCGGCTGCTGGTCAAGCAGGCTATCACCGACGAGGACAAGGAATACGTGCTGACCCACCTGGAAACCCGGGCCGCCCCTTGATCCGACTCACTTGCCTAGGCCGGCGTGCCATGGGCATGATCGGTGCCCAGCAACGCCTTTGCACACCAGGAGACGTCTACTGATGAACTGGCCCCAGGGACTCAGGCCCGCAGCCGGCGCCACTGTGGTGGTGCTCACGACGCTGGGCTGCGCGGCGACGCTCGCTCAGACCCAGCGAGACCTCAGCGCCCATGAACATGGCGCCGCGGTGCTCAACGTGGCCATCGAAGGCGATCAGGCGACGATCAGCCTCGAGGGACCCGCGATGAACTTTGTGGGCTTCGAGCATGCGCCCCGCGACGCGCAGCAGACGGACGCCATTGCCACGGCCCTGACGCAGCTGCAGAGCCCCCCTGGCCCGTTCCGCCTCACGCCTGCGGCCCGCTGCGAACTGGTCTCGGTAACGGCCAGTCACGAACTGTCCGGCGAGGCCGAGGACCACCATGGACACGCGGACGAGCACGCGGCTGAAGCGGCCCATTCGGAATTCACCGCGACCTATGCATTTCGCTGCGAGCGCCCGGAGCGTCTGGACAGCATCCAGGTCACCCTGTTCGAGGCCTTTCCACTGACTACGGAGATCGCAACCAGTCTGCTGGGGCCAGGCGTGCAGACCTTCGCGGAACTGACGCCGGACGATCCCATGCTGAGTTGGCGGGCTGATCATTAAAGCGCGTTGGCAACGGTGACTGCATCTCCTCCCGACCCTGAAGCAACCGCCGTTGCGGCCCGTGACCTGCGCTTCGCGTGGCCCGGCCACGCCCCGGTGCTGGACCTGCCCAGCTTCGACGTGGCGCGCGGCGAGCGGGTTTTTCTCTGGGGGCCCAGCGGCAGCGGCAAGAGCACGCTGCTGGGACTACTGGGTGGTGTACTGGAGGTCGGTGCCGGCGAGTTGCAAGTGCTGGGCACGCCGCTGCACGGGCTTCGAGCCGCCCAGCGGGACCGGTTTCGCGCCACGCGCATCGGTTTCATTTTTCAGCAATTCAATCTGCTGCCCTATCTGTCGGTGGTAGACAACGTGGTATTGCCGTGTCGCTTCTCATCCCGGCGCCGGCACGAAGCCTTGCGCCAGTCGGCCAACGTGGATGCGGAAGCTCACCGTCTGCTGGATCATCTTGGTCTCAAGGGGGCGCTGCTGGAGCGCCCCGTGACCGATCTCAGCATCGGCCAGCAGCAACGGGTGGCCGCAGCGCGGGCCTTGATCGGCGCGCCGGAACTGCTGATTGCCGATGAGCCCACGTCCGCCCTGGATCACGATGCGCGCGGACGTTTTCTGGAGCTTTTGCTGGGCGAATGCGCAACCGCCGGAACGACCGTGCTGTTCGTCAGTCACGATACATCCCTCGGCACCCACTTTGACCGGCAGGTGGCCCTGGCGGAGATCAATCAGGCGAGCGCCCCATGAGCGCGCTGGGCACCATCATCGGCCTGGCTACCCGGAGCCTCTACAACCGGCGGGGCACGGCGCTGCTGACGGTGGCCTCCATCGCCATCAGCGTCGCGCTGCTGCTGGGTGTGGAAAAGATTCGCACCGAGGCCCGCAGCAGCTTTGCCAGCACCATCTCAGGCACCGATCTAATCGTCGGCGCCCGCAGCGGCGACATCAATCTTCTGCTGTACTCGGTATTTCGTATTGGCAACGCCACCAACAACATCAGCTGGCAGAGCTATCAGGACATCACGTCCCGGCCGGAGGTGGCGTGGGCTATCCCCATCTCCCTGGGCGACTCCCATCGCGGCTTCCGGGTGATGGGTACCACGCAAGACTATTTCCAGCACTACCGCTTCGCCCGGGACCGCCCGCTCAAGCTCGCCGAGGGGAAGGCCTTTAGCACCGTTTTTGAGACGGTTCTGGGGGCCAACGTTGCTCAAGAGCTCGGTTACCGGGTGGGCGATCCCGTTGTGATCGCCCACGGGGCCGGCGCCACCAGCTTCATGGAGCACGATGACAAGCCCTTTACCGTCGTCGGCATTCTCGCCCGGACAGGCACGCCCGTGGATCGCACCGTGCACGTCAGCCTGGAAGGGATCGAGGCAATCCATGTGGACTGGCAGCAGGGTGCCCGCATGCCGGGCGCCAATGTGAGCGCCGAGGCCGTTCTGCAAATGGATTTGCAGCCTGAAGCCATTACCGCATTTCTGCTGGGGCTGCAGTCGCGCATGGCGACCTTCGGCCTTCAGCGGGCCATTAACGAGTACCCGGAGGAACCTCTTTTGGCCATTATTCCCGGCGTGGCGCTGCAGCAGCTTTGGGAGCTGGTCGGGGTGGTGGAGATTGCCCTGCTCGCGGTAAGCCTCTGCGTCGTGGCAGCGGGCCTCATCGGCATGTTGACCGCGATTCTCACCAGTCTGAATGAACGCCGTCGGGAGATGGCCATCCTGCGTGCCGTGGGCGCCCGGCCATGGCAGGTATTGATGCTGATCCTCAGCGAGGCCGGGCTGTTGGCATTCTGCGGTGTAGCCCTTGGGCTGGCCGGGGTACTGGCGCTGTCAGCGGCAGCCGCCCCCTGGCTGGAAAACCGCTTCGGCATCTTTATCGGCCTGCAGGTCCCGGGCCTGTTCGAGCTGGCTGTGGCGGCCATCGTGGTGGGGGCGGCGTTGGTGATCGGCCTGTGGCCGGCTTGGAAGGCCTATCGCAACGCGCTCGCTGACGGGCTGACGATTCGCGTCTAGCGGCGGCCCTGGGCTGGCATGTCGAACACTACTGCTGAGCAGTAGTCCTCAGTCGAGCAGAAAGTTCAGTCTTTCCTCACTCATGGCCGGCGTGATTTCAAGAATTTCTGCGCTGACGACCTTTTCGGCGACAAAGGGATCGTTCGCTAGCCGGTCTCGCAGCTCAGCCAGCGACGTGTTGTGAGCCAGAATGCCACCGCCCAAATTGGGTTGCAGGCTGCCAGCCAGCAGAAACACCCCGTCATCAAAACCGCGCTTGATCCGTTCTTTGTGGCCCGCCATGAATTGGCCCGCCTGCTCTTTATTAGCAGAAAACTTCAGCAATACGACGAACATGTGATGACCTCTCCATTTGGCGGAGTTCGTCTACGACAACGGGGCGGGCGTCCAACCGTTCCGTCAGTGGACTTGTCCGCCGCTTGGCATCTTTTATCGCTTGCAGGCCAGCGTCAAGCCGTCACCAATAGGCACCATACATAGATCAACCCGCTGATCGTCGCGTATCTTGCTGTTCAGGGCGCGAATGGCCTGGGTATTACCGTCCTGGCGCTCAGCATCGACCACTGCGCCACTCCACAGGACATTGTCTACGGCGATCAGGCCACCACTGCGCAACAGCGTCAGGCAGTGTTCATAGTAGTTGTCGTAGTTGGACTTGTCCGCGTCGATAAAAGCAAAGTCGAACGATCCCGCCTGGCCATCCCTCACCAAGGCGCCCAGGGTTTCGGTGGCGGGCTGTAGATGCAACCGAATCTTGTCGGCCACGCCAGCCCGTTGCCAGTAGCGTTGTGCGATATCCGTCCATTCCTCCGACACATCGCAACAGATGGTGAGACTGTCCGGGGGCATCGCCAAGGCCACCGCCAGAGCACTGTATCCTGTGAAAGTCCCGATTTCGAGGGTGCGTCGAGCGTTGATGAGTCGCATCAACAATGCCATGAACTGACCCTGCTCGGGAGAAATTTGCATGATGGCCGCATCGAGCGACGCGGTTTCGGCGCGCAACGCATGCAAGACCTCTGGTTCGCGCACACCTACATCTAGCAGGTAAGCATGCAGTTCCGCATTGAAACCAAGCGTACGGTTTGCCATGTTGTTACAGTCCGAGTGAGACAGAAGATCACCACCCATTATGGGCCGGATGTGGGCAGAGACCCAAGTGGGATTCAAGCAGTGGATTCCCGGTGGCTGAGCCGCAAGGCCCAAGGCGTCAGCCCCAATGGCTCCGCTCGATACCGGTATACCCAAATAGATTTGCGCTCGCGAGCCTCTTGGTTCGTGGTCTAGTCAGCGGACAGCCCGACCCTGGCGAGCGCTCTTAACCTTCCGGTAGCCGATTTTTCAACCAATCCCAGTGATTCTGTGCAGAATCCAACATTTGTCGTGGTCGCCTGCTGAGATTTTGGATGGTTGTTGCGACTCTGTGCCATGCTCGCCGTGGCTTCAGATTCCGCTACCCGCCGGAAAGTGGCCGTCCGCGACCTCCGCAAGGCATCCGTGCTGCCCTTTGCGGGACTGGCCGCTAACGCCAGCAGTCGCCGCTGGGTCCTGTGCCCACGGCACTAGGTTATGGCGGATGAAGGGAGCGCCTTGCCCCGATCGAACGGAAGCTTCAATAGCCACAGGAGATTCTGTTCGCTCCCGTCACGGTGCGCCGTGAGTCCCAACAGCATATCTTTGTGACCAAACTGGGGGTCGGAGCAATAGGTTCCCAAGCAACGATCCCAGAATGCGAATATACCTCCAAAGTTGCTGTTCCCCTCATGCCTGTCCGTCGAGTGATGGATTCGATGCATGTCAGGCGTGATGACGACTCGCCGTAGTTTCCTTTCCAGACGGAACGGCATGATGACGTTCGCATGCACAAAGAATGCCGAGACGAGAAACGCCATTTCATAAAGTACTACGGCTATCGGCGGTGCGCCCAACAGGAGGATGACGACTCCCTGCAGACCAAAGGTAACGATGGCCTCTATCGGATGAAATCGAAAGGCGGTGCTCCAGTCCACATCGATGTCCGAGTGATGGACCCGATGAACTCTCCACAAGAGAGGAACTTTGTGCATCAACCAATGTTGAAAGTAGTTATTCAGGTCCAATGCGACGACAGTGGCCAATAGAATTAACCATGGAAGAGCATCGATCTTATTGAATAGACCCCAACCTTTCTCCGCCGCCACCATGGCCACGCCCACCGTCACAACAGGCAAGGCCAGCCTGGCGATGACGTTATCTATGATCAGCAACCCGACGTGATTCAGCCATCTGGCGTACAGAGGTGCTTGCATTGACCTGGAGGTCCCAAAGACCTCCCACAACCCAATTAACACAATCAGCGCACAGAGTTCGCTACTGCGAATTGCAGCCTCGTTATTCAGCACAAGAGCTTCCAGCATTCTAGGGGGCTCGACAATCATTCAAATTGGGAAAAGTGCAAGGGCGTTTGTGCGCGTTACTACTTGTGGCTAGCACCCAACATCACATTTTCCACCGATTTCGAATAGCGACGACGGCCAAGACGGCGCCGCCTAACCCCAGCAAGACGAGACTGCTCGGCTCTGAAACCTGAATTACGTGTCCAGCGTACGCACTGGACCCCGCAAACAACCCGACGATGCCGCTGATGGGGCCAAGTTTACGAAGACGCTGACGTTCTTCCGTTTTCCTCATTGAGTTCTCCCACTCGACATCACCGCAAGTTCGCAGTCAGTCTGTGTCAAGGGCGCAATTGCTGCACACCGGCGGCCAGTGCCCTCACTTGTTGCGATAGAACCATCGACCAATAATAGCCACGACGACCGCCATAGCCATGAGCGCTAGCGTGCTCGGCTCAGAGACATGAATCGGCTCACTGCCAAGAACTGTATTTGACAGTAGGAGTCCCGTGCCCACGGCAGTCAAAATCGTCAAGGTACGCATCTCGAATCCATCTCCTTTGAAAGTTTCAGAAATCAATGTCTGAATAGGGAAACCGATGCAAGTTTTGTGCCGTCTTATGTAATCAGTGTCTTGCGGGTAGTTCCGGGTCGTCACTGTCAATTGATCCGACGGTCGCAAGCCAGCATTCGCTTTGGATCGGGCGCAACCAGTGAGAGCCGGGCTACCGTCGCCAATCTGGATCATTCTTGAATTAAGCACCCTTTGATCCGGATTGTGTGACCGACCACGTCGACCGGAATAGCTCAAACCACTACGCTTTGCCGTAGCTGCGCAGTTCAACAATATGAACCGGTAATGCTTAGATATCGAGAACCGTCCCTACCCAATCTACATCGACCGCCGTTCTTGGAATTCGGGTGTTCGGTCAAGTTGCTCTGATGTGCCTACGGCGAAACCTTATCCTCGGTCTTGCGGCTGGAATCGGCGTTTTCACCAGCCTGCTCGTGTTGAAGTTCGTCCCCGTACCTTTCGCTTGGATCGCGTTTCTATGGGTGATGATCTGTCTAGCGGCCTTTAACCTTTCAGCGAGCACAAACCGCAGAGCCATTTTTGTGAACTTGGCTGTCGTAATACTGGTAATGGGCGGCGCTGAACTCTATTTCTGGATGATCGAAAGGCCCAATAAATCTGCGTCTATCGACCGGATTGAAGGCTCATACACGGAAGCTTACGTTGACCAGGATAATGAAGTCCTGGGTTACGCGCCGTTCAAGAATATCTCCGCCAACGCTCGAAAGTACCACGGAGAAGAACTTGTCTATGACGTCATCTATAGGATCAATTCAGACGGGCTAAGGCGTTCCCCACCCGTGAAGCCAGGACGACGCGCGGAGTGTCTCCTATTTTTTGGAGGCTCGTTTACGATTGGCGAAGGCGTCAATGATCACGAGACTCTGCCTTACAGGGTGGGCGCAATCACCCAGGGTCAATATCGCGTCTACAATTTCGGCTTCCATGGATATGGCCCGCATCAAATGCTTGCGGCTCTTGAGAGCGGCACAGTATCCCGTATCATCGATTGCATTCCGAAATACGTGATCTACAGCGCCCTAGATCGGCACGTGCTGCGTTCATCCGGCCAGGTTTCTTGGGGTAAAAATTCCCCTCGTTACGTTCTGGATAGTAGAGGGACAGTTTTTCGGAACGGGACCTTCGAGGATCAGAAAGTTGCCGAGAGAATTCTTCCGACCTTTGCCCGGCAAATTAGAAAGTCATACATTTTTCGACGCATTTCGGGCAGGTCCGCCAGCAACAGGGTAACCGAGCAACAACTGAGAACTTTTGGGGCAATCGTGGACGCATCGCGAGGCCATGTACTGAAGCTTAGCAGCGACGCGAAGTTTCATGTTCTGCTGTGGAACTTCGACGA
>JBFFHS010000048.1:0-28557 GCA_041556855.1 Gammaproteobacteria bacterium
ACCTGAATGACTCAGTAGATGATATTTTCGGGGAGCATATGAATGCGGAATTAGCCGGCGATCTCGACAAGACAATGGCGACGATGTCAGCGAATCCGCACATCGTCAATGTCCCAACGATGATCGGCGGTCAGGGGCAGGAAGGTGTTAGGCGCTTTTATGCCAATCGACTGATTGGCCAGTTTTTTCCGCCCGACGTGAAATTTGAGACGATTTCACGCACCTACAGCCCGCAAAGGCTTATCGATGAACTCATCATTTCCTTTACGCATACAATCCAGATGGACCACATACTCCCGGGAGTCAAACCGACAGGTAAATTTGTCGAGGCGGCGTTCGTCGTCATTGTCGGCATCGAAGACGGGAAAGTAACCTATGAGCATATCCATTGGGATCAGGCCAACGTGCTGGTGCAACTCGGTCTGATAGATCCAACGGGATTGCCGGTAACTGGAGCCGGTGCGGCCGCCAAGTTGCGTAACCCGTCGTTACCGGACCCATTTTTCAACGAGGCATGAGCTGGGTTGAGTTCTTCAGGAAGGGCTGAGTGCATTTATCTAGCGGTAGAGCCTGAACGCTTTAGCCGTTGGTTGCTCGAGCCTTCAGCGGTAAGGCCGGGAACTAACATGCCTCCGCGGGCGACGAGATTTGAACAACCAGAGCGGGAGCGGCGGAACAGGTTCTAACGGGGCGGATATCTTTATCGGATCCTGGTTTCTCGCTGAACTTCTGCTCGCTGAACTTCTGCTCGCTGAACTTCTGCTCGCTGAGCACGCTGCTCAGGCCGCCGCTGGATATCGTTGGTATTCAGTGCCTCCGGTCAGCATGGCCCAAGCGGTGCGGACGTTCTTGTTGGCTAGCGCCACCGCGGCCTTGCCGTGGCCACCACGCTCAGTGAGAGCCCACAGCCAGCGGTCCTTGCTGCTCGATCACTTTAAGGGCGCTTCCTTCACCTTCCGGCGCCGCGCCGCCTCAGCTACCCCCAAGGCATCGTTCTCATCCGTCTTGTGGCCCTGCCGATACGGTGTCACCGCCCGGGCCGGGATGATCTTCACCTCATGACCATGCCGTTGGGCCACCCGGGCCCAGTAATGGGCCGTGGCACCGGCCTCAAATGCCACCAGCCTCCGCTTCTGCTGGCCTAAAAACTCGGCACACTTACGCCGTTACAGAGACTTGCTCTGCAACTCCCGATTCGACGGCGACAACGCCGACACGCGAATCACGACCTTTGCCAAATCCACCCCAACTACGCTTAACTTGCTCATGTGTGGGCTCCTCCTTAAGAGCGTTTTGGTCAACACTCAACCTAGTTTCCTAGGTGGGAGGAGTCCATACATTGGGTCGGAAGGCGACCTTGATGTTGCAGTGCAGCATTGCCTGATTGGCCATAAGCCGGCCGTCTGCTAGCGTCCAGAAACGACCCGTCAGAAACGTCATAACACGCTATAGACCAGGGCGCGCGTAAACTTATCTAAATGGGACTTCGACCCCTCTGGGAACAAAACCGCACCAAGTCATCGATAGTAACCGACGCCACAAGCCAGATCGCCAACTCTCTGAATGAAGCTAGTCTTGTCTACTGGTTCAGAATTCTCGATCGGTCGGGGGAACATATAGCTGACCTCTGAAATTTCCCCCTCGGGTTTCTGGGCGGCCTGAAAAATTTCCTCGCCATATTCCTTGCCAACGGCATCAGTTAACTCCCGGATGTTACGACCGAGGTATACATCGGAAAGCGGACCGCCCTGCGCGACGATGATACCGTCGCTTGCCCGAATGCAGAATGGATAGAGGTCGCGATCAAGGAATCCATCTTCTCCTTGATTGAAAGCATTGATGGCAGCGTCTTGATCGGCTCGTACCGCGGTAACGGCACGCGTCAGCATAGATCTGGCTTCGTCCGCAGTCCCCGATTCAAGGGACTGTTCGGAGCAACCACCCAGCAATACAAACATCGCACCTAAAATTGGTAATTTAGACATCATTATGTTCCCCTGTTAGCGAAACGAAATCTGAGATGATCTCGCCTCAAGAATCACGCGTTCTGCCTGACAACCAAGTGCTTTGAAGTGATCACCGTAACCGATCGGCAAAGCCCGAGACGAACCTCTTTGATACCGGGACTCGCCTCCCGCCGTCTTTGCTCAGACACCATCCGACACTATCACATACAACCGGACTCGCCGTTTCAATTATCCAGACGCCTCCGCCCAGTAACATCCAAGCCACTTGCTATCGGTTCTGCTCGGCGGACTCTCCGCTTTTCTGACGGATTCATCCGTTAAACATTGGCTCAGGCAGCCGTAAACCCGCCATCGACAACAAGTTCAGCGCCCGTCACGTAAGCGGCGTCGTCGCTGGCAAGAAACAGGACCGGTCCGGCGATTGCGCGCACAATCCACATAGGCTACTCTGAGAGGTCACAGCGCTTCACTATCTAATCAACCAAGCTCGATGAGTATCCATGACCAAGGTCACCTGGTCGACTGGAGATAACGGAAGAACTCCGAATCCGCATCGATCATCAGCGTGGTGTTCTCGCCCAGCGCTGTATAGCTCTCCAAGGTCCTGAAGAACGCGTAAAATGCCGGATCGGCACCGAAGGCCTCGCCATAGATCCGCGTTGCTTCAGCATCCGCCTGGCCGATGATTTCTTGAGCCTTGCGCTCGGATTCCGAGCGGATGCGGCGCAGCTCGCGTTCCATTTCCCCAAGAATCTCCTGGCTGCGGCCCTGGCCTTCAGAGCGGAACCGCGCTGCGATGCTCTGACGCTCGGAGATCATTCGGCTTTCGACTTGCTCACGAACGGAGTCAATGTAGTTGATGCGCTTGATGCGCACGTCCACGAGCTCGATACCGAGGCCCGGCATGAGCCGGGAACCGGCCGCGAGCATGTCCTGCTCGAGCTGGCCACGGCCTTTAGTCGGGCGCTCCAAGTCGACCTCTTCGAGCGCGTTTACTTCTTCTTCCGCGAGACTCGACACGTCCACCTGCCAGTCTGCGGAGCGAACAATCTCCTCGAGCTCGGTACCGGAAACGATGTCCCGGGCGACCGAGTCTATGATGTCGTCGAGACGAGTCCGGGCACCAGCTTCATCTCGTACCGAGCGGAGAAATTGGAGCGGGTCGGCGATGCGCCAACGGGCGGTGGTATCGACAATAATGAACTCGCGGCCCAGCGTTGGAATCTGGCTCACATCACCATCCCAGGCGAGCAAGCGCTTGTCGAAACGCCGGACTTCTTGGATGAAGGGTACACGCCAGTGCAGCCCGGGGTCGTCGATCACGTCACCAATAGGCTCTCCGAACTGCACAATAATACCCTGCTCGGCCTGGTCGATCACGAACGCCGCATTGATCGCCACGAAGGCCAGCGCGGCTAGCAAAGCCCCGAGGATTGTCAAGTTTCTCATCGCTCTCTCCTCTGGCTGCGCTGCTGCAACTGGGTTTGCTCCGGTGGCTCAATCTGAGGTTGGGTTTGGCTCTGGCTCGGCGCTTGAGCCCCGGGTCGGGACGAAGGCTGTGCGTCACGCAGATTCAGCAGTGGCACCGGCGGCACCTGACCCTCCTGTACCACAAGCACCGACCCGATTCGGGGCAAAGTCTCATTGAGTGTCTCGAGATATAAACGCGACCGAGTCACTTCAGGCGCGTTGCGGTACTCCGCAAGCACGGCGCTGAAGCGCGCGGTCTCGCCCAGTGCGCGGTTGACCCGCTCGGTCGCATACCCTTCAGCTTCGGATATCACACGGTTCGCCGTTCCCTGGGCCCGGGGAATAGCCTCATTGGCTTGCCGGTTAGCCTCGTTGATCATACGCTCAAGCTCTTGGCGGGCCTCATTCACCTCGTTAAAAGCCGGCTGTACGCGCTGGGGCGGAACCACATCTTGGAGCTCGACCGTGATGACGTAAATGCCGTTGTCGTACTTATCCATGGCACTCTGTATTTCTTCCTTTGCCGTATTCGCAATCTCCACGCGACCAATGGTCAGCACTTCGCTTCCGATGCGGTTGCCGACCACGCGGCGCATCACCGACTCCGATAGGTCCCTGAGCGTCCGCGTTGGCTCGCGCATGCTGTAGAGGTACTTGACGGGATCTCCGATGCGGTATTGGACGACCCATTCAACCTGGATGATGTTGAGATCACCCGTGAGCATCATCGACTCACCAAGGAAATTCTCAGCAGCAAAGCGCGTGCGCGCAGTGGCAGAGACTTCTTCGCTTCGGAATCCAAATTCCTGCTTCAGGACGCGCTCAGTGGCGACGATTTGCACAGTATCAATGCCAAACGGCAGCTTGAAGTGCAGTCCGGGGTCGGAGATCCCGTACACACTACCGAACCGCTTGACGACGGCTCGCTGCTCGGGCTGCACGGTATAAAAGGAGCTGAGTGCTGCCCACACCAGCAGAGCACCAGCCAAAACGACGATGACCGACCTGCCGCCGGCACCACCGTCGGGCCGTCTTCCTCCGCCGCCTAGCAGGTTTTCAATCAAGTCCTTGGCGTCATTCATTGACTATCTCTCCTTAGCAGGCTTCAAAGTGCATCGAGCGCTGCTTGCGGGCGCGAATTTGAGTCGCTCGCCCTTTGCGAGGAACGGCTTCAAATCGTAAATTGTGCTGTACTTCCAGGGCGGCGAGCCTCGGTGCTATGCCACCGAAAGCCGCGCAGCAACGGGTTAGCCCGAGCAGTAGCAATCGCTTAAGACGCTATTCTGATGTTGCTTCCGAAGGCGCGCAGCGACCACCCCACAATACTCTTTTCAGGCCAACAGAGCTAAAGGGGTAGCTTTCGCTAGGTTCGCCTTTGTCGCTGGTTACGAAACTACGCCTGGCCGAAGTCAAACGCAAACCATCTGAGTGTCCGCTGAGGGTCGGTCGCGGACCTTCATGCTGCAGCCCAGCATAGCCCGATTGGCTGAAATCCCGCTGTCTGCTTACAGCCAGAACTGGGCTTGCGGGGCACCAGCGTCCACCGGCCCGCTCCTGCTTCGTGGGACCAACCTAGTGTTGACGACCACGGTCCTGCCGGTACCGCCGCAGCGTTTGCAACTGAATGGTGCAAGTAGATTGACTACACTGCCCTTGCTTTTTCAGGCGCCTCGCATCGTCATAATACAATTGCCCGACTGACTGACCGCGAGGCTCGATAACCAGCAGCTTGCCCGCGGACTCAAATTCAATCTCAGTTACCGCGTCGGCCTCACAACCATGACCCTCGAAGGCCGAGCGAAAATCGCAAAAACCATCTTCGTTGCACACAGCCCGCAATTGAACGGCGTCAGAGAAAAGGGACTCAGCGAAGCGTAGCCCATCCGATCCGCCGACCGGGGCGAGCCCATAATCCTCAAGTGCGGCACGCATGCCGCATGGCTCACCGTGCTCACTCATACCCCACATGTGCAGCTTGCCGGGCTGGGAAACCTGGTGGGCCTTTACGGTTGCCCCATCGCTAACCACATACACCTCTCCGTCGCGGAGCACGCTAGTACGGACGGCATCGATAATGGGTCCCGGAGGTTCAATCAGCCATCTCTTTTCGATGTCGGCACGCCCGCGGGAAGAGCTTACCTCGTCAATACGGGGCAACCCCCACGGGCCTAGGCGATAGCGTAGATAATGGATCCCCTGATCGATGCAGTCGAGTTCAAAAAAAGCGCTGCTCCCATGCAGCAGCTCACCAACGGGTTTCACAAACCAGAAGTGCTTACCTGATTTGACGGAAAAGTAAAAAAAGCCGTCAGAGCCTACGAGAGCGCCAGCAAACTGACCCTGCTTCGAGACACGACCTGCCGCCATGTCGCGATCCGTGGATGAATACAGGTAGACAAGGCAACCAGCTTGCGGGACTCCGAAACGCTTGCTGGCCCGGTCGTCCTCGGCGGGTGCTGCCAACGCCAAGAGGTCTCGCTCGAAGCAGATTCGACGGGCATCGCAGAGACCGTCTTCCTGAAACACCTGGTGAGCACTCAACAGGCCGTTGCTGTCAAAGTCCAAGACCAGGAAATAATCGGTACTGCTCCGCGAAGTGGCCCCGCAGCCTGCGCTGTAGTACGCACCGGCGCAGAACAGCCAAGCCCACCCTTCTCGCGTATCCCGATACAAAGACCAGCTGCCGCCCTGCAAAGTTGGCGGCCCAAGCCGGGCATCGATATCGTGTTGCGTCGTGGCACCAATCTCCAGCAGCCCTTCCACATCGTCCGTAAAGGGCTTTTGCTTCGGCACAGCGATGGGGATCGCCACGCAGCCGGACAAGAACAGAGCCAAACCTGCTAACGAGAGCCTGATGCCCAATACCGTATGCTCGGCGTGCTGCAGCACTGGAAAAACGGCGAATCACGACCAAAGCTCGACGACTGCTATTGGCGCATAACGACGTTCACGAATTTCGGCCCGATTTAGGGAGCCGCGACCCCAACCCATCTGACCAATACATATGCATCATGTCTTTGATTGGACCGAAGCCCACAAAGAAAATTGTCATACGAACGGATTCGTGAAGCCCATGGTCATAGAGCGGATCGCCTCATCTTGGGTGGAAGCCTGGATACGCTCTAGTTCGCCGCCGTCCAGCCACACACCCTTGCACTTTGGGCACCGGTCGATAACCAGCATATGCGCAACCTCTTTAGCCAATGGCTCACCGTCTGCCGGGCAGTTTCTCACCGTTTCACGTGATGCCGCTACCGCCAGTTCCATCTCCTGGGCACATTCCTCGCAGATCGGGTTGCCGTTTTCTGTGTGTTTGGTGCGGGTGCCGCACCGGTCGCACTTCTTGCCTAGTATTGCCATGGTTCTCCCTCCTCCTGAGTGCGCATCATAGCGCAGGGCCGGTGAGAACAGTACATCGGACGCTTGCACGCACCAATTGCGCCGATCAGGTGCAAAATGCCTATGTAATGGCGCAGAGCGTGATTCATGAAACGAGCAAATCGTTTTGCATAGTCACCAGCCGAAAGCTATGCGGCACATCTGCGACTGACAGGTTTGGGTCGGTTAGGGACCCGCGTGTTGCAGTGCGGCATCGCCTGATCGGCTGAAATCCGACCGGCGTCTAACGGCCGAGGCCGCCCTCGAGCGCTTATTCAACTGGTCCGAGAACATGAAGCCGAACCACCCGCGCTCCTCGGACCTGAGAACACTACTCTAACCGCTTGTGCAGCGGGTCATCAGTGCCAGGCAGGCCGTGTCCGACAGCGTCTTCCGGACCCAAAGCCCGGGGAATACGGGTGGTAGTATGGATCCATGCCCGGGATCCGCGACTTGCGCCCGCCATTGACCCGCGCCGGTATGCTCACCGCAACCGGCATGGCCTTATTGCTTCCGGTATCGACCGCCCGGAGCAGCGACCCCGCCGGTGACGCCTACAACGGGGTAGGTCACTCGGATCCGTTTGCCTTCGTCGTTCTCGGCGTAGCCTTCATTATCGCGATGGCCATGGTCGGCCACGGTCTCGCCGGCCGGTATCGTCAGCCGCCCGTGCTGGGCGAGTTACTGATCGGCGTGATCATCGGCAACGTTGGCTACTGGCTGGGCGTTCCGCTGTCCGTCCTTATCATGCACCTTGAGCAGGCACGCGCCGTGTTTCGTGATATCTGGCAATCAGGCGACGCAATTGCGGTGGTGGCGGAGCGGGTCCTCGGCGCGGCGAGCGTCCAGCCAGGCGGCGTGGGGGAGCGATTGCTGGCGCTGACCAGCGGCGCGGAAGGCATGCACCTGGTCTACACCGCGTTTGCGCTGTCGCTGTTTTCGAGCATCGGTGTCCTGCTGCTGACTTTCATGGTGGGACTCCAGTCCAGCGTCGCTGCGATGGAGCAGGTTGGCGCCCGCGCCGCTCGGGTCGCAGGCGCCGGCATCCTTGCGCCGTTCGCGCTGGGTTTTGCCGTCAGCGTGTGGATGTTGCCGGGAAGCGGTGCCCCGACTCGCCTCTTCATCGCCGCGACCCTGTGTGCCACGAGCGTCGGCATCACGGGCCGTGTCTTCATGGACATGCACAAGATCCGCACGCCCGAAGCGCGGGTGATCCTGGGGGCCGCGGTCATCGACGACGTTCTCGGCCTGCTGCTTCTCGCCGTGGTCGCTGGCATCGCGACGACGGGTCAGGTGGATGCCCTTGAGATCGGGCGCATCGCATTGTTGTCGATTCTATTTCTCGGTCTCGTGCTGCTGTTCGGCGAGCGCATTGCGAGGGGCGCAGCCCGAGCCTTCGAGTATATTGACCGCCAGCAGGGAAAATTATTGTTCCCTATAGCGCTGGCATTCACGCTTGCCTGGCTGGCCAGCAGCATACAGCTCGCCTCCATCGTCGGCGCTTTCGCCGCCGGCCTGATCGTCTCCGACGAGTACTTCCATCAAGACCGAAACGGCCTGAAGATCGAGGACCTGGTGGAGCCTCTTGAATCGATCTTTGCCCCGGTGTTCTTCGTGCTGATCGGTATGCAGGTCAACCTGGCGGTCTTTGTCGAACCGTCAACGCTGTTGCTGGCAGCGGCGTTTACGGTAGTCGCCGTCGTCGGCAAGATCGCCGCCGGCGCCGTAGCCGGCCCTGACGTTGACCGGCTCACGGTCGGAATTGGCATGGTGCCGCGCGGCGAGGTGGGACTCATCTTCGCGAGCATTGGGAAGGCCCTGGGCGTCCTAGACGACACCATGTTCTCCGCGATCGTCGTCATGGTCATCGTGACGACCTTCGGGACACCCCTCGCCCTTCGCTGGTCGACGGAGCGCTGATCGTGACGCGACGCATGTGTCGCGACCGGTTGGTTCAATACCCCGTGGAAGCGGCTCGCTGCGGATAACGGTTTTGCGGCGGCTACGGACCCGCCGATGTCGTTGATTCCGAGTTCCAAGCTGGGGCCTTGATCTGTCCAGGTCAGTTCGCCGGCCGAACGGCGATTATGGCTTTTCTCGGTTGCGGAAGACCCAGAACAACGCAAGACAACGAGATTCCGGCCGAGGGGTTTGACCCGGGTATTGTGTTGCAGCGATCGGTTTAACTCGCAACCGGAAGCAGACGCTGAATAGCTAAGAATACTGCGGCGAAGCGACACACGCCGTAACACACCGCGCGTCGCTGTGACCTCGGAGAACACCCGGACCGCATCCTCGGACCCCCGGCTGACCGAGCTTGTTTACCGCCGAGAACCCACCCGAGTCAGGCCACTACGCTGCGGTTTTTTTAAAAGAGGCCGTTTTATTGGCAAGCAGTTTCAGATGAAACTTCGTACCCTTGTTTTTATGGTGGGCCGTGTTGGATTCGAACCAACGACCAACTGGTTAAAAGCCAGCTGCTCTACCAACTGAGCTAACGGCCCCCGGCGGCGCGAATTCCCGCGGTGGCGGGAGAGCGCGGATGATACCGGGAAGGCGGCAATCGGACAAACCAGCGCTCAGTGTCGCGCCCTCTGATAACGCGTAGGGTCAGCAACACCGGCGGCAGCGAACCCGTCCCGCCGCAGCCGGCAGGAATCGCAGCGTCCGCAGGCCGCGCCGTGCTCATCGGCCTGATAGCAGGACACCGTCAGGCTGTAGTCCACGCCAAGCTCGCAGCCCATTTGAATGATCTGGGCCTTGCTCAGCTCGATCAACGGCGCCTCAATGGCCACCGGATTACCCTCAACGCCCTGCCGGGTGGCAACGCGGGCCAATTCCTGAAATGCGGCGATGAACTCCGGCCGACAATCGGGGTAGCCGGAGTAATCCACGGCGTTCACGCCGACAAAGATCGCGTCAGCCCGGCGGACCTCTGCCAGGGCCAGGCCCAGGGCTAAAAACACGGTGTTGCGCGCCGGCACATAGGTCACCGGAATACCGTTCCCCCTCTCCTTGGGAACGGCGATCGCGGGATCCGTGAGTGCCGAGCCGCCCAGCTCGCCCACGGGCACGACCAGCTCCAGATGGCCGGCCACACCCAAAGCTTCGGCAATCCCGCCCGCGGCTGCAAGTTCCGCACGATGGCGCTGCCCATAATCAAACGACAGGCTGAAGCACTCGAACCCTCGCGCGCGAGCAACCGCCAGCGCAGTCGCAGAATCAAGGCCACCAGACAGGAGTACGACGGCTCTCACCGACCCGGCTCGTTGCCCCAAAGTAGCTTGTGAAGCTGCACCTGCAGTCGCACGGGCAGACGGTCGGCCAAAATCCAGCCCGCCAAATCCTTGCTCGCCACCTGCTGGAAACTCGGCGCGAAGAACACGGTCGCGCGCTGGGCCAGATCGCGCTTGCGAACCACATCCCGCGCCCACTCATAGTCGGCCCGGTCGCAAATCACGAACTTCAGGCAATCGGCAGGGGTGAGCAGGTCGATGTTGGCCCAGCGGTTACGGGCCAGCTCGCCGGAAGCCGGGGTTTTGACGTCGACGATGCGATGGACCCGGACATCCACCGCGCTGATATCCAGCGCGCCTGAGGTTTCCAGACACACGGTATACCTGCGCTCGCACAGGGCGGCGAGCAACGCCAGGCAACCCTTCTGGGCCAGCGGCTCCCCGCCGGTCACGCACACGTGTTGCACGTCGTGACCCGCGACCTCCTCCAAAAGCCCTGCGATCGCCCGCCGCGACCCGCCGTGAAAGGCGTAAGCCGTGTCGCAGTACACGCAGCGCAGCGGGCACCCGGTCAGCCGAATGAATACCGTGGGCCAGCCTGAAAACAGGGCCTCGCCCTGGAGCGAGTAGAAGACCTCGGTGACCTTCAGCGTCCCCAGGTCCGGCTGCTGGATCGCCGCCTGGGCCAAGGGTCAGCCGGTCTCCTGAGCCATCCGCTCCAGCCGCTGATTTGCCAGCCGCGCAGCGGTGGTCTCCGGATAGTCCGCAGCAACCTGCTGCAGCGCGGTCCGCGCCTGATCCCACTGCTCGAGCTCGTAATTGCAATAGCCGATCTTCAGCAGCGCATCGGGGATCTTGCGCGATTCCGGATACGTCTCCAGGACCTTCTCGAAGGCAGGCAGCGCGGTCTTGAAGTTGCGCTCCACGTAGTATGTCTCGGCCAACCAGTACTGGGCATTGTCCGCCAGGGGACTGGAGGCGAAGGCCACCAGAAACTGCTGGAAGGCCTGGGCGGACTCGCCATAACGACCCTCTTTCAGCATTTCAAAGGCCGCCTGGTAATTAGCTCGGTCGTTGCCCCCCGGCACAGGCACCTGACCTGACGGTACACCGCCCGCCCCCAGCACCGAATCACCCGTGGCCGCGGTGGGCACAGCGGGCGCCGCCTGGGATGCCGTTTCCAACTCGCCCAGGCGGCGATCCACGTCCAGATACAGGTCGCGCTGGCGGTTGCCGGCGTTTTCAGACTCAAAGCGCAAGGTCTCGATTTCACCGCGCAGCGCCTGGGTCTCGGACTGCAACTGTTCCACCTGGTTAGCCAGTTGGATCAAACTCTGATTGTCGACCACCCGCTCGATACGGACCAGGCGTGCTTCCAGATCCGTCAATTTGAGATAAACCGGATCCTCCTCGGGAGGAATCGTGACGCAGGCGCCGGCGGACAGGCAGGCAGCTAAGGCAAATAAGCGTTTCATGGTTTCGATTCTCCCCGCCGGCCCTACCGATACACCAGCTCAACCCGACGGTTGAGGGCCCAGGATTCCTCATCGCTGCTGAACGCGGCCGGACGCTCCTCACCGAAACTCACCGTACTGAGCTGTCCGCTGGCGGCGCCCTGCAGCAACAGCACGCGCCGCACGGCTTGGGCGCGACGCTCCCCCAGACCAATGTTGTATTCCCGGGAGCCGCGCTCGTCAGCATGCCCTTCCAGCCGCAGCCGCGTGTCCGGATTATCGGCCAGATAGCGACCGTGGGCCGCCAACATCTCGTTGAACTCCGAGCGAATGTCGCTCTGATCGAACTCGAAATAGATGACCAGCCGGGACAACGAAGTTTGTTCCGGTCCCTCCCGAATCAGCTCGGGGCTGCCCACTTCCTCCGCCGGCGTCGTGGTACCGCCAGGCACCGCTTCCGCTGTGGGCGCAGACTCCAGCGCCTTGGGCGGCGTTCGGGTCCAACTGTCGCCACCGCAGGCCGCCAACTGGATCAGCGCTACCAGGATCAGGCCGTATCGTATATTCATTCCCTGAACTCCCAAAATTTATTATTCAAAAACAATAAACTGTGAAGATTTCATAAAGTCAGATCTAGAAAGGGCGGAACGGGGCCCAGACGGGCTCCCGGACCTCCCCTGCAAGCGACGCGATGCGCTGCTTGATACGTCCGTCTGTGCTCACCGCTGATAGTACTCCCTCGCCGCGGTTGCGTGTGGCATAGATCAGGGTTGCGCCGTTCGGCGCATAGCTGGGCGATTCATCCAACCGCCCGTCGGTGAGTATCCGGGTAACGCTGGTCGTCAGGTCAACCACAGCGATGCGGTAATTACCCCGGTCATTGAAGACCACCGCCAATTCCTCGCCGCTCGGCGACACCCGGGGCCGCGCATTGTAGCTGCCTTCGAAGGTCACCCGGCGCGGCCGGGTCCCGCCGTTGGCGCCCACTCGGTAGATCTGGGGACCGCCGCTGCGATCGGAGGTGAAGTAGATCTCCTGACCATCGGGAGACCAGGCCGCCTCGGTGTCGATAGCCGGGCTGGTGGTCAGGCGGGTGAGGACCTGGTTGGCCAGTGACAGCACATAGATGTCCAGATTGCCTTCGTCCCGCGACAGGGTCAGGGCCAGCTTGCGGCCATCCGGAGAGAATGCGGGGGCGCCGTTAATCCCCGCTCGACTGGAAACCGTTTGCTGAGCACCCGAGCGCAGCGTCTGCACAATGACTGCCGAGCGCTGACCCTCGAACGACACGTAGGCCAGCTTGCGACCATCGGGCGACCACGCGGGCGACATGATGGGCTCCGGCGAGTCGAAGACGATACGCGCGTTGTAACCGTCGGCGTCGGCCACCACCAGGCGATGGCGCATGACCTCACCTTCCCGCTCCACGCTCACGTAGGCAATTCGGGTCCCGAACACGCCGCGAATACCCGTCAGCTGCTCAAAAATCATATCGCTGATCTGGTGGGCCGCCCGCCGCAGACCACCCCCACTGGATTCCAGGCGGAAGCTCAACAGGGGCTGCCCGCGCAGGATATCCAGCAACTGGAAATTGATCGTGAACCGGTCCTGGTCAGTTTGCGTCAGGCGGCCGATCACCAGCAAATCCACATCCAGAAGCCGCCAGTCCCCGAACTCCACCTCCGCCAGGGTGGTTGGCCGCGATACCAGATCGCGCTGCTCCAGCGGCGCAAATCGGCCGCTGCTCACCAGATCCTGGTTGATCAGCCCGGCGATGTCGAAGGGGGCGGTGGTCGGCGCCTGCCAGCCGAAAGGCACCACGGCGATAGGGACGGGTCTGTCCACCCCCTTACTGATTTCGATCCGCAGCTGAGCGTCCACCGGCGCTGCGATCACCGCCAAAACCCATATCACCCCGAGCCACCCGACTTGTTGCTTCATACGCATCCTCGGTCCTAGGAATCAGGTCGGAAAATCACTTCCAGATTACGGTCAAACAGGCGCGGTGTGGGCGGCTTGGGTAGCGGCGAAGCGCGCAGCACCGCTGCCTCGATGGAGCGGATCACTGCATCATCGCCGTTGCACCGGCCGATTCGCACACTCACCACGTCCCCGCTGGGAATCTGACTGACCTTGACCACGCACTCCAGGCCCGCGCCCGCACTGGCCGGTCGGATCCAGTTCCGCTCGATTCGCTGCTCGATGAGCTGCACATACTGATCCAGCAGGCCAGCGTCCTCAGCCGCCTGCAGCGCCTCCTCCTCGGCCAGGGCCAGACGCAGCTCTTCCTCCATGGCGGCCTGACGGGCCGCTTCCTCTGCCGCCTGCCGGCGCCGCTCGGCTTCGGCCTTGGCCCGGGCTTCGGCTTCCGCCTTGGCCTTGGCCTCCCGCTCTGCCTGCAGGCGTGCCTGCCGCTCCGCTTCGGCCTTTTGCTGCCGTTCTCGCTCTGCGGCGGCTTGCGCCTCCCGTTCCTGCTGCCGGCGCTGCTGCTCGAGGCGGCGTTGCTCTGCAGCCGCAGCCTGCCGCTCGGCTTCCGCTCGTTGCCGGGCTTCCCGCTCCCGGGCTTCCGCGGCCCGCTGGCGCTCCTGCTCTGCGGCCCGCTCTCGTTCCCGTTGGGCACGCAGGGCCGACTCGTCGACGACGGTAGCCTCGATGGCCATCGGCACGATGGGCACCCGGCGCGGCTCGAACCGGAAGCTCACGCCCAGGGCCGCCAGCAGCATGACGTGCAGCAGGGTGGAAAGCGCCAGGGCGGAGGCGTGCTGTCTGACGAATTCGGCCATCGGGTTGACCCTGGCGCGTTCAGCGCTCTGCCTCCAGATCCAGCGGATCGGTAATGAATCCGACCTTCTGAGCCCCCGCTTGCTGCAACAACACCATGCCCAGAACCACCCGCCCGTAAGGCACTGCTTGGTCCGCTTTGACCAGCACGGGGGTCTGAACGTTCCGTCGCAGAATAGCTGAGCTGGTCTCAAGCACCTGCTCCTGGCTGAGCGGCTCTTGCTGGTTCTTGCCCACGTTGAGGAACAGCTCCCCGGCCCGGTTGATGCTCAGAACCAAGGGTTCGTTGTCCTGCATCAGGTCCGGATCCAGCGGCTCGGCGCCGGCCTTGGGCAACTCCACCTTGATACCCTGAGTGAGCAGCGGCGCGGTGATCATGAATATGATCAGCAGCACCAGCATCACATCAATGTAGGGCACTACGTTGATCTCGCCCATCAGACGCCGATGACGACGGCCGGTGGCATTCATGAGCTCTTACCGCTGTGGGAATGGCGCTGCAGAATGGCGGAAAACTCTTCCATGAAGGTGTCGTAGCGGACCTCCAGACGGCCGACTTGATCGGCGTAGCGGTTGAACGCGATGACCGCCGGGATCGCGGCAAACAGACCCATTGCCGTGGCGATGAGAGCTTCGGCTATGCCGGGCGCCACCATGGCCAGAGTGGCGCTCTGGGCATTCCCTAAGGACATGAAGGAATTCATGATGCCCCAGACGGTGCCGAACAGCCCCACGTAAGGGCTGGTAGACCCTACCGTGGCGAGAAACGCCAGGTTGTGCTCGAGACGATCCATTTCCCGCAGGGAGGACACGCGCATGGCTCGCCGTGAGCCCTCCACCAGTTGCTCCGGGGACAGGCCCTGTTGTGCCTTCAGCCGGCGAAAGTCGCGAAAACCTGCCTCGAAGATCCCGGCCATGCCCAGCGGCGTGCTGCCGCCACCGGCGATGCTCCGGTACATGGCTCCCAGGTCACCGCCCGACCAGAAATTGCTCTCGAACTCGTCCGCCGCCCGCACCGCCTGCTTGAGCAGGCTGCGTTTTCTGAAGATGACGGCCCAGGATGCCAGCGAGGCCAAGGCCAAAGCCAGCATCACGAGCTTCACCACCAGGCTCGCCTCGGCAATCAGACTCACAAAAACCCATTCACCGCTCATTGAAAAAGCTCACTCCTGAGTGTTTCGGGCAGCCGGCGTGGCCGCATCTCAGCCACGTCGATACAAGCCCCGTCGCAGGTGCCCGTGCAGAGCAAATCCCCATCCAGCGTGTCCCGAAAGATCTTCTGCTCCAGCGTGAAGCGGGCGCCGCCCGAGCCGAGCACCCGAACGGTGACCACCAGCTCATCGTCAAAGCGGGCCGGGGCGCGAAACTTAACCTGGGTGCCAACCACCACGAACACCAGACCGGTTTCGGCGCGCAGCTGATTCTGATCCACTCCGTGGGCCCGCAACCACTCGGTTCGAGCCCGTTCCATGAAGCGGAAATAGTTCGCGTAATAGACCACGCCCTGGGCATCCGTGTCCTCGTAATAGACTCGCAGCCGAAAGCTGAAGAGCCCGTCAGCGGTGCTCATGTCTGATCGAACAGCCCCGGCAGGTCAGGCTCCTGCCGGCCCTGGGGCAACGTGAGCCCGAAGTGGCGATAGGCGATAGCGGTCGCCATTCGCCCCCGAGCGGTGCGCTGAATGAAGCCCTCTTGAATGAGGTAAGGCTCCACAACGTCCTCTAACGTACCCCGTTCTTCCCCCACTGCCGCCGCCAGGCTCTCGATACCCACCGGACCGCCCTCGAACTTCTCGATGATGGTCAACAACAGCTTGCGGTCCATTGGATCGAAGCCGTACGGATCTACCTCGAGCATATCCATAGCGGCCCCCGCCACCGCCTCGTCCACGCTGCCCTCCGCCTCCACCTCGGCGTAGTCGCGCACGCGGCGCAACAGCCGATTCGCGATCCGGGGGGTGCCGCGGGAGCGGCGCGCTATCTGGGCGGCACCGGCGCGATCAGTGGGCAGTGAGAGGATGTCGGCGGAGCGCAGCACAATCTGACACAGTTCAGTGGCGTCATAGAACTCAAGGCGCTGCACAATTCCGAAGCGATCCCGCAGCGGCGACGTCAACAGCCCGGCACGGGTGGTGGCGCCCACCAGGGTGAAGGGCGGCAGATCGAGCTTGATGGACCGCGCACCGGGACCCTCGCCGATCATGATGTCCAGCTGGAAATCTTCCATCGCTGGATAAAGCACCTCCTCCACCACCGGGCTCAGGCGATGAATCTCATCTACGAATAACACATCGTTGGGCTCGAGGTTGGTGAGGATGGCGGCCAGGTCACCAGGCCGCTCCAGCACCGGTCCCGAGGTCTGCCGCAGATTCACGTTCAGCTCGTTGGCGATGATATGGGCCAGCGTGGTCTTGCCGAGCCCAGGCGGACCGAAGATCAGCGTGTGATCCAGCGCCTCGGCACGTTGCCGCGCCGCCGTGATGAAGATTCGCATCTGGCGCTTGACCGTGCTCTGGCCAACATATTCCTTCAGCAAACGCGGCCGAATGGCTCGGTCGAAGGCGTCGTCTTCGCCGGATCCGTCGGCGGTTACCAGGCGTGGCTCGCTGTTCACATCGTCACCCGGCAGCGCGTCGCAGCGCCTGTTTGATAATGTCCTCGGTGGACAGGGTGGTGGTATCAAATTCTTTCAGCATGCGGGTTACCTCCGCGGGCTTGTAGCCGAGCGCCAGCAAGGCATTAAAGGCCTCCCCTTGCGTGCCAGCCCCGTCGCCAGGCGCCACGGCATCGGCACTGGCCTCCGGCAGGCGGTCCGCCATTTCCACCAGCAGGCGTTCGGCTGTCTTGCGACCGATGCCCGGCAAGCGCACCAGGGTGGCGGCATCCTTGTTCATGACACAGTTGCGAAATCCGTCCACGGTGATGCCCGATAGAATGGCCAATGCCACCCGGGCGCCTACCCCGGAGACCTTGAGCAGATTGCGGAACAAGGCTCGCTCGGCATCGGTTGCGAATCCGTACAGCGTATGCGCATCCTCCCGCACCAGCAGGTGCGTCAGCACATTCACCGGCTGGCCGGCCTCCGGCAGCCTGTAAAAAGTGGACATCGGCGCCTCGAGCTCATAACCGACGCCACCCACATCCACAGTCAGGGCCGGCGGATGCTTGCTCACCAGGGTACCGCGAAGAAACCCGATCACTTCTGGCCCACCGCTTGATCAACCAGGGCGCGGGTGCGACGTTGAAACGCATGACACAGCGCCACCGCCAACGCGTCGGCTGAGTCGGGCTGCAACTCATCCTGAATACTCAACAGAACCTTGACCATGTGCTGGATCTGGGTCTTGTCCGCGCCGCCCCGGCCGACAATGGACTGCTTTACCTGGCGGGCGGCGTACTCATATACGGGCACGGCGGCATCGAAAGTGGCGCACAGGGCCGCCGAACGGGCCTGGCCCAATTTCAAGGCGCTATCGGCATTGCGATGCATAAAGACCTTCTCGATCGCGATTTCCTCCGGCCTGTGCTGGATAACGACCTGACCCAGGCCACGAAAGATCTGCTCCAGACGCCCTGTATGGTCGCCGCCAACGGTGCGCACCACGCCGCGGGCGACCAGCCGAGTCCGGTTCAGAGAAGCCTCGATCACACCAAAGCCGGTGATCTGGGATCCCGGATCAATGCCGAGTATGCGCACCGTTTGCTGCATGTCCGGTCGGCCTACGCAATCTTGTCCAGAATATCCTCGGGAATATCCGCGTTGGAATAGACCTGCTGCACGTCATCAAGCTCATCCAGCATCTCCAACAACTTGACCATCGATCCCGCCTCCTTCTCCTCAAGGACGGTAGTGGTGGAGGCACGCATGGTGATCTCGGCCTGTTCCGGTTCCAGGTCAGCAGCCTTGATAGCAGCGCGCACGGTTTCAAAATCCTGGGGATCCGTGAGCACCTCGATGGCGCCCTCCTCGTCCACCAGTACATCTTCCGCGCCAGCCTCGATAGCCACCTCCATGACCTGGTCCTCATCGGTCCCCGCCGGCAAGCTCACCAGGCCCACCTCGTTGAACAGGTACCCTACCGACCCATCGGCGCCCAGGTTGCCGCCAAATTTACTGAAGGCATGGCGCACTTCCGCAACGGTGCGATTGCGGTTGTCGGTCAAGGTATCCACCATCACGGCCACCCCGCCGGGCCCATAGCCTTCATAACGAATCTCTTCGTAGCTGGCCCCGTCCAACTCTCCAGCGCCCCGCTTGACAGCGCGCTCGATGTTGTCCTTGGGCATGCTGTTGGCACGCGCCTTTTCCATAGCCTGGCGCAAGCGGGGATTGGCATCGGGATCACCGCCGCCGGCGCGGGCTGCCACCGTGATCTCTCGTATCAGCTTGGTGAAGAGCTTGCCCCGCTTGGCGTCCTGGGCGCCCTTGCGAAACCGGATGTTGGCCCACTTACTGTGCCCGGCCATTACCGAAACCCCCTGTTAAGACCTCTGGCAGCCGCGAACGCCCACAGCAAAGGAGACCAGTCGCTTTTCGCCACCGGTTCCGCCAACGCACCCATTTTGTCGTAACTCTCCGAAAAGCAGCGCCCCACAGGCTCTGCAGGGCGTATCATAACCGCATTTACCCCATCAGACCCAGCCGGCGCCCGTCCTGTGCCGCATCACCCAAATGACCGCCACACCTGTGGAAAATAGAGCCCCGGCGGGCTCGTCAACCCAGCTCACTGCGGCACGCAACCGGGTCCGTGTGCTTGCGGACGACGGTGAGTCCAGCGCCGTCACGGCGCTGGCGACTGATGCCCTACTGGCGGAGCTGGGGCTGGATGCGGAGATTCAGCTGGCCGCTCTGGTTGACACCCTGGTCGCTGCCGGGCGGCTGGACGCGGTGAACCTGGCGGACGAGTTCGGTGGGCGAGTGGCAGCTCTGGCCAAAAGCCTCAGCGAGCTCAACAGCTTGTCCCTGGGGGGCAAACCCACGGGACGGGCCGGCTTGAACGTTGCCCAGGCGGAAGCGCTGCGGCGCATGCTGTTGGCCATCGTGACAGATCCTCGACTGGTCCTGGTGCGCCTGGCGCACCACCTGGCGCAGCTGCGTGGTTTAAAGGCAGCAGCGCCGGCGCAGCGCGAGGCGGCTGCCCATGAAACCCAGGCACTCTATGCGCCGCTGGCGAACCGGCTGGGCGTGTGGCAGCTGAAGTGGGAGCTGGAAGACCTCGCCTTTCGTTATCTGGAGCCTGATACCTATCAGCGAATCGCTGCAGAGCTGAAGGAGCGGCGCGCCGATCGCGAGCGTTACATTCAGCAGTTCACGGACCGGCTGCGTGGGTCGCTGGCAGAACAACAGATTGCGGCCGAGGTCGTAGGGCGGCCGAAACACATCTACAGCATCTGGCGCAAAATGCAGCGCAAGGGCGTGTCATTCGAACGGCTGTTCGATGTCCGTGCGGTGCGGGTCATTGTGGCGGATGTCCCCGCTTGCTATACGGCCCTGGGCTTGGTCCACAGCCTGTGGCCCTATATCCACGGCGAGTTTGACGACTACATTGCCAACCCTAAAGAAAATGGCTACCGATCCTTGCACACCGCGGTTCTGGGGCCGGGACAGGTGCCGGTGGAGGTGCAAATCCGCACCAAGCAAATGCACCGGCAGGCAGAGCTAGGCATCGCCGCCCACTGGCGCTACAAAGAGGGTGGCCGCTACAGCCGCGCCCTGGACGAGAAAATCGGCTGGCTGCGCACCCTGCTGGAGCCCATGGAGGACGGCGAATCCAGCAGCGACTTTATTGACAGCGTCCGCAGCGAGATCTTTGAAGATCGAGTCTATGTTTTCAGTCCCACCGGTGAAATCGTTGATCTGCCTGCCGGTTCGACGCCCTTGGACTACGCCTATCACGTGCACACCGAGATTGGCCATCATTGCCGGGGAGCGAAGGTGAATGGCCGCATGGTGCCGCTGACCCACGTGCTGACCAGCGGTGAGCAGGTAGAGATCATTACCGCCCGCAACGCGCAACCGAGCCGGGACTGGCTGGTGCCACGGGCCGGATATCTGGCCTCCGGCCGCAGCCGCGCCAAAGTGCGGGCCTGGTTCCGACGTCAGGATCAACAGTCCCACCGGCGCCAGGGCCGCGCCATTCTCGATCGCGAGCTGCAACGCCTGGGAGGGCCAGAGCTGCCCCTGCAGCGCCTGGCGGACCGGCTCAATCAAGCCAGCGTGGAAAAACTCTGTATTGCTCTGGGAGCCGGCGATATCAGCCCCGGCAGCCTCAGCCACGCCCTGCACCGAGAGTTGGGTAGCGACGACACGGCGCCGAGCCGGCCGCTAAACGCCCGCACGGCGACTGCCGAAGCCTCGGTCACCGTGGCGGGCCTGGACGAGATGCTGTCGCAGTTTGCGCGCTGCTGCGCGCCGGTGCCCCCGGATCCCATCATCGGTTACATCACCGTCGGACGCGGTGTGACGATTCACCGCGAGAACTGCAGCAACATACGGCGCGCCCGGGAGCGGAACAGCGACCGGATGATCAACCTGGACTGGGGCGGCGATGACGGCGCTACCTACCCTGTCAGCATCAGTCTGCGGGCTTTCGATCGTCAGGGTCTGCTGCGGGACATTACGGGACTGTTGGCCGATGAAGATGTGAGCATTCTAGGGACGCGTTCCGTCAGCAATCCAAAAACGCTGACGGCCGACATTAACGTGCAGGTGGCCATCAAGAACGTCGCGGAGCTACAGCGACTTCTGGATCGCCTCAAGCAAATTCCCAATGTGACCGACGCCAGACGCGGCTAGCGCGCCCAGTCAACGATTGATGGCGTGGATTGCCCGTTTGTCCGCTGCCAGAGCCGCCTCGTGCAAAGCTTCCGTAAGGGTGGGATGAGCGTGGATGGTGCGCTGCAGATCCTCAGCGCTGGCGGAGAACTCCATGGCCACGACGGCCTCGGCGATCAACTCGCCGGCCAGGGGACCCACGATATGGACCCCGAGTATCGCGTCATCGTCCGCAGCGGCCACCAGCTTAACCATGCCGGCGGCGTGCTCCATGGCCTTAGCACGACCGCTCGCAGCGAACGGAAAGCTGCCCACCTTACAGGGTCTGCCGCTGGCTTTGACCTCTTCCTCGGTCTGGCCGACCCAGGCGATCTCCGGATCTGTATAGATCACGGACGGAATGACTGCGTAGTTCACCTCGGCGGGATCACCGGCGATCAGGTCCGCCACCATGATGCCCTCCTCGGTCCCTTTGTGGGCCAGCATGGGTCCGCGCACCACGTCGCCGATGGCCCAGACGTTGCTGGCCGTGGTCTGGCATTCTTTATTTACCTGGATGAAGCCGCGATCATCCAAGGCCACGCCGGCCTCTTCTCCAAGCAAACCGTCCGTGTATGGCCGCCGCCCGACGCACACGATGACCTTATCCACGGCCAGGGTCTGCTCACCCTGACCATCTTCGTAAGTCAAACTGACGCCGTCCTGGGTCGCCGCGGCGCCCGTGACCCGGGCACCCAACCGAATATCCAGCCCCTGCTTTTTAAACTGCCGCTGCGCGTCCCGGGCGATATCCCGGTCCGCCATGACCAGAAAGTCCTCCAGGGCTTCCAGCACCACGACGTTGGCGCCCAGCCGCTGCCACACGCTGCCCAGTTCCAAGCCGATGACGCCACCGCCAATAACGCCCAGCCGCTCCGGCACGGCGTCGAACTCCAGCGCGCCCCAGGAATCGACGATGCGCTCATTGTCGAAGGGCACCGTCGGCAACTCGATGGGTGTTGAGCCGGTGGCCAGCACCACATGCCGCGCCTGCAGCAGCCGGGCCTTGCCGTCAGCGGCGGTGAACTCCACCTGCCCGTCCGCCAGCAACCGACCCCGCCCCTGTAACGCGGCCACTTGGTTCGCTTTCAACAACGCGTCAATGCCCCCCGTCAGCTGTTTGACGATCTTCGCCTTGCGGGTCTGCATGGTGGCCAGATCCAACTCCACGCCTGGCAGCTGGATTCCGTGGCTGGCGAACTCCGTACGAGCACGGTGGAACAACTCGGATGACTCCAGCAGCGCCTTGGAGGGTATACAGCCTGCGTTCAAGCAGGTACCGCCGAAAGCACGGCTGCCATCGTAGTTCTGCCAGTCATCAATGCACGCGGCAGCCAAACCATGTTGGGCGGCGCGAATGGCCGCCGGATAGCCGGCGGGGCCGCCGCCGATGACGATGACATCGTAGTTGTCTGACATGACGTTCCTTAGGGGTAGCGCTTGCCGCTCTGGGTGGGGCTAGACCTGCAGCATCAGCCGGGCCGGATCTTCCAGTTGCTCTTTCGCCGTGACGAGAAACTGCACTGCCTCCCGACCATCGATAATGCGATGGTCGTAGGTCAGCGCCAGATACATCATCGGCCTGGGGACGACCGCATCGTCTACCACCATGGGTCGTTGTTGAATGGTATGCATGCCCAGGATGGCACTTTGGGGCGGGTTGAGAATCGGCGTGGACATCATGGAGCCAAACACGCCGCCGTTGGTGATGGTGAAGGTACCGCCGGTGAGGTCGTCCATGGTAATACCGCCACTTCGCGCCCGTGTGCCGAAGTCGTTAATGGCCGTCTCCACTTCGGCAAAGCTCATGGCGTCAGCATTCCGCAGCACGGGGACCAGAAGGCCGCGGTCACTGGACACCGCAATACCGATGTCAAAGTAGTCGTGATAAATGATGTCATTACCCTCAACGGATGCATTCACCACCGGAAAACGTCGCAATGCGGCAACACAGGCTTTGACGAAGAAGGACATGAAGCCCAGCTTGACGCCGTGCTGCTGGATAAAGGACTCCTTGTAGCGGCTGCGCAGTGCGATGACCTCCGTGAGGTCGACCTCGTTGAAGGTGGTGAGCATGGCCGCCGTGTGCTGGGCTTCCACCATGCGCTCGGCGACGCGCGCCCGTAGCCGGGTCATGGGCACACGCTCTTCAGTTCGCGCGCCCTCGCTTACCACGGCGGGTGGCGCTGCTTCGTCGAATTCGATTCCGGCACTGGCCTCGCGCCCCTGATCCAGGTAGGCCAGCACGTCAGCCTTGGTGATGCGCCCGTCCTTGCCGCTGCCCGCAATAGCCTCGTAGTCCAAATCGTGCTCTTCCAGCATGCGGCGCACAGCCGGGCTGAGCTTGTGGGCCGCTTTGCCGCGTGCCCCGGCGGGGCCTGAGGGAGTCTGCGCTGCCGCCGCAGCGACGGGGGTCGGGGCTTGGGGAGCGGCTAACGCTGCTGGTTCGCCGGGCTCCAGCAGCGCCAGCACCTGGCCGCTGGTGACAGTGGCGCCGTCGGCGATCTTGATTTCCGTGAGCGTGCCGCTGCTCGGCGCGGGAACCTCCAGCACAACCTTATCGGTCTCCAGATCAACCAGGTTCTCGTCCCGCTGGACCCCCTCGCCCGCCTTTTTGTGCCAGGCCACGAGCGTGGCATCTGCAACGGACTCGGGCAGTTGCGGAACTTTGACTTCGATGGTCATGATCGATTTTCCCGGCTAGGCCTGTCTGACCAGGGGCTGGGCGCTGCGCCGCGGAGCACCGATGCCCAGCGCCGCTTCTACCAGCACCTCCTGCTGCTTGGCGTGCAGTGCATAGATTCCGGACGCGGGCGCCGCCGCCCCCGGACGCCCGGCGTAATACAGGTTGTGGTGCGGTGCGAGCGCTTCCTGGAGCCGATGCCTTATCTGGTACCAAGCGCCCTGATTCTGGGGTTCCTCCTGACACCAAACGACGTCCCGGACGTTGCCGTAGCCCTGGATCGTCCGGGCATATTCCTGAATGGGGAACGGATAGAGCTGTTCGAGTCGAACCAGCGCCACGTGCCCGAGACCCTCGGCGCGGCGCCGCTCCACGAGATCGTAGTAGACCTTACCGCTGCAAAAGACGACCCGCTCAACCTGGTCGTCCTCAAACGGCTCGACTTCGGGGATGAGGTCCTGAAAACCGCCCCGGGAAAGCTCATCCAGCGTGGAGACCGACAGCCGATGGCGTAAAAGGCTCTTGGGGGTCATCACGATCAGGGGTTTGCGCAGTGGTCGCAGCATCTGACGCCGCAGCATGTGAAAACACTGGGCCGGCGTTGAGGGAACACAGACCTGCATGTTGTGTTCAGCGCACAGTTGCAGGAAGCGCTCCAGCCGCGCGGATGAGTGCTCCGGCCCCTGGCCCTCGTAGCCATGAGGCAGGAACAGGGTCAGACCGCACAGTCGCCCCCATTTAGCCTCGCCCGAACTGATGAACTGATCGATCACCACCTGGGCACCGTTGGCAAAGTCGCCGAACTGGGCCTCCCAGACCACCAGCGTATCCGGCGCCGTGGTGCTGTACCCGTACTCAAATCCCAGCACCGCCTCTTCCGACAGCAGGGAGTCGGTGATGGTGAACGCGTTCTGATTCTGATGAATATGACCGAGCGGAATGAACACCTCGCCGTTGGTCTGGTTGTACAGTGCCGCATGGCGGTGAAAGAACGTGCCACGGCGGGAATCCTGCCCGGTAATACGGACATGGAAGTTCTCCATGAGCAGGCTGGCGTAGGCCAGAGTCTCCGCCGCGCCCCAGTCCAGCGGCAGCTCGCCGCCGGCCATTTTGCGGCGATCGTCCACGATACGTTGCACCCGCGGATGCAGTTTGAAACTCGCCGGAAGCCGGGTGACCCGTTCCGCCAGCTGCTGCAATTGCTCCAGCGGCACCGCCGTCATGAGGGGTTCGGTGAGACTGCCCGCGGCGTATTTGCTCCAGTCCACGGTGTACTGATTCCCGATCATGCCCAGCGCCGCATCGTTGGGGTTGTTGCCTGCATCCAATGCATCGCGATAGTCATCGATCAGCTGGTCCGCATCACCCTGGGCAATGTCACCGCTGGCCACCAACCCGGTTACGTACTTGCTGCGCACGCCCGGATGCTTGCGAATAGCCTGGTACATCATGGGCTGCGTGGCGGCTGGCTCGTCCGCCTCGTTGTGTCCCAAGCGCCGGTAACAGACCAGGTCGATCACCACATCCTTGCGGAATGCCTGCCGGTACTCCAGCGCCAAGCGAGTCGCGGCCACGGCCGCTTCCGGGTCATCGCCGTTCACGTGAAAAATCGGCGCCTCGATCATTTTCGCCACATCTGAGCAGTACGGCGTGGAACGGGCATCCTCGGGTGTGCTGGTGGTGAACCCGATCTGATTATTGATAATGATGTGCACGGTGCCGCCGGTGGAAAACCCCCGGGCCTGGGACAGCTGGAACGTCTCCGGCACCACGCCCTGCCCCGCGATGGCAGCATCACCATGGATCAAGACCGGTAGCGCCCGCTCCCCGTGAAGGTCGCCGCGACGGTCCTGGCGGGCCCGCACTGAGCCCTCCACGACCGGGTTGACGATCTCAAGATGGGACGGATTGAACGCCAGCGCGACGTGCACGTTACCGCCGGGGGTGCGCAGGTCAGCAGAAAAGCCCATGTGATACTTCACGTCGCCGGACCCGCGCAGCGTGGCCAGGTCGTACGCTCCTTCGAACTCCGAGAACAACTCCTCCGGAGACTTGCCCAGCACGTTAACGAGCACGTTCAAGCGGCCCCGATGCGCCATGCCGATGACGATTTCCTGCACACCCTTACCGCCCGCTTGCTGGATAAGATCATCCAGCATCGGGATAAGGGTCTCGCCACCCTCCAGGGAGAACCGTTTCTGGCCGACGTATTTGGTATTCAGATACCGCTCGATACCTTCAGCCCGCGTCAATCCGGCCAGGATGGCGCGCTTATCGTGGTTGGACAAAGTAGGATGGGCCATGCCCTGCTCGAAGCGCTGGCGCAGCCAGAGACGCTCCCGGGCGCGGGAGATATGGGCAAAGTCGGCGCCAATCGTGCCGCAGTAGATGGATTTCAGGAGATCGACAATGTCCCTGAGCTTCATTTGGTGGGTGCCCGTTCCGGCCAGCCCCCCGGTGTAGAACTGCTGTTCCAGATCACTGTCATCCAGACCCAGGTAATCGAACTTGAGCACGGCCGGAATGTGCCGCTGCCACAGACCCAGCGGATCCAAATCAGCAATCTGATGGCCGCGCAGGCTGTAGACCTGGATTAACCGGGATACGGCCGCCTGCTTTGCGGCGCTGGCGGCGCCCTTGGGGCGCGACCCCTGGGCGACGGCGACGGCCGAAGTGGCTTGCTGCACCATGCGGGCCTGCACTGCCGCACGAATCGGCCCGTGGGGGGTCTCGGTGGCACTGCCGGCCACGGACTCGAAGTAACGCCGCCAGCCGTCCGGCACGCCCGCCGGATCCTGCAAGAAGCTCTCGTACATGGCTTCCACGTAAGCGGCGTTGCTGCCAAACAGCGGCGTGGACTGATACTGCTCTTGCAGCGATTTGCTCATGCTTTATCGAACCCGGTGACGGGCGGGTGTCATCCAATGAACCAGCGGCGAATCCTTAGCAGCCGCGCTGTCCGCGGTTGGAAATCGCAGGTGCGGCGAAACCGCCGTAGTTTAGCGGAACGTCACCACAGGTCAATGATGCAAGTCGCTGGACTAGAAGGGCTTTCTAGGTGCGCGGTTAGCTGATTGCCTGATTGAGCAGAACCCATTCGTAGCCGATCAAAGCGACGTAGGCGGCGAAAAACCAGTGCAGGACATTCGCGACCCGCAGGACGCGGAAAATGCGCGCCCGGCTGACCGCCACCAGCACCAGCACGCCGAACCCGGTGAAGGCCATCTTGCCGACGGCAAACCAGCGAATATTGGTCTCCAGTAACCAGGCCATCACCGGATTGACCTCCGAGCCCCCGAGGGAAAGGATCTTCAGCGTGAGCAACGCATCGGCAACGCTGAGCAGCAGAATCGAGACCACCGGAACCAGCAGATAAGCCTCGTGCCAGTCCAGGAAATGGTGCTCGTCCGCATCGCGACGACTGTGGCGACGGCGGGCCCGCACCGCGCCGTGGGTGAAGGTGCGCCAGGTTGTCCGGCGTCGATCCGGTCGCGCGCGGCGATTCACCGACTGGGCGGACAGGGCGTCTGCGTCGCCGCAACTCGTACCGACAGCCTGCTGCTGAGCCATCTCAATCCCCGAGGTTATTGGAGTCAGGGGCCGGACCAACCGGCCTTTGATGAAACTATGCAAGAACCACGCCCACTCATAAAAAACAAAAAGTTATGAGATATTCATATTTCACAGAATAACTTCTCGTAAGAATTCCCGACGCTGCCCAGGCGCGCGGCCGTGGCGCCTGGTGGGCGCTCGCCGCCAGTCCGTCGACCGCCGGCGCGGCGCTTCAGCTCAGCGCGGCGGCGCCCCGTGGTTACGGTATGATGCCGACCCGATCTGTTCCCAGCGACACTCACCGAGACCGCCAATGACCGAAGAGACCGATGTCAAAGCCATCGACGCCGTTGTCAACATTTGGACCGATGATGCCCTCGCCGTGCGCCCGAAGTCCCTGCGGGGTTTCTACGTGGAGAAAATTGGTACCGACGAAGGCACCTACGGGGGGGTCACGCTAGAGGACACCATCGCCCGGATGGACGCAGCCGGCATCGACAAGGCGTTCCTGATCGCGGTCAAGTGCGGCCGGTTGGGGCCGGAGTCCCACTGGCACGTGCCCTACCAGGTGGTGGCGGACGCCGTAGCGGCGCACCCGGACCGGTTCTATGGCCTGGCCGGCATTGATCCGACGGAAGGCATGGCGGGGGTGCGCGAACTCGAGCATGCCGTCAAGGAGTTGGGTTTCATCGGCGCCCACTATTATCCCCACTGGTTTGAAATGGCCCCCGATCATCGGCGGCTTTATCCCTTTTACGCTAAATGCATTGAGCTGGACGTTCCCATCCAGATGCAGGTAGGCCAGTCGCTGATCTACACGCCCGACAACCCCATGCGCAGCGTGGGCCGACCCATCACGCTCGATACAGTGGCCTGCGATCTACCCGAGCTCAAGCTGATCGGCATCCACGTCGGTATTCCCTGGACCGATGAGATGATCGCAATGGCCTGGAAGCATCCCAACGTGTTTATCGGCTCGGATGCCCACAGCCCGAAATACTGGCCCCAGTCATTCGTGCACTACATCAACACGTATGGCCAAAACAAAGTCATTTTTGGCACTGATTTCCCTGTGTTGCAGTTCGAGCGGACCGTGCAGGAAATCAACGACCTGGGTTTGCGACCGGGACCCCGGGCAAAACTGCTGCGCCATAACGTAGAACGCATTTACCGCTTGGCTTGACGGCCGCCGGGGCCTGGCCCGCGCCGGGGCGGGGCTCGCG
>JBFFHS010000049.1:0-25890 GCA_041556855.1 Gammaproteobacteria bacterium
GCGGCGGCACTGTGCCCCGGATCCGCGAGCAGCGCCAGGCTCAGCGGCGGCTCCCTCATCCCCGCCAGCAGCGCCTTGAAGCTGCGCACCGACTCGGCATCCGGATCCCGCAGGTTCAGCGGATTGTTGTCGAACCGCACGCCCGGCAACAGCGCCAGCGCGGCCAGCCCCAGCAGCAGCGCGACCGCCACCACCCGCGCGGGTCGGCTGACCAAGGGCGTGAGCAGCTCTGCACCCAGCCAGCGGACGGGCAGACGAGCCGGCGCGACGGGTGCAACGACGTACAGGAGTGCCGGCAGCAACGTCACACTCACGAACAGGCTGATGAACATGCCGGTACCTGAGATCAGGCCCAGCTCCGACACGCCCTCGAACGGCGTCGGTATAAAGGAATAGAAGCCGGCCGCCGTGGTCACGGCGCAGATGACCAGCGAGGTGCCCACGCCCCGCGCCGTGGCCGGCAGGGCATCCTTTACTGCCAGTCCCTGCCCGCGCAGCTCCTGAAAACGCAGCGTCCAGTGAATCACAAAGTCGACGCCCAGGCCGATATACAGCACGGCAAAGGCCACGGAGATCAGGTTCAGGTGGCCAATGCTGGCGGCCGCAAACGCCGCCGTGCCCAAAAGACCGACCAGGAGCGTCGTGACGGTGACGGCGAGCAAGGCCAACGAGCGCAGCGCCAGGTACAGCACCGCGCTGACCATTAACAGCGCCAGTAACCCGGCCAGCGCAGCGCCGGCCGTCACGCTGGCCAACTCCTCGTGCTCCATCGCCACCGTGCCCGTCAGGCTGACCACCGCGCCACTGACCGGCAGCGCGGCGATCTCCCCGCGCAGCACCTCCATGGCGCGCCGCGCCGGCTGCACCCGGTCGAACTGCAGCCGCGGCTCCACAATGATGACCTGGGATGATGGGGTCAGATCGGCGCTCGCCAGCAGGCCCCGCCAATCGAACTCGTAGTCCTGGTCCGCCACGGTGCGGGTCAACTCCGTAAGCAGCGGCGCCAACGCCTCCCGTCCTGCGGGATCGGCGCGTTCCAGGGCCTCATCGAGCACGGCGATCAGCTGTTCGGCGCTGAAGCGCGCCTGCAACCGACCCAGCAACGGCTGCACCTGGGCGAGCCGATCCGCCAGCGCTTCCAGGACGTCCGGCTCCAGATACAAAAGCCCGTTCCGCTGCAGGAACGGCTCGGCACCCGGGTAGAACACGGATTGGAACGTATCGCTGCGCGCTGCCAGGCGTTCCGCCAGCGCGATGGCAGCCCGTTCTGCCTGCCCGGCGGTGGGCGCGTCCACCACCGCCAGAACCACCCGATAGCGGCTGGGGAAAGACTCCCGATAGTCGATAAAATCCTGCCGCCAGGCCAAGTGCGGCGAAATCATATCGGCGGTATCGGTATTGATCCCCAGGTGGGCAGCGGTATAGCGAAAACTTGCCAGCGACAGCGCGCCGAACAGGGCGATCACCAGCCAGCGCCAGCGCAATACACCGCTCACCCACACGGCCAATACACCGCCCAGGCGTCCCTGCAGCCTCGCGCTAACCACGGCAGGGTTCCATCATGATGCGCTCAGGCCGGGCGCGGCGAAGGCCACAGGGCCCAAGGCCCTGGCCAGCACCGCCAGTGACGCGCGAGCCTGGCGCGAACAGCGCGCGGCAGTCGCCAGGCCATGCCATCCACCCGGCTGCGCCAGCAACCGCAACACGCCGCGCCAGCGAAGTGTGCCGTTGGCATCCACGCATTGCTGCACGCCCCGGGGTAGTGAGTCGCTCGACGTATCCAGGACGATCCGGACCGCCACCCAGGGCAAGCGGTGCTTGTCAGCCGCCGCCGCCAGAGCAAAGGTCTCCATGTCCACTGCTTGAGCACCACTGCTTGCAGCCGCCAGAGCCTTGTCCGCGGGCGTCAACAACACGCTATCGCTGGCCAGCAGCAGCCCGTCGTAGCGCACGTCCAGTCCCGCCGGCATGCGATTCTCGAGACGTTCGCGCCACGCGTCATCGCCGCGCAGCTGCCGCCCTGAACCGTCAATGACGCGGCTGGCGAGCAACACCCCGCCAGAGCCCAGCTCCCTCGTCAGGCCACCGGCGAAACCCCAGGACACCAGGGCCCCGGCCCCCTGCGCTACCGCGCGGGAAACCGCCCGGGTGCAGGCCTGTGGGCCCGGGCCTGCCTGGATGATCCGCAGCGCCGGGGCATGCGGGGCACGGCGCAGCGGCTGCGTTTCCACGCTCAGGGCGGCCACCGCCGCGACCCATTGCCGTTGCGGCCCGGTCACCGTCATGACGTCGCCCCGGGGTGTGTCAGCGACGCCCCACCGCCAGCTGCTCCGGGGCAGCCGCCGCGGCCGGAGCCGGCCTGCTCACAGCGTGGGCCGATGCGGCCAGCGGCAGACCGCGGGCCGCCCAGGCGAAAAGCGCGCCCAAGGCGCGGTCGCTGGGCAGCGCCAGGTTGCTGAGCAGGACCGTCCCACGCACCGCCCGACGGGAAATCTTCACCTGATCGCCGCTGGTGAAAGTCGGGTTGGCAGCAATATTCCGCAGCGTCAGTACGGCCATGCCGATGGCCCACGCGCAAAAGCGTCGCACGCCGCGATCCCGCCGCGGCACGTACAGGGTGTATTCGAGCGCGTGGCGCAGATGCCGGTGGGCGATGCCGATCAGCTCGCGCAGCCCGGCGATGAACTCCGGGGAAGTATGGTGCTGATCCAGATCCTTCAGAGGAAAAGCATCGGCGAACACGCTGCGCGGCAGCCAGCAGGTGTTGGAGCGCCGGTCATCCCAGATGTCTTTGAGGATGTTGGTCATCTGCAGCCCCTGGCCAAAACAAACCGCCAGCTTCATCAGCTCTTTTCGGTGACGCGCCATGGCAGGGGAGTGCAGACAGAACAGCTCCGTCAGCATCTCGCCCACCACGCCTGCCACGTAGTAGCAGTAACGACTCAATGCCTCGACGTCCGGGAGGCCGTTCAGGCTCTTGTTGCGTTGGAACTCAGGCATGCCGCGGCACATGATGCTCACGCAGCGCGACAGGGCGGCCTGCTCCGCCGCGCTGAAACCGTGAGTCACGCGAATTACCCGCGCGGTGTTTTCCACCAGTTCGCGTTCCGCCGCCAGCACCTGGCTGGAAAGCACACTGGACAGGTCCCCGGCGAAGGGGGCGGCAGGCTCGTCGCCCTGGACCACCGCAACGAAACGATGATGAAACTCAGACTTCTGAGCCTCGGTCGGCCCCACGTCGTCTTCAATGGTGTCAGCCAAACGGCACAACAGGTAGGCATTGGTCACGACCCTATCCAGCTCAAGCGGAAGCTGGGGGATGGTCAAGGCAAACGTCCGGGACACGCCCGGCAGAATCTCTGTCTGGTAAGTCAGATCGTCAGCCGGATTGTGGGAGGGTTGCTGTTGCATGGCCTTGCCGCCGGGACCCGCGGGCGCTTTCCGATGCTATGCTTGCAAGTCATGGTAACACGCGCCCCCCGCGCCCCGCCGGGCAGCGCGCTCGACCTGCAGTGAATACCAACCGCTTGAGCATGTCATCCCCATCACCGGACTGGATCCAGCGGCATCAGCACCGTGCCAATGGGCATCTCGAACGCTATCTGGGCAGACTTCCCGGCGCGCCGGATCGGCTTGCCGCGGCGATGCGCTACAGTGTGCTGGGCGCCGGCAAGCGCATTCGCCCGCTGTTGGCTTACGCCAGCGGCGAGCTGTTCGGAGTCGCGCCGGAGCTGGTGGACCCCATGGCGGTAGCGGTCGAGCTCGTGCATGCCTATTCCCTGGTGCACGACGATTTGCCGGCCATGGACGACGATGACCTGCGCCGCGGCCAACCGACCACCCACAAGGCCTTTGACGAGGCAACTGCCATCCTGGTCGGCGACGCACTGCAAGCTCTTGCCTTTCAGGTGCTGTGCACGGATGCCGGACTGATCAGCCGCCCCGCGGCTCAAGTTGCGCTGCAGGCCGAGCTGGCAGGTGCGGTCGGACCCGGCGGGATGGTGGCCGGGCAGGTCCTGGATCTCAGCGCCGAGGGCCGGGTGTTGTCCGAGGCCGAGTTGGAGCAGCTGCACGTGAAGAAAACCGGCTACCTCATTCGAGCGGCCATCATGATGCCCAGCCACTATGCATCCCCTGGCGACGACCGCTCGGCGCTGCTGGGCGAGTACGCGGACATCATCGGCCTGGCTTTTCAGATTCGCGATGACCTTCTGGAACGGGAGTCCGACACGGCAACGCTGGGAAAATCAGCGTATTCGGATCTGGCCCGGCACAAAGCCACCTACCCGGCGATGCTGGGCGTGGCGCGGGCGCGGCAACGTGCCCAAGAGCTGTATGGCCAGGCGATTGACGTGCTGGATCAACTCGGCTCGGAGGCCGGCGCCTTGCGGCTGTTGTCCGAATTCATCGTCGAACGGAAATACTGACAAGACCCCGCCGGTCTAATCGTCCTGGTAGACAATCAGGCTTTCCACCGGGGCGCCGCCCAGATGCTCCCGCCCGGCCAGGTCAGCCAGCTCAATCACAAACAGCATGGCTGCCACCTCACCCCCCTGACGGTGCACCAGCTTGCTGACCGCCGCAGCGGTGCCGCCGGTCGCAATCACGTCGTCCACCACCAGGTAACGCTCGCCCGGCTGAACCGCGTCGGTATGCATCTCCAAATGATCCAGACCGTATTCCAAGCTGTAGCTCACGGTCACCGACGCTCGGGGCAACTTGCCGCGCTTGCGCACCAGGTGCAGAGGCAAGCCCAGGTGCGCCGCGAGCGCGGCGCCGAAGATGAATCCGCGGGACTCGATCGCAAGGATGCCATTCGCAGCAAATGGCGCGGCCCGCTGCGCCAGCAGGTCAATCGCGGCGCGGAAACCCGCCCGATCGGCCAGCAGCGGCGTGATGTCCTTGAACAGGATGCCGGGCTTGGGGAAATCCGGCACGTCTTGAATCAGGGCGCTGATCGCTTCGATGCTCATGATGACAACTCGTATGGTTTGCCCCGCGGCGCCGGAGCCGCCACAATCGCCGGCATACTAGCAGACCCCCTTTTCCGTACCCATGGGCGCACAAAATCCTGCCCTGGCCGCCGCCGTCACGGCGCTGAACGCGGTCGGATCACTATATGCCAAGACGGGCCGGCGGCCGGTATCTCTAGCGCCCAGTGACTTGATTCGCGCTGCCCAGCGGCGGGCCGGCAGCGTGAGCTTTGGCGACTGGGATTTTCACGCCTCCCTGGAGCACTTGGTGGAGTCCTATGAAGCACAAGCCCACCTGAGTCTGCTGGGCCGGCTGACCGTGCGCGAACTGCTGGTCAGCCTGCTGGCTAACCTTTTACATCTGGAACGCGCCCGGCTGGCCGAGCCATCCATCGCAGCGGCGCCGGTAGCTGCCGACGTGTTCATTATCGGCCTGCCCCGCACCGGCACCACCCTGCTGCACGGCTTGCTGTCCCAGGATCCTGAAAGCCGCACACCGCAAACCTGGGAGGTGATGTACCCCGCGGGCGATGGCCGTTCCGATGATGAGCAGCTCAGGGCCCGGTGTGATGCCCGGCTACGCTGGGCCAACCGGCTGGCACCCCAGTTCAAAAAGATCCACCCCATCGCCGCCGAGTTGCCCCAGGAGTGCATCGCCATCACGGCACAGGTGTTCCAAAGCATCCAGTTTCACACCACCCACAACGTGCCCGGTTATCAGGACTGGCTGGAGTCGCAGGATCAGAACCTGGCCTACCGGTTCCACGAGCGACTGCTGCAGCATCTGCAGCACGACCGCCCGAGTGCGCGCTGGGTTTTGAAGGCACCCGGCCATCTGTTCGCTCTGCCGGCCCTGTTACGCCGCTATCCGGCCACCCGTATCGTTCAGACCCATCGAGATCCGCTGCGCGTGATGGCGTCCATGGCCAGCCATGCCACGGTGCTGCGCACCGCCTTCAGCGATCGGGTGGACCCCCACGCGGTCGCTGCCGACTGGGCGGCGCGCTGGGGTCGGGCGCTGGATGGATTTCTTGCAGCGCGGGATCAGGCACATCCGCAGCAGTTTCTCGATGTGCGCTATGAGGATATCGAGCAGCGCCCGCTCGATGTGGTGGAGCAGATTTACGACTTCTGCGGCTGGCAGCTGAGCGCCCCGGCACGGCAGCGCATGGATGATTTTCTGGCCGCCAATCCAAAGCACAAACACGGAGTGCATCGTTATTCACTGGAGGCCTACGGCCTTAATCGGCAGCAGGAACTGCGACGCTTCCACAACTACTGCGAGCGTTTTGCCATTCAACCGGCGATATAGAAAGGGGACACCATGACCGGGTCGATCGAAGCTTCCGACGCTCTGCTGCTGGTGGACGTGCAGAACGACTTCATGCCTGGCGGCGCTCTGGCTGTCACCGAGGGCGACCAGATTGTCGCCCCCCTGAACGCCCTGATTCAGGCTTTCGCGGCGCGGGATCTTCCCATCGTCGCAACCCGCGACTGGCATCCGCCGGACCATTGCTCGTTCAAGGCCCAGGGCGGCATCTGGCCAACCCACTGCGTCGCCGCCACGAGCGGCGCTCAGTTTCACCCGGCGCTGCAGCTGCCGGCGGAAACGCACATCGTATCCAAGGCCACTCGACCCGATTGGGACTCGTACTCCGGCTTCGACGGCACCCAGCTCGCTCAGCGGCTGCAGGAACAGGGGGTCAAGCGTCTGCTGGTCGGTGGGCTGGCAACAGACTACTGTGTGCTGCACACGGTGCTCGACGGCCTCGCGGCGGACTTTGCAATCATCGTGCTGACCGATGGGGTTCGGGCAGTCAACGTGAAGCCGGGAGATGGCGCGCAAGCCCTCGAGCGCATGGGCGCGGCCGGCGCCCAGCTTAAAGACTCCAGCGACTTTCTATAAGCGCCGCCGTCAAGGCTGTACCCGAACCCCGACCCGATCGACACCCGTATTGCCGTTGGTGGGATCAAAGGCGTAGATCACGACCTCATAATAGCCCGGTGCGTCAGGCTGCCAGCGAGCCGCAAATTCGTTCGGCTGCCCCGCATAGCTCAGCGGCAGCTCACCCACCTGCTGCCCGTCGCGATAGAGCCAGGAACGAATTTCGTAGCCGTCACTGTCCCAGAGTCCGCCGGGCGTCAGCGGGCAGCCGCACATCATCGTCACCCGCGCGCCCAACTCGACCGTTGCTTGTTCGGTCAGGCGCAGGTCCGGAGGCTCGGCCCGGGCGGTGACCACAAAGCCGGGCAGCTCGAGCCGCAGCGCATCGCCGCCCACCACATGCTTGCCCGGCAGCAGCCAGTGGGTGAGGCTGATGGACTGGCGGGCCTGGGGAAACTCCAGGGGCCCTGAGGCAATGACCTCCACCAGCATGGGCGCCGACAGCTCCAGGCTGGCGCGGAAGCTTGCTGCACCTTCCGTGAACAGCACCTGGCCCCGCTGCCGGGGCTCACGCATGATGCGATCCGTGTCGCCGGCACCGCCCCGGGTTTCGCCCACGGCGAGCACCTTGCCGGTGGCAAAATCGCGAACCGTGATGGCCATGCCACCCACGCCGGAGCCGATGAACTTGGCATCCTTCGCCAACACGCGAACCTCCAGGTCCGTATTCACGGCAGCGGCCACCACCGGCAACAAACTCAGCATCAGCAACATACAGCGCATGCCTCAATCCCCCCCCTGATCGCGCAATTGATAAGCACCGAACTGTTCCCGCAGCTCGAGCTTGGATATTTTCCCAGTGGCCGTGTGGGGCAACTCGTCAACGAACACCACATCATCCGGAATCCACCAGCTCGCGACCTTGCCTTTGAACCAGGCCAGCATATCCTCGCGGCTGAGTTGTGTATCGGGCGCCTTGACCACCAGCAACAAGGGTCGCTCCGACCATTTCTTGTGGGCCACACCGATTACCGCAGCTTCCGCCACCGCCGGGTGAGCCATCGCCTCGTTCTCCAGCTCGATGGAGCTGATCCATTCGCCACCGGACTTGATCACGTCCTTGGTGCGGTCGGTGATTTGCATATAGCCGTTCGGATCGATCGTGGCCACATCGCCGGTGCTGAACCAACCCTTGTCGTCGTGCGCGCCGGCGGGCTCATCCGGACGGTAGTAGTCGCTCGCGATCCACCAGCCCCGAACCTTCAGATTGCCAAAGGCCTCACCATCCCAGGGCAGCTCGCGATCCTCATCGTCAACAATTTTCATGTCCACACCGAAAATCGCCCGGCCCTGCTTGGCGCGGACTTTGTCCCGTTCGGCCTTTGGCAGGTCCTGCATCCCGGGCAACAGCCTATTGAGCGTGCCCAGCGGACTCATCTCCGTCATACCCCAGGCGTGATGAGTGTAGACCCCGTGCCGCTCCTGAAACTCATCCATAATGGCCAGCGGGCACGCGGAACCGCCGACGATGGTGCGCTGCAACGCGGCCACGGTTTTACCCGACTCCCGCAGGTATCCCAGCAGGGCCAACCACACCGTAGGCACGCCCAGACTCACAGTCACATGCTCCGCCTCCAGCAAAGCCTGCAGCGCTTGGCCGTCGCCCATTTTCGGTCCCGGCAGCACCAACTTGGCGCCCGCCATAGGCGCAGCGTAGGGCGTGCCCCAGGCGTTGACATGGAACATGGGCACAACGGGCAAAACCACATCGGAATGGGACAGACCCATGGCGTTGGGCATGCACGCGGCATACGCGTGCAGGACCGTGGCGCGATGGCTGTAGACAACACCCTTGGGGTTTCCGGTGGTGCCTGAGGTGTAGCAGATGGAGCTGGCCGCACGCTCGTCGATTGCCGGCCAAGCGAAACTATCCGGCTCATCCCCCAGCATCTCTTCGTAGCACAGCAGGTCAAGCTTGCTGTCAGGTACGTGGCCGCGATCGGCGAGCACGACGAGGTGGCGCACGCTAGCCAGTTGGTCCTTGATCGCTTCCAGCAGGGGCACGAACATGGGATCCAGACAGATGACCTGATCCTCAGCGTGGTTGACGATGTAGGCCAGCTGCTCAGCAAACAACCGCGGATTGATGGTGTGCAGCACGTAGCCGGCGCAAGACACGCCGTAGTACAGCTCCATATGCCGATAGTCGTTCCACGCCAGAGTCGCGACGCGATCGCCAGCCTTGAGCCCCAGCTTTCCCAAGGCGTTGGCCAGCTGCCGAGCGCGGCGAAAAACATCCCCGTAGGTGCAACGATGCCGGGGTGCGTCCGCGGTCACCGACACCACCTCGACATTGGGATAGTTGCGCTCCGCAAACCGCATGATCTCGGTGATCAACAGCGGCGTATCCATCATCAGCCCGCGCATGGCGGCCCTCCCCAACCTCAGCACATGGCAACGATTTTGCGAGCAATCCAGGTCAGCGGCAACCTGTGTCTATAATGACCGACCCTGTCTCAATCTCGGAATAAGCATGGCGGAATTGAACCCATCGCAAGCCTCGTCCTTGCGCGGGCTGTTCGAGCCCGTCGTGGGTGAGCGGGGCATCTTGGCAGACCCCGCGGAATGCGCCGCCTATTCCAACGACATTTTCTTCTGGGAGGACGGTGCAGTTGCCGAGCTGATCCTGCGGCCGGGTAACGCCGCCGAAGTAGCTGCCTGTCTGGCAGCCGCGGCCGGCGCAGATCTGGCCATTTACGCCCGGGGGGGCGGCATGTCCTACTCACAGGGCTACGTCCCCGTGCGCCAACCCGCCGCGATCATGGACCTGAGCCGACTGAGCGGGGTGCGGGACATCAATCTGGCGGACGGCTACGTCACAGTCGAGGCTGGTTGCACCTGGGCGACGGTCAGCGACGCCCTGGCGGACACGGACGCCGTGCTGGATTTTCAGGCGCCCTTTTCCGGCATCTACTCCACCGTGGGGGGCGCACTGTCCCAGAACGTGCCCCAGGGCATGGACGGGGTCATGGCGCTGGAGGTCGCGTTGATGAACGGCAGCCTGCTGAACACCGGCAGCGCGGCGCGCAGCGGCCAGGGCAACCCGTTCTTCAAAGATTTTGGACCGAATCTCACAGGCCTGTTTCTGGGCGACTGCGGCGCCTTCGGCGTCAAGACCGCTGCCAGCATCCGACTGCGGCAGCGTCCACCAAGCCAGGGCTATGCGTCTTTCGCCTACGAGACCTATGCCGACATGGCCCGTGCCATGGTGCCGCTGTCCCGCCTGGACTACATCAGCCGGCGCGTGGGCCTGGACCCTTACAAAAGCCAGAACAGCGTCAAAGTGGGCTTTCGCGAGGCTATCGAAACCCTGGCGGCCGTGGGGCGCGAATCGCCGCGCGCCAGCGCCCGCATGGCCGCCGCGGCGGCCACGGATTTCATGGCCGGCGTGAAGTGGTCGCTGCATCTGAGCCTGGACGCGCCCAACGAAGCAGCGCTCGCGGCCCAGTTGGACCAGGTCCGAGCGATCGCCACCCAGCGCGGCCGGGAAATTCCACCGGTGCTGCCCCAGGCTATGGCGGCGCGGGGTTTCTCGGTGCGCGGCTTCCTGGGACCCAGGGGCCAGCGCTGGGTGCCGAGCAATGGCCTGTTTCCGGTCAGCCGCGCCGTGGAAGTCAGCGAGGCGGTGCAGGACTTTTTTGCGGGTTGGCGCGCCGAGATGGATGCCCACGGCATGTGGGAGTCCTACATGACCAACTTCGGCCCGGGGTATTTCCTATGCGAGCCCAGCTTCTACTGGGAGGACAGCGTATCGGAATTGCACCTGCGCCATCTCTCCAGCAGCGACGCGAAACGCTTCGCCAACCTCGCCGCCAATGAGGACGCCCGCGCCATGGCCGTTCGATTGCGCCGGGCACTGCGCGACTTCTTCTTCGAGCTGGGTGCGGTGCACGTGCAGCTCGGCAAGCTCTATCCGTACCGTGCTATGGTTGAGGACAGCACCTGGCGCCAGCTGGCCGCCATCAAGCAGGTGTTCGACCCCCGGCAACAACTGAATCCCGGCAACTTAGGGTTTGACGTTTGAAGAGTAGACCGTCATGAGCACACCCCCAGCCCCCAATAATGACATGCGGCCGACGCCGGCCTGGGAAGAAGAGGCGCGCCGCCGGTTCCTGATCACCGTGAAGCGCTTTGCCAATCTGGACCTGCAAAAGGCGGTGCGCGGCCTGGTCGCCAAAGAGATCCGGCCGCGGCTGGAGAAAGAACTGGGTCGGCCGCTTGAAAATACCCGGGATGACCGTGGGCTGGTGGCCCGCGCGCTTGAGGAAGCGCCGCTGTACCAGGCCTGGGAAGCCATGACCTATATCTCCCAGGGCATGATGTGGTCGCTCATTGAGGACGTGCTGGAATACGAACTGCCCCGCCTTGAGCGGGTAGCCGCAGCGCAAAACGCCAAATCGGATCCGTTGGGGAGCGTGGAGCTGGATCCCGAGCTGACGGTGCCACGCTACATTGCCAAGCATGAGATCCACCGCCAGCCGGGCGGCTTTGCGCTGGACAAGGGCCCTGACGACATTACTGCCGGCGCGATCTACGCCGGTGGCGGTCTGATCTACGGTCCCGGCAAGCATCCCACCAACCAGGTGGGCTACGGCGCTGGCGGCTTCGTCATTGCCCAGATTGAGCAGCGCTTTCCGGATTTCAACCCGGAAACCATCCTGGACGTAGGCTGCGCCACCGGCGTCAACACCGTGACCTATGCCCAGCGGTATCCTGAGGCCAAGGTCTATGGCATCGACTGCGCGCCCGGGTTTATCCGCTACGCGCATGCCTTAGCGGAAAATCAGGAGGTCGCCGTTCACTTCAAGCAGATGAATGCGGAGGCGCTGAACTTCCCGGACGCGTCCTTTGATCTCGTGGTGTCCCACATCGTGGGCCATGAGACTTCGCCCCAGGCCCTGCCCCGGATGATTGCCGAGTGCTGGCGGGTGCTACGACCGGGCGGCCTGGTGCTGCATATGGACGTGCCTACCCAGGTGGACTTCGTGGGGCTGGCCGATCAGGTCATGAACGACTGGCAGGTGCGTCACAACGGCGAGCACTTCTGGACGGGCTGGGCGGAGGCGGACGTGCGCGCCCTGATGCTGGAGGCAGGCTACCCGGACTCCGCCATCATCGCCGAGCACACGCGCCGCGAAGGCCAGGCGGGTCCCGCATGGTTCCTCCACGGAGCGCGCAAACCCGCCTGACCGCGAGTCGCTAGTGGTAGTAGCGCACGTGGCGATGGCGCCGATAGTGCCGCTTGTGAGGACGATAGTCGCGCACATGCTGGCGAGAATAGGGCCGATAGTGCGCGTGCGGCAGGACATGATAGTGGACCCGGGGCCGATAATGGCCATGATCGTAATAACCGTACCGGCCTGAATAGATCAGCCCGCCGATGGCCGCGCCTACCAGCGCACCGCCTGCCAGATAGACCCATTCCTTGTCGTGATGGCTATGGTGACGATGATCAGCCAGCGCGCCGACGCTCGCCAGGGACAGCGCGGCCGCCGCAGCAACTCCAATCAGTCCTTTGTTCATGGCACTTCTCCCTTTGGCTCGAGGGTACCCTAGCAACGGGGGGCTGAACGCGGGCTGAATAGGACAGGGGGGCATGCACGGCGCCGCGGAACCCACGGGGCACAGATCGCGGGCGACACCCGATCAGGCTCCATGATGGAAGCCCGCAAGGCGCGTCGGGAACAGGGCTGACAACATCGACCAGTTGCGCAAGTTGCCGGCGCGATTACCGCCAGGAAGAAAGCGGCAAAGTCAGTCATAATCCCCCCTCAAGATGCGGGAGTACTCCAGCCGAGAAGTTGCCGATCTGCTCGATGTGCCCATCGAGCAGGTGCGCGCGCTGGCCCGCGCGGGTTTGATCAGTGCGCGCAAGAATGCGCGCGGCCGCTATCGGTTTGCCTTCCAGGATCTGGTGCTGCTGCGCGCCGCCCGCGCGCTGCGCGAAGCGCAGGTCTCCACACGCAAAATCTGGCGCGCACTGCGAGCCATCAGACAGCAGTTGCCTGAGGATCGTTCCCTGGCATCGGTGCGCATCGTGCGGGAGGGCGATGCGATTATCGTTAAAGACCGAGATGCGGCGTGGGAGCCTCTGTCGGGTCAGGAAACCCTGGATTTTTCCGTCCAGGAACTGGCCCGCTCGGTCGCCCCGCTGGTGCGAGCGCGGGCCAGCGATGCAAACAGCGAGGCCGACACCACGGCACAGCAGTGGTACGAGCTGGGGGTCGCCTTTGAGGTGGTGGATGCCGCCTGCGATGCCGAGTCCGCCTATCGCCGTGCCCTGGACCTGGATCCAGACCACGTCGACAGCCTGATCAACCTGGGGCGGCTCAACCATGCCGCGGGCGGGCTGGCGGAAGCGGAGCGCCTCTACCGCCGCGTGCTGGCTCTGGCCGCTGACCATGTGACGGCCCTGTTCAATCTCGCCGTGGTGCTGGAGGATCGCGGTCAGCTGGGCGAGGCCCTGGCCGGCTACCAGCGGGTCCTTCGATTGGATCCACAGCTGGCCGATGCCCACTTTAATTTGTCCCGGATCTATGAGCGGCGCGGCGAGCAGCAGGCTGCCCGGCGCCACCTGGCCAGCTATCGGCGCTTGGTCAAGGACTAACAGGCGCGGGCGCGACGCCTGGGGCGGGGGACGACTGCGGCGCGGCCGGGACGACGACGACGCGCGGCAGCAAGCGCCGAGCGCTGGTATGCTCGCGCTATGAACCCTTAGGAGCGTGGCCCATGATGAATCGGCGTAACCTGTTGGGCGCAGCCGCCGCGGCGGGCACGGCCATCACTTCCGCGCTGACCGGACGCGCGGCGTCCGCTCAGACTGGACCCTATGATTTGGAGCCCCGGGGTAGCGTCGGTCGCCTGGAGCGCCTGCCCAGCCTGGATGTGGAAAGCCGGGATGACTTTCTCGCCGGCTATCGGATTTGGCAGGCGCGGCAACTAGGACCGGCCGCCCGCGACCGTTGCAATGCAATTTTAGCGGCCCATGGCCTCAATCCACGGGACGATATTCCGCTGCGGCGAATTCTGGAACTGGTGGCGGATGACCCGCTGATTGGCACCCAGGCCCACGCCCGCGTGTGGGTGCATAATTTCATGCACGAGAACTTTCAGACCTTCCTGCACGCCAACGCCGATGCGTATCTGGAGGAACTGGCCGCCGCGGACACCGCCGGCCCCGGGACCTTGGAATTGAACCCGGAGATGGACATCCCCGAGTACGCGACCCACGAAATTCATACCCAACCGGGTGGTTATGTGGGGGAAGCCTTCGCAGGGCACATCTACCACTACAGCACCAACAACTTCTATGCCCGACTGCCTGAGGGCAACGATCAGGACGAACTGCATGCCAGCCTGGCCCGGGACGTGCCACTGCCCGCTGACGGTCAGGTCCGGCGCATTCTCGATCTGGGCTGCGGCATCGGTCAGCTAACCGTTGCGCTCAAGGAGCGTTTTCCAGAGGCGCAAGTGTGGGGCCTGGATATCGGCGCGCCCATGCTGCGTTATGGTCATATGCGCGCCGTCGATCTGGGTGTTGAAGTGCACTATGCCCAGCGTTTGGCGGAAGACACCCGGTTCCCCGATGGCCATTTCGACATGGTCGTCTCCTACATCCTGCACCATGAAGTACCTGCCCAGATCTCCCAGCAGATCGTCAACGAGACCCATCGCATTCTTAGGCCCGGCGGGTTCTATTTCCCAATAGACTTCTACACCGGCAGCAAGCGCCGCACCGACGCCTTCAGCACGCTGGGCGAGTGGCGGGACCATCGCTGGAACAATGAAGTGTGGCGCATGGAGTACGCTGGGCTTGATTTCCCTCAGGCAATGCGCCAGGCAGGCTTTGATGTCAACGAAAAAGGGCCTGCCGTGTGGCGCAGCCGCCATAACCTGATCGGGGTTAAGCCGGCCTGAGCCGCCGTCCGCAGGCGGAAACGTCCGCCTGCCTGCCGACGGGCGCGGAAACCGGGAAGGATTCGTTCCGCGGGCGCTGCGTGCCGTGACTACAGGGGCAAAAGCTGGCTGAGATTGGCACGGACTTTTTCCAGGTCGTCCTGATACTTCAGCAGCGCGCCTAAGGTGTCGCCAGCCGTGGCCTGATCCACGGCTTCGGCCTCCAGCGCCACCAGGGCCCGAGCCCAATCGATGGTCTCCGCGATACCCGGGCTTTTGAACAGATCCTGTTGGCGTAACGCCTGCACAAAATCCACCAGCTGGCTGCTCAGTTGCTCAGCCACGCCGGGCACCTTGAGACGCACGATGGCCAACTCCGTCGCCCGATCCGGATAGTCAAGCCAGGCGTAATAACACCGGCGCTTCAGGGCGTCGTGAATCTCCCGGGTACGGTTGGAAGTGATCAGGACAATGGGCGGCTCGTGGGCTTTGACCGGACCCAGCTCCGGGATGGTCACCTGAAAATCTGCCAGGACCTCGAGAAGAAAGGCTTCGAAGGGTTCGTCAGCGCGATCCAGTTCATCGATCAGAAGCACGGGCGGGCCGCTGGCGTGAGGCTCCAGCGCCCTGAGAATGGGGCGCTGAATCAGGTAGTCGGAACCATAGATATCATCCAACAGCGCCTCACGTTCCGATTCGCCGGCCCCATCGGCCATGCGGATGGCCAGCATCTGGCGCGGATAGTTCCACTCATACACCGCCGCGGCGATATCCAGACCCTCGTAGCACTGCAGCCGGATCAGATCCCGGTCGAGCGCCTGGGCAACCACCTTGGCCAATTCGGTCTTACCCACCCCCGCTTCGCCCTCCAGGAACAGCGGCCGGCGAAGCTTGAAGGTCAGATACAGGGCGGTAGCGAGGGAACGACGGGCCACATAGTCGCCCGCCGAAAGAAGCGCCAGGGTCTCGTCAACGGATTCCGGTAATGCCTTAACCACGCGCCGCGGCAACCGCCCGGCGTGCCATCACGGTAATGAGATGGGCGCGATATTCGGCGCTGGCGTGCAGATCCTCATTCAGGTCATCCGCAGGCACGCTGATACCAGCGACGGCTTCCGGCGAGAAATCGGCCGCCAGAGCCTGTTCCATCTCGGCTTGTCGGAACACCACCGGACCCGCTCCGGTCACGGCCACGCGCACTGTTCCGCCCGTTTCTGCGACCATCACGCCCACGATGGCATATCGGGAGGCGGGATTGGCGAACTTGGCATAGCCGGCACGGGCCGGAATCGGAAAAGTGACGCCGGTAATCAGCTCGCCGGTTTCAAGGGCGGTCTCGAACATGCCCGTAAAGAAATCGTCCGCGGCGATCTGGCGCTGATTCGTCTCGACAGTGGCGCCCAGACCCACCAGCGCCGCAGGATAGTCCGCCGCCGGATCATTGTTGGCGATGGAGCCACCCAGCGTGCCCCGATTGCGCACCTGAGGATCACCGATACTGCCCGCCAGAGTGCTCAGTGCCGGGATGGCTTCCCGCACCGTCGCCGAACGAGCCACTTCGTCGTGGCAGGTCATGGCACCCACTTTGATCACGTCACCCTCCTGGTGGGCGCCGACCAAATCCGGAATCGCCGCCAGATCGATGAGCTCTGCAGGCTGAGCCAGGCGCAGCTTCAAGGTGGGCAGCAGGGTCATGCCGCCAGCAAGAAACAGCGCGTCTGCGTTACCCTGGCGCGCGGCCACCGCACTGGCCACGTCGCCGGGCCGCTGGTAATTGAATTCATACATGGCTATCGCTCCCCGGTCAGTGGCGCGTGGCTGCGCGAATGGCCTGCCAGACCCGCTCCGGCGTCGCTGGCATGGCCATATCGGTTACCCCGAGCGGGCTCAGGGCGTTGATCACCGCGTTGATCACCGTGGGCGGCGACCCGATGGTGCCTGCCTCCCCACAGCCTTTTACCCCAAGGATGTTGTGGGTGCACAGGGTTTTCTCGGTGCTGACGTTGAAACTGGGCAGATCGTCCGCTCGCGGCATGCAATAGTCAACATAGGAACCGGTGATCAGCTGCCCCTCCTCGTCGTAGACGCACCGCTCCAGCAGCGCCTGGCCAATCCCCTGAGCCAGACCGCCGTGCACCTGACCTTCCACGATCATGGGATTGATCACCCGACCAAAATCATCCACCACCGTATAGTCGACCACCTGCGTGACACCCGTTTCCGGGTCGATCTCCACCTCACAGATATGGCAGCCCGCTGGGAAAGTGAAGTTCTTCGGATCATAGAAAGCGGTTTCCTCAAGTCCTGGCTCCAGTTCCTCGTGAGGATAGTTGTGGGGCACATATGCCGCCAGCGCCACATCGCCGAAGCCCAGGCTGCGATCCGTACCGGCGACGACAAAATTGCCGTCCTTGAACTCAACATCATCGGCCGCCGCTTCCAGCAGATGAGCCGCAATTTTCCGGGACTTGTCCACCACCTTGTTGAGGGCGTGCTGCAGCGCCACGCCGCCGACGGCGAGCGAGCGGGATCCGTAGGTCCCCATACCAAACGGAATCTGCGCGGTATCGCCATGGACGACCTCCACGCTCTCCAGAGGAACACCCAGGGCTTCCACCACCAATTGGGCCAGCGTCGTCTCGTGACCCTGCCCATGGCTATGAGAGCCGGTCAGGACCGTGACGGACCCGGTAGGATTCACCCGCACCGTGCCGACCTCAAACAGACCGGCGCGCGCGCCCAGCGCACCGGCCACCTGGGACGGCGCAATGCCGCAGCCTTCGATATAGCAGGACACGCCGATACCGCGCAGCATGCCCCGCGCCTTGGCCGCCTCACGCCGGGCTTCGAAGCCCGCGTAGTCGGCTTGTTCCAGGGCCGCCGCCAGAGTGGCCTGGTAGTTGCCGTTGTCATACTCCAGCGCCACCGGCGTCTGATAGGGAAAGGCATCGGCAGGGATCAGATTGCGCTGCCGCAGCTCCACCGGATCCATACCCAGATCCCGGGCCGCGTGGTCCACCAGCCGTTCCAGCAGGTAGCTGGCCTCCGGGCGACCCGCGCCGCGGTAGGCATCCACGGGCACCGTGTTGCTGAAAACGCCCTGTACGTCCACGTAGATCGCCGGGGTCCGATAGACGCCCGCCATCAGGGTACCGTAGAGATAGGTGGGCACGCAGGACCCGAATGTGGACAGGTACGCGCCCAGGTTCGCCTGGGTGCTGACCCGCAAGCCGAGAAACTGGCCATCCTTGTCCAGGGCGAGCTCTGCGTGACTGACGTGGTCCCGACCCTGAGCATCGCTGACGAAAGACTCGGTGCGCTCCGCCGTCCACTTCACCGGCAGGCTAAGCTTACGGCTCGCCCAGGTGACAATGGCCTCCTCGGCGTAGTGGTAGATCTTGGATCCAAACCCACCGCCCACATCGGGTGCCACCACCCGCAGCTTGTGCTCCGGAATAGCGAGCACATACGCTCCCATGAGCAGGCGGATGACGTGGGGATTCTGAGAGGTGGTATACAGCGTGTACTGCTGGCTGGCCGGCTCGTACTCGGCCAGATAGCAGCGCGGCTCCATAGCATTGGCCACCAGCCGCTGATTCACCAGTTCCAGTCTCGCCACGTGGTGAGCGCTGGAGAAGGCCGCCTCGGTGGCGGCCTTATCACCCAGCCCCCAGTGAAAGGATCGGTTACCCGGGGCTTCATCCCACACCAGGGGCGCCCCGTCCGCCAGCGCCGCGCCGAGACTGGCGACACTGTCCAACTCCTCATAGTCGGGCTCGATCAGCTCGGCTGCATCCCGCGCGGCGAAGTAGCTGTCCGCGATCACCACGGCGACCTGATCGCCCACGTGCCGCACCCGATCAGTGACCAGGGGCATGTGGGGCGGCTCTACCATGGGCGAGCCGTCTTCACTGTGCACCAACCAGCCACAGGGCAAACCGCCGACGCCGTCGGCGACCATATCCGCACCGGTGAACACGGCCACCACCCCGGGTGCTGCCTGCGCGGCGCTTACATCAAGGGATTTGATGCGCGCATGGGGCAGCGGCGAGCGCAGGATGTAGGCGTACTTCTGACCCGGGCGGTTGATATCGTCGGTATAAGTTGCGCGGCCGGTCAGGAAACGTTGATCTTCTGTTCGGCGCACGCTGGCGCCGATGCCCTGCTCGCTCATGAGCCCTCCTTCGCCATGGCCCTGGCCCCGGCCTGGATGGACGTGACGATATTCTGATAACCGGTGCAGCGGCAGATGTTGCCCTCCAGCCAGTGCCGCACCGTGGCCTCGTCGGGATCGGCATCCCGCTGCACCAGGTCCAGGGCGCTCATCAACATGCCCGGGGTGCAAAAGCCGCATTGCAGACCGTGGTGTTCACGAAAGGCCTCCTGCATGGGGTGTAGGTTACCGTCCGCGGCCAACCCTTCCACGGTGGTAATCTCAGCGCCATCCGCCTGAGCCGCCAGCAGGGTGCAGCTTTTCGCGGAAGCACCGTTAAAGTGAATCACGCAGGCGCCACACTGACTGGTATCACACCCCACGTGGGTACCTGTCAGCTGCAGATGACGACGCAGAAAATCCACCAGCAGCGTGCGCGGTTCCACCGTGGCGCTCACTGCCTCACCATTCACTTTGAGATTAATTTCAACGCTCATAAGTCACCCGCATCGATTCGGCAAAGAAAATTCAGCTCAGTAGCCACCAGCCCAGCAGCAGCACGACCAACACCACCAGCACCCACAACCAGGAGTGGCGGGCGCGCGCCACCGCCCTGCCGGCCGGCCCCACACCACCAGCTGCCGCGCCCGGCTCGGCCGCCTGCGGCGTCGCGCCCGACGCACCGCCGAGCTGCTGGGCGAAATTGAGAAAAAACTGATCGGCCGTCTTGCGGGCCGCACCCTGAACCAGGCGCGAACCCACCTGAGCCAGCTTGCCGCCCACCTTGAACTTGGCGTTATAGGCCAGCAGTGTGAGCGCGCCGGACTCGGCCAGAGTGACATCCGCGCTGCCCTTGCCAAAGCCCGCGGCGCCGCCCTTACCCTCGCCCACCAGGGTATAGCTCTCCGGCGCGTTGATGTTTTCCAGCGTAAGCACCGTCTTGAAACGGGCGCTGACCGGCCCTACTTTAGCGTTGATGGTGGCATTGAGGGGGCCATCGCCGTCGCGGTTAAGCTGCTCACAACCCGGGATACACTTGCGCAGCATTTCCGGATCGTTGAGCGCTTCCCAGACTTCCTGCCGGCTGGCGTTGATACGATACTCGCCGAGGATGTCCAACTTTGCTTGAGGCCCCGCTGGTATTAGTTGATGTTATGCACGCAGACCGAGATTGCCCGGTGAAGCTAGCACGTCGCTCCAAGACGGGCAACGCCACAAGAGTAGCCCAGCCATGAGCATGCACGCCCTGATTGACGCCTTTGTGAAATGGCGTGATGCGGAGACCGACCTGGTGCTGGCCACGGTGCTCGCGACCCAGGGGTCCACCTATGCCAAGGCCGGCCATCAAATGCTGTTAACGGCGGACGGCGACTACGCGGGTCTGCTCAGCGGCGGGTGCCTGGAGGGCGACCTGGCGGAGCGGGGCCGGGCCGTGCTCCGGGATGGCCCGGCCCAGGTCACCTACGATATGCGCGATCAGGCGGAGGACGCCCTGTGGGGCCTGGGGCTGGGCTGTAACGGCCTGATGCGGGTGCTGCTGCAGCCCCTGCGGGCCAACCGAGACTACCAGCCCTTCGCCGCTATCGTCCAAGCCACGCAGCGCCGCAGCGAGGGCGTGTTCCTCATCGCGGCCAGCGCGGGTGACACCGATGTGCCCGCTGGGGCGGCCGCCGTGTATCACGGCGGCCGGCTGGACGCCTGGGACGTTGGCGAGCATGCGGCCGCCTGGCAGAGTCTGGCCGCAGCGCGGGCAGCCGGGGGGGCCGAACTGCTGGACTGGCAGGGCCATGAACTGCTCATCGCGCCACTGCGCCACGATCCCCACCTGCTATTGCTGGGCGGCGGTCCAGACGCCATTCCCGTTGTCCAACTCGCCCGGCGGCTGGGCTGGCAGGTCACGGCCGCCGATCACCGACCCGCCTACACCGGCCGTCTTGCGGCGGCAACCGGGGTCGCCGTGCTCCACGTCGATCCGCGCAACCTGGCGGCGCAACTGGATCCCAACAGCTTCGATGCAGCGGTGATCATGAGTCACCATCTGGCCACCGACCGGGAGTATCTGCGCACCCTGGCCGGCTGGCCGACGCCCTATGTAGGCTCCCTGGGACCCGGCGCACGGCGCGACACGCTGTTGGAGGATCTGGGCGCAGACGCCGAGCGCCTCCGCGGCCGGCTGTTTGGCCCGGTGGGCCTGGATCTGGCGGCCCGGGATCCTGAAACCATCGCCCTGGCTATTCTGGCCGAGGTGCAGGCGGCCCTGGCGGGGCGGCCCGGCGGCCACCTCGGCGCTTTCCGATAACGCCGTTTCCGTCAGGCGAGCGCGCCGGCCAGATCCAGCAGACTGTCAATGTTGTGCGCGGCGCGGAAGTCGCTCACGTGCGGCAGTAGCTGGCGCACCCCCTGAGCCCGAGGTTCAAAATCAGCATAGCGCAGCAGCGGGTTAAGCCAGATCAGCCGGCGTGCCGAGAGCGCCAGCCGACGCGCCTGGAAGCCCAGGTCCACGTCGCTATCCCGTTCCAACCCGTCACTGAGCAGGATCACCGTGGCACCCTGACCGAGCAGACGCCGCGACCAACGCTGATTAAACGCCTTCAGCGACTCGCCGATGCGGGTGCCGCCGTGCCAGTCCACCACCTCCGCACTGACCCGATCCAGCGCTGCGTCCACATCGCGCCGCTTCAGGCTGCGGGAGATATTGGTTAAGCGGGTGCCGAAAACCAGCGTGTGGACCCGGTCGCGGGCGTTGGTCACAGCATGGGCGAAGTGCAGAAACATGCGTGAGTAGCGGCCCATGGAACCGGAAATGTCGCACAGCAGCACCAGCGTGGGGGGACGACGCCGACGCTGGCGATGGGCCAGACGAATGGGCTCCCCCGCCGTGCGCAGGCTCAAGCGCAAGGTTGCAGGGAAATCCACGGGTCCACGGCCGCGGCCCAATCGGTGCCGGCGGGTGAGCGCCTCTTTGAATATCAGCGTCGCGCCGCGCAGCACCGCCTTAGCCTGCTCCACCTCCTCCAGGCTCATCTGCTCGAAGTCCAGGTGCCGTAAGCGCTCCTGGGGGGAAGCGCGTTCCTGAGCATACAGTTGCCGCTCGATGCCACCCGACGCTTGCCCCTGGGCCAGGGCATCCTGCAACCGGCGGGCCCCGGCGGGCAGCGACTCCCGCTCGGCGCCGACGTTGCGCCGCGGCAGAACCGCAGTCCCGGGTGGCCCCAGGTCGTGGGCGAATAACAGCGCAAACGCCTGATGAAACAGGGGCGATTGCTCGGGACTGGAGACCAGCGCGGCGTGCAGCGCCCAGTACAGATCGGCACGGCGCTCGACACCCGCAGCCGCCGCGCTGCGCACCGCGGTGACCTGGGCGCCGACGCCCAGCGGCAAGCCCGCGCTGCGCAAGGTGCGGACCAGGGTCACGATCTGGCTCTCTAGGGGCACGGCTGAAGTGACTGACGGGTAGCGAGCGTCTGCTGCATCACGGCCCCGATACTAGCGCAGCGGCGGCCCACGCGTCCCATCATGGCGAGCGCGAACAGCGGGGCCTCCAGGTAAGCCCGCCGGGGACGGTATACTGACGGCACCAGCCATCAGCGGAGAACTTCACCCATGCCCCGCCCCGTCACCCACGAGTTGAAAATCCCCTGGAGCCGCGACGAGTCAGCCCGCCAGGATTTTGTCTCCAGCATGCGGGCGTACGTGCTCTCAGACACCGCGGGGTTCATGCGCACCGTGTATGAAAAAAAGGTCCGGCCGTCTTTCGAGTCTGAGCAGGGACGGGGACCTCGCGACGGACCAGAGATCCACCGCCTGATGAAGCGCGAGTCCATGTTCAAGTTCTATTCGCGGCTGCGGACTGACACCCAGGGCATGGTGTGGCGATCCGTCCTGCCGGGTATCAGCGCCCACAGCCGTGAGCTCGCCGCGCGCAGTGCAGAGCTGGGCCGAGCGCACGAGGTGGGCGGCACCCTGGAGCTGGACCCTGATCTTCAGGTGCCGGACAACATCACCAGGCTGGACGTGCATTTCATGCCGGGTTGCTATCACACTGAGCAGTTCGAGGGCGACGTGGCCGCGGGCGCGCTCTATGACCAGGGCCTGAGCGTTTTCTTCATGGGGTTTCTGGGCGATGATCACGACGACGTGGGACGCAGCGTCGCCGAGTTTCTCAAGATCCGCTATCCGGACTTCGCGCCGCGCAAGATGTTGGACGTGGGCTGTACCGTCGGCGGCGACACCCTGCCCTGGGGCGAAAGCTATCCGCAACTTGAGGTTCACGCCATCGACCCCTGCGCCCCTCTATTGCGCTACGCGCACGGCCGCGCCCAATCCCTGGGGCAGCCCATCCATTTCCACCAAATGGACGGCGCGAACTTAAATTTCCCGGACGAAAGCTTTGACCTGGTGTGGTCCGCTCAGGTGCTCCATGAGCTGCCGCCCAAGATGCTGCAACGCTGCCTGAAGGAATGTTACCGAGTGCTAAAGCCCGGCGGGCTCATGATTCATATGGAGCTGCCACCAAACCATCAAGTGCCACCCTACGAGCAGTTCTATATCGACTGGGATGCCTACTACAATAACGAACCCTGGTACAAGGCGTTCCGCGACCGAGACCTGGTCAGCGTGGTCACCCAGGCGGGCTTTGCGGCAGAAAAATACGTGCAGTTCGCCATCCCGAGTCTGCTGATTAATGGTCGCAGCGCCCTGGTAGCGGCCGCCAAGGCTCACAGCGAACGCCTGGAGGGGAATGTGGGAAAACTCGAAGCCGGCGTGCAGTGGTTCACCTTCGGTGCCTGGAAATAGGGCCAGCACGGCGAATGGCAATCAGCGACTATTGCTCGAGATAGTTGTGGATTACCTTGATCCCCAGAAGGTTGAACCCCATCGGTAGCCAGTAGCCGCCGAGCACCTCCGTTGGCTGAAGGGGCAGCAACTCCTCATTGTCCGAGTCGCCGAAAGTCAGCGTGGCAGGTCCTGCCCAGGGCTGACCGAAGCTGGTATCCGCCATAACCATCTGAGACAGATCGTGGAGCGCGGGCCGCCCGGTGGGCGGAACTTCCAGGTCCGGGACATGCCGCTCGCTGGTCAGCGGCAGGTTGCGCGTGTAGAAGGCAAGATCAGCCAGCTCGATCGTCCGGCTGGGCGTAAAGGACATCTCCATGATGCGGTCGCTGAATCGGGTCACGGTACGGCGCAAGGTCGTGCCCAGATCACCCGTCTGCGGCGAGTCCACGGCGGCCAGCAGCGGGTGGGTGCCGCTCTGCTGGATGTCCGCCAGCTTCGAACAGGATCCCAGCAGCCAACTCAAGATCACCAGCCAGTCCCGATCGCACCACTGAAAAGCAGAGTACATGGTGCGGGCGCCCTGAAACATGCAGGGAATGCCCAAGACCGCCACGTTGTAGTGGGTGCGAGCCGGATTGAGGGTGGCGGGATCGGTGGCGGCAGGGTAGCACCTCAGATGGGGGCTCCAGAGGAACGCTTCATCCGGCGGATCACTGGGGGTGAGCGGCTCAGGCAGCAGCGCCGACAGGGCATCCGGGTCGGCCTTGAAGTGGATCAGCAGCAGATCCCCGGCAAACTTCCAGGGGAACGCGGGGACCGCCGAGGCCCGGCCCTGAGGCGTAAAAGGTCGCGTGAAACCGGCCATGTTCCATCCCCCTTGTTTGGTCTTCTGTACCCCGGGACCCGGGAATGGTAGCGCAACGCTCAACGTCCAGGTACCTTGGGTTAAACTCAACGGGCACCGACAACCCTGAAGGAATTCTCTGTGGCGCGACAACGGGTGGAATATCTCGACAGCCTCGCCCAGCCCTTGCGGCCGGCCCTCGAACAGGGCCTGCCCCTGGGCATGCTGACCGCAACTTTGAGCAGCGACGAAGAGACCGGGGCCGTCAGCTGCCTGGGCCGGGTAGCGCCTCAGTGGCAGCAGATCGCGGGCGGTTTTTTCCAGGCGGACCTGGAGCTTCTGATCGTGGCCGGCGATCTCACGGTGGGTGACCGCGCCATGGCCCGGGGGGCGTACTGTTACTGGCCGGCGGGCACCTGGCACGGGCCAATGCGCTCCGAACAGGGTTGCGACATCCTGCTCATGTTTGCTGGCCAGCCCCGCTTCACGGAGGCGGCGCAGGGCACGGCCGACGACCGGGAGGAACTCGGCATCGAGGCGCTGGATACACTGAGCATGCCCTGGGAAACCCCACCGACGGTGGCAGGCCGCAGCAGCGAGGCCGCCGGCACGGATCTGCATGCCAAGATGATTCGCAGCGATCCGGACACGGGCGCCTACACGCTGATGGTTCGGCAGGCGTCGGGCTGGAGCGAGCCCAAGCTCGAGGCCCATGACTGCTGGGAAGAGCTCATTCTGATGGAAGGCGATTACCTCATGGGCACCAACGGGCTGGTCCAGGCCGGCACCTACATATTCCGCCCCGAGCGCATTCCCCACGGCCCCCAGGCGACCCGGACCGGCTCGGTCTGGCTGGGCCGGGGCAATCAGACCATTGATTTTCAATTCTCAGAAACTGACTGGGCCGACGGCATGATCCGCGACTATCTCGCCGCGCCCCTGGACGACGGGCGCCTCAACCGCACGCCCTGGGGCGTCTGGTCGCATCAGCCTTAAGGGAAACGGCCGAGGCAAACCCGCGACGAGGAGCCCACCATGCGACCCCAGATTCCGTACCTGGCAGCCGACGCCCTGCCCTGGGAGGAGATTCTCAACACCGGCGCCCAGCGCAAGCTCTTGAGCGTGGATCCGGAAACGGGATCGGAGACCGCGTTCGTCCGGCTGCCGCCGGACTGGCGCGGTCCCGCCGGTGCCCACTACCATTCGGGCTTCGAGGAAGCCCTGATCCTCTCTGGTGACTGTGATCTGAATGGCAATGATCTGTTGGTCGCCGGCTCCTATCTGTATCGGCCCGGCGGCA
>JBFFHS010000050.1:0-24970 GCA_041556855.1 Gammaproteobacteria bacterium
GACCCCCTGGAAATTTATTTCTCTCAGGCGAGTGCGCCAAGCACGGCCGACCTGGAGCGCATCCGCGCGGTCTTCCGGGCAGCGTTCCTCGGTGAAATTGGTGACGACTATCCTATCGTGACCGAGTCAGGCAAAAACGTCCTGGCCGTGCGTGCATCCTTGATCGATTCCAAGACCACGGGGATGCCCGTGCCCGTGCGGGGCCAGCTGGGCGAGCTGGTGTCTGCGGGCAGCTTGACCTTCCTCATGGAACTGCGCGACTCCCAGACGGGTGAGGTCTTGGCCCGTGCCGGAGATCAGGAAAAGCCTCCAGAGGGTGCGGATGACTCGACCAGCTGGGACGAGGTTGACATGGCAGCGGCCCGCTGGGCCACGCTGTTTCGCAATTTTCTCGACAGCAACCTGGGTCGCCAGTGACGCGCCCAAGAAAAAGAACACCCGATGCCAACCACCACACCTAGGATGAGAACGTCCGGCCTGATAGCCACCGCCGGCCCTTGGAGCGGGTTATAGCACCGCCAGCGCGTGGAACGCCATCTGCGCACGCCGGCAGGTTTCCTGACATGAAGCGACAAGCTCCCGGGATTCATCGAAAGGGCGAGTCACCGCAACCATGCGCCCTCTCCTAGGAGCCCACCCGGGCGCACAATTGATCGCGGGGGCGCTGCTCACGTTGCTGGCCGCCTGCTCGCGCGTCGCCGATGAGCCTGCTTATCCGGCGCCGCCCGCCGAACTTGCGCCTGCCGCCCACGTCGGCGCCGCGGCCTGTGCCGACTGCCACCCGAAACAGGCCGCCGCCTGGCGCGGCTCGCACCATGCGCTGGCCATGCAGCCTGCCGACGAGCAAACGGTGCTGGGCAACTTTGACGACGCGGTATTCACGCATCGCGGTGTGGCTTCACGTTTCTTCAGGCGTGACGGGGGCTACTGGGTCGAGACGGACAACGGCCGGGGCGAACTGCAGGAGTACCCCGTGTCCTATACGTTTGGCGTTGAACCTCTGCAGCAGTACCTGATCGGCACCGACGGCGGACGTTACCAGGCGCTGAGCATTGCGTGGGATGCCCGTCCCGCGGCACAGGGCGGTGAGCGCTGGTTTCATCTTTATCCCGACGAGACCTTCGGGACCGACGACCCGCTGCACTGGACCGGCGCGCTCAACAATTGGAACTTCATGTGTGCGGAGTGCCACTCCACCCAACTCAACAAAAACTATCAGGCGGGCGAGGATCGTTACCAGACGGGTTTCAGCGACATCAACGTCGCCTGCGAAGCGTGCCACGGCCCGGGATCGCGCCATGTTGCGGCATCAGGGCAAACAGCATCGGAGATGGGCCTCGACTCAGGCCTGGCGGTCTCATTCGCAGACAGTCGCGCCGAGTGGCGCTTTGAGGACGACACCGGCATTGCCAGACGCGCCACCCCGCTGACGAATACCGCCATCCTGGATACCTGCAGCGCCTGTCACGCGCGCCGCGGCCAGTTCGCTGAGGAGAGCCCCGGTCAACCGCTGCTTGAAAGCTACCGCCTCGCCCTGCTCGAAGAGGGTCTCTACCAGGCGGATGGCCAGATCCTGGACGAGGTCTATGTGTATGGCTCGTTTCTGCAGAGCAAGATGCATCAGGCCGGGGTGGTCTGCACCGATTGCCACGACCCCCACACCGCAGAGCTCAAGGGCAACGGTGACGCCGTCTGCGCCCAGTGTCACCAGCCCGAGGTTTTCAGCGTACGGGCGCATCATCATCATGAGCCGGACTCTGAGGGCGCCCGATGCGTCAGCTGCCACATGCCGGCGCGCACGTACATGGTGGTAGATCCGCGCCGCGACCATAGCTTCCGGGTTCCGCATCCGGACCTGTCTGCAACCATCGGCACCGACAACCCGTGCAGCGCATGCCATAGCGATCAAAGCAGCCAGTGGGCCGCCGATCGGATTCGCGCCTGGCACCCCGATGGACGGTCCGGCAGTTTCCACTACGGTCAGGCTCTGCACGGCGGACGCACCTGGGCGGCAGATGCGCCGCAACAGCTGCAGCGGGTCATTGAGGATGGGACGCAACCGGCAATCGTCCGCGCTACTGCCCTCTCGCTGCTGGCTCGGCAGTTGGACGACAGGGCCCTCAGCCTGGCGGAAGGTCTACTGAGTGATCACGATCCCCTGCTGCGGCTGGCCGCGGTCAATGCGCTAGCCGGCACGCCGCCTGAGCTGCGAGTACGCCTGCTGCGCGACCGTCTGACCGATGATGTGCGTGCGGTGCGCATGGAAGCCGCCCGAGCGCTGGCGGGCCCGGCCGAAGCGGGCCTCGGCGAACGCCGCCAGCAGCAGTTCCAGGTCGCGCTGGCGGAATACCGGGCAGCCCAGAATTTCAACGCCGACCGCGCCGAAGGTGTGTTTAACCTGGCCACCCTGGCCGCTCAGCGGGGACGCGCGGCGGACGCCGAAAGCCTCTATCTGGCGGTCCTTGGCAAACAACCCGATTTCTTGCCCGCCCTCCTCAACCTTGCCGATTTGTATCGGGGCACCGGTCAGGACGCCCGAGCCGCGGCGACCTTGGCACAAGCGCTGCAGACCAATCCCGACAGCGCTGCCCTGCACCACGCGCACGGGCTGGCGTTGGTGCGTCTCGGGCGCTCCGATGAAGGTCTTGCTGCCCTGCGGCGCGCATTCGAGTTGGCGCCGGACCAACCCCGCTTCGCCTATGTGCTTGGTGTGGCGATGTTCGAACAACAGCCCGGTGAGGCCATCGCCCTGCTTCGGCAAGCCCACGAGGCATTCCCCGGACGCCACGACCTGCTGCTGGCGCTGGCCACGATGTCACGGGACGTCGGCGAATTCGCCGCAGCCCGCGGGTTTGCGGAAAAACTCGCCGCGATCTCGCCGACGAATCCCGCTGCCCGAGAGTTGCTCAGCACGTTGCCGCGATAAAGCTCGTCGGCACGAGCGAGCGGACCGGCGGGCCGATACGCTTCAGAAAATGGGCCCGAGGAACAGGTAGAAGGCGTCGTCGTCGGTCTCAGCACGACCGTAGGCCACGTAGACCGGACCGATGGGCGTGTCGGCACCAATCCAGAGACTGCCTGCTGCGATGGTGTCGGAGAAGCCGATGTCGGCCTTGTTCTGCCAGGCGTTACCGGCCTCCAGGGTCGCGCCTACGTAGGCCGGCAGATAGGCGATATTGCCAATGCGGCGATAGTAGGAGACCAGCGCCCGCCCGCTGTGCTGGCCGCTGAGCTCATTGTCGTTCAGGCCCCCGATATCAAAAAAGCCGCCAATGCGAAACTGGCTCTGCACGGGCGCCGTGCCCGTCAATGTGCTGTTGTAGCGCAACCCGGCAAACAGCGTATGACGGCCCCAGGTGCGGGCGCTGGCGAGGGCAAGGCGGAACTGGTCAAAGGCCTCATCCGCGCCTAGGCCGTCACGGGATGTCAGCCACTCCGCGGTAAGAAACGCACCGGCGCGCGGGAAATAGACGCTATCCAGAATATCCAGGCTGAACCGTCCGTACATCTCGCCCCGGTTGAAATCGTCAACCACGACGGATCCGGGATCCCCGACCACGAGGTTTCGATCGCCGCGGCCGCGCCGCAGGCCCGCCCGCAGCTCGCCCCAGTTGCCGAACTCCCGTCCCCCGGCCAGTTCCAGCTGAGTCTCCCTGATCTGGATCTCACTGACGCGCTCACCGTTGGCGAAGGCATTGACCAGCGTTTCCTGGAATCGGGCTGTGGTCTGGATAAAGAATCGGGATTCGGCCCCCAGGGGCTGATAGAAGTCCGTGCTCAGTGCGGGTTCGTCACCGATCTGCAGCGTGGAGCGCCACTCAGCGCCCCACTGATTGATCGCCGTGGCGAGAAAGCTGCCGGCCAGGGCAAACCGGCTATCCGCGCTGCCGGTGGAGCTGTAGGCCATCCCCAGCTGCAGGTAGTTTGGCCCCCAGGATTTCTCCCGGGCGTTGATGACCAGCCCGGTCTCACCCGCTTGCTCCACCACCGCGTAATCCACATTCTCGAACAGCTCCAGGCCATAGAGCTCAGCAATCGCAGCATCGACTTGATCCGGGTCGAGGGCCTGACCGAGCTGAATGCGCTCCAGGCGAGCCGCCACCATCCGATCGGCCAGGCCAGACTGATTGGTTACCTGCACGAAGTCGATGACGGGTGGCGCCATTTTTGGCGGCTGGCGCTCAGAAAGAAAGCGTTGGTAGGCGGCCGGCGACACGCCCAGGGCCGATAGCTGGGTCCGCTGTTGCGCGGCTGCCTCATAGCCCACCCCAATGGTCTCGGCCCAGGTCTCAAAATCCGAAGCGGTCTGCTCGCCCAGATCAGGCCGGATGAAAACGTCGCCTGCTCCCAACGTGGCCACCTGAGCCTCGGTCAGATCCCGCCCCAGCATATTGATCAGCTGGTTGGTGATATCAATGACAGAACCAAGGCTCTCCCGCTCCAGCAGGCCACTGCTCACGTCCACGGCAATGATGATTTCCGCTCCCAGATCGCGGGCCACGTCTATCGGCAGGTTGTTAGCGATACCGCCGTCAACCAGCAGCCGGCCGTCGATTTCGATCGGCGCAATCACTGAGGGAATGGTCAGGCTGGCGCGCATGGCGCGGGCCAGGTTGCCCTGCCCCAGAACGACCGCCTCACCGGTGACGATGTCCGCCGCAACGGCTCGAAACGGGATACCGAGCTCATCGAAATCATGGATATTGGCAACCGGAAGCGTCCAGCGCGAGAGCAGCAAATCGAACTGGTGGCCCTGGATCAGGCCCAGCGGCAATTGCACCTCCCGGTCATTCCAGCCCGGCCGCCCCTTGACCAGAAAAGTGTCATCGTCCCGCTTGCGGCGGAAGGACCGGGTTGTGCGGGGGGTGATCTCGAGCAACAGATCCTCCCACGCCGATCCCAGCAGAGCCGCTTCGATCTCCTCTATGGTCATGCCGGCGGCGTAAAGCCCGCCGATGACCGCTCCGATACTGGTTCCGGTGATGACATCAATGGGAACACGGGCCTCTCGCAGCACTCTCAGCACGCCCAGATGGGCACCGCCGCGAGCGCCGCCACCGGACAGCACCAACCCGATTTTGCTTCGGGACTGGGTGGCTGGGTCTTGGGCGGAAACGGGCGATATGAGCAACAGGCTCGCCAGTAGAATCGATAGGCCGCGCATGCTGGTCTCCAAGGAGAAGGACGTGTGAGGCAACACCCCAGCAGGCGATGTTAACTCGACGTTCCCATCGCCCGCTTTCTTTCTCGCCAAGTCGGTGGTATCCAGCCCCTGGTTGCACTCCTACACGAGACCAGAGTTTGGCAAAATGGGGGCCATGGAGTCTGTGCGGTCTTACGATGCGCTGATCGTCGGGGGAGGACCCGGTGGGTCGTCCTGCGCTAGAGAATTAGTGCGCGCGGGGCTTCGGGTTGCCGTGCTGGAGCGGGAGACGTTCCCCCGCACTAAGCTGTGTGCCGGCTGGATTACGCCGGAGGTGGTGGCTGACCTGGAATTGGATCCCGGCGCTTATCCGCACCGCTTTAATACCTTTAAGTCTCTCGTTATTCATATCGGGGGCTTGCGCTTCAAGTTGAAGACCACCCAGCACTCCATCCGCCGGTTCGAGTTCGACGACCATCTGCTCAAGCGCAGTGGCGCCGACGTCCACCAGCACAATGTGCGTGAGATCGTCCTGGACGGCGACGAATATGTGATCGACGGCCGCTATCGGGGCCGCTTCCTGGTCGGCGCTGGGGGCACGCGCTGCCCCGTCTATCGGACCTTTTTCAAAGAAGTCAGCCCGCGCAATAAAACCATGCAGACCACCACCTTCGAACAGGAATTTCCCTACGAATGGAGCGACGCGCGCTGTCACCTGTGGTTCTTCCGCAAGGGATTACCGGGCTACGCCTGGTATGTCCCCAAGGCGAACGGCTATCTGAACTGCGGCGTGGGGGGCATGACCGCATCCCTCAAAACGAAGGGCCAGGAGATCAAAGCCCATTGGCAGCATCACCTGGATCTGCTGGAGTCCACGGGCCGTGTCCACGGCGTACAGTATGCGCCCAAGGGGTACAGCTACTTTCTAAGAGACCGACTCCCGACCCCGCGGACGGGAAATGCCTTCATCGTTGGCGACGCCGCGGGGCTTGCGACCCGGGACCTGGGCGAGGGCATCGGTCCCGCGGTGGCAAGCGGCAAGCTTGCAGCGCGCGCGATCCTCACCGGCACGGAGTACTCTCTGGATCAGCTCGACTGCTTGAGCCTGCCGGCCATGCTGGGGCGGGATGGCTGGTTAGCCAGATGGGTGGGGACAAAGCTGCAGCGCCGGTTTAATCTCGCGCCGGCAACCGCTGCTGCAACCGATGGCAGGCAAGCCATCGCCTGACCGGTATTCATCAGCCGCCGCGCTCAGTTGCTGCCCGGCAAGCGGCTCAGCGGGGATCCTTCTGATACTGGTACTGACGGGTCCACGGCACCGCGTTGTTCGCAGCCGGCGCAAACAGGACCTGGTACAGCTGCAGCGTCCCCTCCGAGAAGCCGGCTGAGGAACCGGCAAGATACAAGCGCCACATGCGCACAAATTCGTCGCCGTACATCTCGGCCACCTGGCTGGTAACCGCCTCGAAATTCTCGAGCCAGGCCGCGCAGGTACGCGCGTAGTGCATCCGAAGATTCTCCACATCGAGCACCGAGAACTTGCTCGGCTCGAAGATGCTGGCCATCTCGCTGAGGCTCGGGACATGGCCGCCGGGGAAAATGTACTTGCGAATCCACGGATCCCCCCGCCCGGGATGGCTCCGGCCGATTGAGTGGATCAGGGCCAGACCGGTGGGCTTGAGGCAGCGCTCAACAACTGATCCCAAGGTGCGGTAGTGAGCGCGCCCGACGTGCTCCAGCATGCCAACCGAAACAAAGCGATCACAGCGGGTTTGGATTTTTCGGTAATCATCCAAGACAAACTCCACGCGGTGCTCAAGTCCTTTGGCGGCTGCCTGTTGTCGCGCCCAGCTCACCTGGGCCTTGGAAATGTTGTACGCGGTGACCCGCACACCGTAGTGCTCGGCCATGTGTAGCGCCAATGACCCCCAGCCGCAGCCCGCTTCGATCACGGTCTGCCCCGGCTGCAGGTCCAGTTTGCGGCAGACGTGATCGAGCTTGGCGACCTGTGCATCCGCCAGCGTTGTATTCGGCGTCTCATAGTAGGCACAGGTGTACACCATGCGCTCATCCAGCCACATCCTGTAGAAATCGTTACCAAGATCGTAATGGTGGTGCACGTTGTGCCTGGCGCGGGACAACGAGTTCGCATGGACGTTGGCAAGCAGCGATGCCAAGCGGGGCGCTTGATATCCGCCCTGTCGCTTGCGCGTGTAGGCGGTGGTCACTTCCTTCATGAAAGCAAGAAAATTACCGTGAACCTCGATCAGTCCCTGGCTATAGCATTCTCCAAAGCCCACCCGCGGCGAGCTCAAGACCTTAAGAACCGCCCGTCGCGAGAGAAACTCCAGGCAGGCCACGGGGTTTGCGTCGCCAACGGCGAATTCGGTCCCATTCCACAGACGCACGGCGATCCGTGGATGGCCTGCATAGCTCATCACGGCGCGGATCAGCGCCTGATCCACATTGCTTTGCTCAAAAGGCCGGCTTTGTTCCGCGTCCATTTTCTTCTTCTTTGCGGATGCTGTTAGGCAAATTTAGCATCAGAGTTGGCGCGGGAGAAGACCTTGGCGGTATCGGTATACGCCCGATGCAGCCCTGTTCCCCATCTCAATCTTGTTCGTTCTTCTGGCGTTCCTCTCCGCGAGCCTTGACCAGCGCCCGGGCGGCATCCTTGTCGGCAACGGCCTCGATGTTGCGGATGCGGCAATAGCGCAGGCCGGAACCCATCTCACGGTAGGTCAGCCTCCCCAGGCTATTCGAGCAAACCCGGCTGGTGGTATCGGAAATGGCAATCACGTTGGCGCTGCGCAAACCAAAACAGCCCCTGTCCAGCGTGAACAAATAGTTCTCGTCCCGTCGCGCCTGCACGAAGACATGCTCGTTGTCTAGCGCATCAAAGTTGCTGATATTGCGTGTGAACACGCACACCGCCGCCGACCCATCCGCGTCCGCGGTCGCGCCCTCGTCCTCGTCCTCGGCCGTGTAGGCTGGCGCAATAAGAATCGAGGCGATTGCGACCGCTACCCAACAGCGCTGCATCTTCATGACGAAGCCTCCTTTTTTCTCGTGCTTGGCTCGGGCAACTGGTACGGGCTGCCTGCCCCAAGTGAGCGCATTCTTTCTCGAGATGTCAACACCCTGATTATCGACCCCCTCCCTATCCGCGGCGAGCCGCCTTCAGATCAACGGTCTGCGGACGTAAGCGGGCGGAATGGCGCGTTGAGCGCGGCCAGCACGGCGCCGTCGCGATCATAAGCGTCACGGTAGAAGCGAATGCCGCCGGCTTCGGCGGGCTCGGCGGTCCAATACAGGATGAACACGCGCAGCGGCTCGGTGAGAAATACGGTGGTGGTCTCGCCGCGCCGGACCGTCGCCTCGATCGCGTCGCGGGTCCATTCGGGCTGATCGCCCAGCAGCAAAGCGGCAAGCTCCAATGGATTCTCGATGCGCACGCAGCCGTGGGAGAAAGTGCGCCCGGCGCGAGCGAAAAGCTCCCGGCTTGGCGTGTCATGGAGGTACACGGCGTGGGCGTTCGGCAACATGAACTTCACGCGACCCAGCGCGTTCGCCGGGCCGGAACGTTGCACGAGGCCATAGGGAAAGTTGTTGGGACTCACGGCGGGCCAGTCAACGCTGTTCGATTCTACAGGCCGTCCGCTCGCATCAACCAGATCAAAGCCTTTAGACGCCAGGTAGCTGGGGTCTGCCTTGATCTGAGGGATCATCTCATCGCGGATAATACTGCGTGGCACGGTCCATGTTGGATTCAGGACGATATACTTCATGTCCGCGGCAAAAACAGGCGTCTGGTGGTACGCGGTGCCGACGATGGCACGGGTTTCCCATTCGATAGCACCTTCTTGATACAGGCGCACATGAAATCCCGCGGTATTCACGACCACAAAGTCGCGCATGTCGCCGAACTCCTGCCGCAGCCAACGAGCCCGTTCCATGTTGACGCGAATTTGCTCGACGCGTTCTGCCGCAGTGATATTCATCACCTGCAACGTGGCAGGACCCACCAGACCGTCTGGTTTCAGCCCGTGCCGCAGCTGAAACCGCCGCACCGCCTTCGCCAGGGCGGGGTCAAAAAGTTGTGAACTCGAGCCAGCCGGTTTGGCTTCGTCATCGACGGCGGTCAGGCGCGCGCGCAGCGCCGTGACCCGCGGACCCGTATCGCCCTCACGCAGTGTTGCGCCGGCCGGAATGACAGACCAGCCGCCGGAATTTGCGAGTCTGCGGAAGGTCGCGAGCTGGCGTTGCATCTGGGTGTAATAGGGCAGTGCCGGCTCCAGGGATGCCAGCACCTCCGCCAGATTGCCCTCAGCCAGCGCCTGCTCCAGCACTTCCTCGGGCTCCCTGGCCAGCAGCGGCCGGCTCAGGTTCCAGGATGGAGCCAGGTCGCGCGGGTCCACCTTGCCATATACGAGCTGATAGGCATACGTGACCAGGCCATCCGTAAGCAGCAGATCCAGATTCGCATTGATGCCTGCATCATCGGGTTCCTCGCGGCGTAACTGCTGCAGCAGACGGATGGCGTCGATGTGAAAATCTTCAGGCAAGAGCCCATGGCGGTAGCTACCCTCCAGGGCTGCAACCACCTGTTCCACGTGATGCGGCTGACTCCAGGCGGGCGCAAAGCGCCGCGCTTCGTAGAACCGCGTCAGAAAATTCACGGCCACCAGACCAGCGCCCGCGATCTCCCGGTCCTCGCTGTCGTGAGCGTACTCGATGCTGCGGCGCAGATGCTCGGCAGTGGACTGGGCCAGCCCCGACAGGGGCATCAAGCTGAGTGCCAGAATCGTGTAACCCAGCCGGAGCACCCGGGTGAAGAAACCGCACCGGCAACTCGTCAGGCTGTCCATCCTCTTGATTTGCCTGTCAAGACCTTGACCAATGGCCAGACCCAAGTCTAACTGCTGGCGCCACAATTCGTTAGCGGGCAGTCGAGCTCTCCCTCGACGAACAGGATCCCCAGCCCATCGCGAAACAACGCTGCCAGGATGCAGAACCAAAGCCGCACCCCTGCTGGCGATTTGAGCGCCTTGGCCATGAACCGAGCGCCGCAGCAGCGGACCTACTCTTGCCTGCTCAACTAGTCTAAACTTGGCCGCGTTCTATTAAACAAGAACTCGCGTCCTGGCGTCGCCAGATCCCGCGTTTCAACCCCATAGCCAGACACCTAACACCAGAGCTTTTGAAAGGAGGCACCACATGCCCCGTTTTGTAATCGGCCGTCCTCTGATCCTTGTTGCGCTTCTGTTCACGGGAGCCGCGTACGGTCAGGACAAACCCAATATTCTCGTGATCTGGGGAGACGATGTGGGGCAGTCCAACATCAGCGCTTACACCATGGGGTTAATGGGCTATCGCACACCCAACATCGATCGGATCGCCAACGAGGGCATGATCTTCACCGACTATTACGGCGAACAATCCTGCACTGCCGGGCGATCGTCCTACATCATGGGCCAGAGCGTATTCCGAACGGGGTTATCCAAAGTCGGACTCCCGGGCGCCGAGTTAGGCATGCGGGAAGAGGATCCGACCATCGCGGGCTTACTGAAGGCTCAGGGTTACGTGACCGGCCAGTTCGGCAAGAACCATCTGGGCGACAGGGACGAGCATCTGCCTACGAACCACGGCTTCGATGAGTTCTTGGGCAACCTCTACCATCTGAATGCGGAGGAGGAGCCTGAGAACGAAGACTATCCGGGAGATATGGTCCTCGCCGATGGCGCCACCTTCCGCGAGCGCTTCGGGCCGCGGGGCGTGATCAGATCATCAGCCGACGGCGAGATCCAAGACACGGGCCCGCTGACCAAGAAACGCATGGAAACCGTGGATGAGGAAACCGTCGCCGCGGCCATCGACTTCATCAAGCGCGCCAACGCCCAAGGCCAGCCATTCTATGTCTGGTGGAGCGGAACCCGCATGCACTTTCGCACCCATGTGAAAGAGGAATTGCGGGGCATTTCCGGTCAGGACGAGTATGCAGATGGCATGGTCGAGCACGACATGCACGTGGGCCAGCTGCTCGCCACTCTGGACGAGTTGGGCATCGCCGATAACACCATCGTGCACTACTCGACGGACAACGGTCCTCACATGAACACGTGGCCGGATGCTGCCACTTCCCCTTTCTTCGGTGAAAAGAACACCAACTGGGAGGGCGGCTGGCGCGTGCCCTCCGTGGTCAGATGGCCCGGAAAAATCAAGGCCGGCAGCGTCTCCAACGAGATCATGCACCACATGGACTGGCTGCCGACTTTGCTGGCGGCAACGGGGGTGCCCGACATCAAGGACCAGCTGCTCAAGGGCAATGTCCGCGCCATCGGCCGTCGTTACAAGGTCCATCTTGATGGCTACAACTTCCTACCCCATCTCACTGGGGAGACGGAGAAGGGCCCGCGCAATGAGATCTTCTATTTCTCCGACACCGGCGAACTCACGGCGCTGCGTTACGATGATTGGAAGCTCATATTCATGGAGCAGAAGGAATACACCACGTTGCGCGCGTGGGTCGAGCCCTGGACGCCGTTGCGGGTACCGCTGATCTTCAATCTGCGGCGCGACCCCTACGAGCGCGCCTACAGGACCTCCAATACCTACTACGACTGGGTGATCGATCGGGTCTTCTTCCTGGTACCGGCCCAGGCCTACGTAGGGCAGTTCCTTGCGACATTCAAAGAATTCCCACCGCGGCAGAAGGCGGCGAGCTTTGGCATCGACCAGGTCATGGAACAGCTGCAGAACTCCGGCGGCTCGAAATAGCTTTTGAGACCAGCGGCGGGGCGGTGACGCCGCGTCGCTGGTTCATTTGGACGGTCATGAAAGGCGCGGTCACGCTTTGCCTGTTAGCAACAGTGCTCGCTGCGGGCGCAGCCCGAGCTGAGAACCAACCGAAACTCGTTTTGCAAGTCACCGTGGATCAACTCCGCGGCGACCTGCCGACGCGCTACTACGACCGCCTGGGTGACGGTGGCTTCCGTTACCTCTGGGAATCCGGGATCGTCTACAGCAACGCTCACCACGCCCACGCCAACACGGAGACGGTCGTGGGTCACGCCACGCTGGCGACCGGCGCCCATCCCTCTATCCACGGCATGATTGGCAACCTGTGGTTCGACCGGGAAACGGGTTACACGACATACAACGTGGAAGATCCGAACTATCGTCTGCTCACCGAGGGCGCCGACGTAGACGCAGACGCCGAAATTGACCCGACCCAGCGCGCTGCCCGCAGTGAAGGGCGCTCGCCGACTGCCATCCTGGTCACAACGTTCGCCGATGAACTGAAGAGCAACGGCGGTGGCAAGGCGAAGGCGTTCGGCGTATCGATTAAGGACCGAGGCGCGATCACCATGGCCGGTCACGGCGGCACCGCTTACTGGTTCTCCAAGGCCAGCGGCACATTCGTTACCAGTAGTTACTACCGGGACGTCTATCCTGAGTGGGTGAATGCATGGAACGCTCAAAAACGGGTCCAGGCGTACGCGGGCACCACTTGGGCATTGCTCCACGAACAGGACACATACATATTCGGGGATTCGGACGATCGCGAATGGGAGACCGACGTGGGCGGTTTTGGCCGAACGTTCCCTCATCCTTATGGCGATGACACAAGTCCCTACTTCACTACTCTGCTCACGCTGAGCCCCGCCGGCGACGAACTGGTGCTGGACTTCACCAAAGCTTTGCTGGTTGAGGAAAGCCTGGGGGTCGATGAGACGACGGACTACTTAAGCGTCAGTTTCTCCAGCACGGACTACGTGGGCCACGTCTTCGGCCCTTCCAGCCTGGAGGGCGAAGACAATATTCTCCGTCTGGATCGGCTACTGGCGGATCTTTTCTCGTTTTTGGACCAGCAGATCGGGCTTGAGAACGTACTGATCGTCCTGTCAGCGGACCACGGTGGTCCAGACACCCCGGGCTATCTCAACACCCTCGGCATTCCGGCGGGCTACGTGGAGCCGGAAACCTGGGACAGCGAAGCCGCCATCCAACGTATCAAGGCTCAGTTTTCAGTCACCGGGCCTTTGATCGAGACTTACTCACACCCCTATCTGTATTTCAGCGCCAGCGTCACCAACAACAGTATCGAACGCGAGGCTTTAGAAGCTGCCGTGATCGATGAAATATCCAGGTTTCACGGAGTATCTCTCGCGGTATCGAGCACCGCGCTGCGGCGCGGAAATTTGCCCGACACCCATCTGTATCGCTCGGTGGTCAACAATTTCAACCCTAAACGGTCCGGGGATATTTTCATCGTCTTCGAGCCCAATTGGTTCATCAACGATTTTGACGGTCTGACCGTTGCATCCACCCACGGTTCGCCGTGGCAATACGACACCTATGTACCCATCGTATTCGCCGGTGCCCATCTGCCTCCCAGGATCGTCCATCGACGGGTGCATACCATCGACATCGCGCCGACTCTGTCTGCGTTTCTTGGGATCAAGGCACCCTCAGGGGCGGTAGGCACGCCGTTGGAGGAGGTTCTAGAATCTACGGACCCTGACGACAAACAATAGCAGCGACAGGCGGCGACCAGCATGAAACCCCACGATCAGATTGTCGAACTGAAGACCCGCATGGCTCGAGCAATCATCGGCCAGGAGGCCGTGGTTGAGCGACTGATTATCGGCCTGCTCGCCAATGGCAACCTGCTGGTAGAGGGACTCCCAGGCTTGGCGAAAACGCGCGCGATCAAAGCGCTGGCGAACAACCTGGAAGCGGATTTCAGCCGCATTCAGTTCACGCCTGATCTGCTGCCCTCGGACATCACCGGCACGGAGGTCTATTACCAGAAGGATGGTCAGGGTGAGTTCCGCTTTGAACCCGGGCCCATTTTCGCCAACATCGTACTGGGCGACGAGATCAACCGGGCACCGGCAAAGGTTCAGGCCGCTATGTTGGAGGCCATGGAAGAACGGCAGGTGACCGTGGCGGGCACCACTCACAGGATGCCCGCTCTGTTCATGGTGATGGCCACCCAGAATCCGGTGGAGCAGGAGGGCACCTATCCGTTGCCCGAGGCCCAGATGGATCGCTTCCTGATGCACGTCAATATCGAATACCCGCCGGTAGAGGACGAGGTGGAAGTCATTCGACTGGTGCGCGGCGAGGAGATCGCCGCCGGCCAGCCCCGCAGCGAAGCGGATACCAGCTCAGCACGTATCCCCCAGGACGCCGTCTTCGCGGCGCGAGCCGAGATCGGCCAGATCCACGTCTCCCAGGCCATGGAACGCTATATGGCGGATTTGGTCTATGCGACCCGTACGCCTGAGCAGTACTCTGAAGACCTGGATCGCTGGATCGACGTGGGCAGCAGCCCGCGCGCATCGTTGGCCCTGGACAAATGCGGCCGCACTCACGCCTGGCTCAATCAGCGCGATTACGTGGATCCGGAGGACGTGCGCGCCATCGTGCACGACGTGATGCGCCACCGCTTGATGCTGTCCTATGAGGCCCAGGGCGAAAGCGTGAAACCTGATCAGGTCATAGACCAGGTCGTCGAACTGGTCGCACTGCCGTAACCCATTCGTGACACCCGACCTGCGTATCCATGTGACTCTGCAGCACCTGCGCAGTTTGCAGGGCGCTGCTCTGGGCCTGAGCTTCCTGCCCCGGCAGCCCTCGGGCAGTGTGCTGAACGGCCGTCACCGTTCCCGTTTGCGCGGCCGCGGGCTCAACTTCGAGGAGATGCGCAACTATCTGCCCGGCGACGATATTCGCTCCATCGATTGGAAGGCCACTGCGCGTACCGGTTCACCCCATGTGCGGGTATTCACGGAAGAGCGGGATCGTCCAGCCCTGCTGGCAATCGACCAACGCATGTCCATGTTCTTCGGCTCACGCTTCAACATGAAATCGGTCACCGCAGCGGAAGCGGCTGCCATCGCGGCCTTCCGCATTCTGGATGCCGGCGACCGCGTTGGCGGCATTGTGTTCGACGATGAGCGCCAGGTCGAGTTCCCGCCCCATCGCAGCGCCCGCAGAGTGTTTGCGGTGCTGGAGTCGATTGCCGAGATGAACGCCGGGCTGCACGCCGATCGCGAGGTGGATTCTCAGCCCAGCAAGCTTAACAGCGTGCTAAAGAGCGTCGCGCGCATCGCCCACCACGATCATCTCGTGCTCATATTCAGCGACTTCGTCGGGATCGATGACAACACCCACCGCCACTTAAGCGGCATAGCAGCGCACAACGACCTCATTCTCGTACTGGTACATGACCCGTTGGCCCGCCAACTGGAGACGAGTGAACGCGTCGTCATCGGCGATCACCGCAGACAGGCGGAAATAGATCTCACCTCAGCGGACATGCGCACGGCACTCGGCGGCTACACGAGTGAGCGGCTCGAGCGCATCGTCCGCTGGCAGACCGAGATCAACCTGTCAGTGCTGCCATTGAGCGCCGGCGAAGAGACCCTGCCTCAGCTCCGCCGACTGATGGGACGCCTGGCACCGCGGCGGAGGGTCCGGTGAACCCATACGAAGGGCTCAACCTGCCCCAACTGCTGGAGCTCATGCACGACCGGGTGATACCCGCGCCGATACCCTGGCTGCCTCAGACCGGGGGATGGTGGATCCTCGCGGCGTGGTTCGGCGCGGTCATCCTGATACTCGCCGTCCACGCCTACCGCAAGTGGGACGCCAATGCCTACCGGCGCGAGGCGTTGCAGGCGCTCAAAGATCTGGCTGCACACGCCCAGGAAGATCCCGCAACGACGGCAACGCAGATTGCCGTCCTGGTCAAACGTACGGCACTGGCCGCATATCCCCGGCAGCAGGTTGCCAAGCTATACGGTGATCAGTGGGCCGATTTCCTTCGGGCAGCCGCCCGCGACGACCCGGTCATCGACCAGGCGGCCGACGAACTCGCGCGCGCCGCCTACCGCACCGATGTTGATGGCAGTGCGCTGGTCGCTCCAGCAAGACGCTGGATCAGAATCCACCGTGGTTGAGCTGGCTTACCCCTGGGCGCTGCTGGCTCTGCCTGCGCCGCTGCTGATCTGGTGGCTCGTCCCCGCCCACCTGGAACGCGTCCATGCCCTGCGAGTGCCTTTCTTTGGCGAGATCGTTAAGGCCACAGGGGTGACGGCCATGAGCGGCGCGGTGGTTTTGCGCCGAGGCAGCATCCAAGTCACCGCCATGCTCTTGATCTGGGCATTGCTGATCGTTGGGTTGGCGAAACCCGAATGGGTCGGCGAGCCCATCGTACGCTCGGAGACTGCCCGCGACGTGATGCTGGCCATCGACCTCTCCGGGTCCATGAACTACGTGGACTTCCCCGCTGACCAGGACCGCACCGTTCGGCGTTTCGAAGCGGTGCAGCGAGTCGTCGATCAGTTCGTTGCGGCTCGCGAGAGCGATCGCATTGGTTTGATCGTCTTCGGGAGCCGGGCTTACCTGCAGCTCCCGTTCACCCGCGATCTGGACACGGCTCGAGCGCTTGTGGACTTGATGGACGTGGGCATGGCCGGGCCCCAAACGGCGCTCGGTGACGCTATTGGTTTAGCGATCCGCTCGTTCGACTCCAGCGAAGTGGACCAGCGGCTGTTGATTCTCTTGACCGACGGCCACGACACCGCAAGCAAAATGACCCCCATTAATGCGGCGGAGATCGCCCGCTTGAACGGCGTGGAGATTTACACCATCGGCGTGGGTGACCCTGAGGCACGGGGCGAGGACCGAGTGGATTTTCCCACTCTAGAGACGGTGGCTCGGCGAACCGGCGGGGAGTTCTTCACGGCCGAGGACGAAACGGCTTTGACCCTGGTCTATCGGCGCATAGACGAGCTGAGCGCCGCTGAGGTGAGGACCCAGACCTGGCGCCCACGACAATCCCTGGTGCATTGGCCCGGCGGTGCAGCCCTGGTGCTGGCGGTGCTCGCACTTGCTTGGTTGCTGCTCGGCGGCCAACGTCGAGGCGCGGTCTCATGATCGATTTTGAGCTATTTCACTTCCTGCGCCCGCTGTGGCTACTGGCGCTGCCGGTTCTGGGCAGCATCTGGTGGCTGGTGCGCCGTCGCCGCATGGGCAGCGAACCTGCGGCCACCGTCATGGCGCCCCACCTGCGCGACGCGCTGACCCTCAATCGCGCCGGCCGCCGCGGCTTTCGCCCTGTCGATGGCACCATGCTGGGGCTGATCGCGTTGACCGTGGCAGCGGCCGGGCCCACCTGGAGCAAGCAACCCAGCCCCTGGTTCTCCGAGACGGCGCCCTTGGTGATCGCTATCGAGGTCTCCGATTCGATGCGCAGCAATGATCTGCAGCCCACCCGGCTGGACCGGGCGCGCTTCAAGCTGCTCGATCTGACCGCCCGACGCACCGGCGCCCGGACAGCGTTGATCGCCTATTCCGGCAGCGCTCATGTGGTGATGCCGCCCACCACGGATGTGGACGTGATCAAACCATTCCTGGAAAGCCTGGATCCCTCCATCATGCCCGCGGCCGGCAGCAACGCCGCCGCGGTCCTGCCCCTTGCCAGGGGCCTGCTCCAGGACGAAGGCGCTACTGGAACGCTGCTGTTCGTTAACGATGGCTTCAACGCCGCCGACATCGCCGCGCTCGCAAAGTTCTCCCAACAGCCTGACGCGCCGGCGCTGGCGGCGCTGATCGTCGGCAGCAACGAAGGCGGCGTTGCGCTGCTACCGGACGGCTCACCGGTTATGGCGGCGGGGGGCGGGCGCCTGGACACCCGTATCGATCCTGGACTGCTGCGGCGTGTGGCCAGCGAGGCAGACATGGCGGTCGTGCGCGCTGATGTGGGCGATGCAGACTTGCGGCAGCTGCTGCGCCACATCGAGTCGAACCTCCGGCGCGCCGACGACCCGGATGCGCGCTGGCGGGACCAGGCCTGGTGGTTGCTCTGGCCGGCGGTGTTGTTGTCGCTGCTGACATTCCGCCGCGGCTGGACCACGCAGTGGTAGAGGGCCCCATTCGATGACTTTCACTGTTCAACTCGGTGTCGCGACAGCCTTGGCGGCGGTCAGCGTGGCGCTGGCCGGGTGGCGCGCCGGCGACTTTGCCGCTTTGTGGCTGACACCGGATCAACAGGGACGCGTGGCCTATGAGCGCCGCGACTTCTCCACTGCCGGGGAGATTTTTGCAGATCCGATGTGGCGGGGCACGGCGCTTTATGCCGCGGGACGCTACCCCGAGGCCGCGGATGCCTTCGGCCGGCTGCCGACGGCCCAAGGCTTCTACAACCGGGGCAATGCTTTCATGAAGGCCTTCGACTATGGCAAAGCCATCGCGGCCTACGAGCTTGCCGTTGCCGAAGCGCCCGACTGGCAGGAAGCCGCTGACAATCTGGAACTGGCCCGCTATGTGCTCGATTATATCCAGGATGCCCGGGAGCAGTCGGATACGGGCGACGAAACCGAGCTGGGCGCGGACGATTACAAGTTCGACAACACGCAAGAGCGCGGCCGCGAGATGACCATTACCAACGAGAGCACCATTGAGCTTGAATCAGCCGAGAAGTGGATGCGCTCGGTGGATACCGAGACGGCTGATTTCCTGCGCATTCGGTTCGCCCTTGAAGCGAGTCGGGAAGCGGCTCCGTGAGAAGGCTGCTGATCACGGTTATCGGGTGCATTGTCACCTGCGCAGCCGCGGCTCAAGAGGGACCCGTAGTCCGAGTGGCTGTCACACCCGATCGGGTGACGGTAGGCGAGCCGGTACAGCTGCGGGTGACGGTGCTGGTTCCCACGTGGTTCCCGCGCCCACCCACCTTTCCGTCTTTCGAGCTGGCCAACACCATCACTCGCCTGCCGCCGAACAGCTCCCGCCCCACGAGCGAGCGCATTGGCCGCGACACCTGGTCAGGCATCGTGCGCAACTACGAAGTTTATCCGCTTCTGGGCGCGACCTATCGCGTCACCGGGCTGGTGTTGGGCGTGACCTATGCCAACCCGGACACCCCAGGCCCGATCACAGTGGACGTCCCCGTACCGGAGATTGAATTCCGCGCCCAGGTACCCGCCGGCGCCGAGACAATGGACCCCTACGTGGCCGGCCGCCGTCTGACCTTGACCGGAGAAATCGCGAGCAAGACCTCAGGGTTGACGGTGGGCGACGCTCTCGTGATGCGCTACGTGGCTGAACTGGATGGCATGCCGGCCATCTTCTTGCCGCCGCTGGTTCGCACGAGGGATCTGGAGATCCCTGGCGTATCCGTGTATGCGGCGGAGCCCGTGCTTGAAGACGATGGCGTCGGACGGCGTTCGGAGAAAGTGACCTATGTCTTCGGATCAGGCGGGGTTTTTACCGTGCCCGAGGTCACGATCAGCTGGTGGAATACCGAGACCGGCGCCATCGAGACGGCTTCGACGCCTGCCCGCAACGTTTCCGTGGCCGGCCCACCACTATCAAGCACTGCCGAAGAGGCGAGCGGTGCGAGGCCCTGGGGCACGATTGCCGCATGGATCGCCGGGGCATTGCTGTTAGGTTGGCTGCTATCCCGGGCTCTACCGCTCTTGGGCAAGCGCTGGCGGACCCATCTGGACACATGGCGCCAATCGGAACGCTGCGCCTTCAGGCGACTCAAAGGTGCCCTGCGATCGGGCGACCGAGGAAGCAGTTATCGCGCCCTCTTGCAGTGGCTTCATTGCCTGCAGCCGGGGACCGTTGGCCGTCAGTTTGCGCTGCGATATGGGGATGAAGCCTTGCAGACACAGCTGGAGCTCTTAAACCGCGCTGTCTTCTCCGCTGCGCAAGCACGGGTCGATCTAAAAGCCCTGGAGAGGGCCCTGACCCGCGCGCGCCGCGTCTGGCTGAAGAGCGCTCAACGTCCCAACCGAATCGCGCTGCCGGTCATGAACCCGCACTATTAGGGCAGTTTCGCGTCCGAGAAAAGGGCCTTCCTGCAGCGGTTGACAGCCTGGCCGCAACCGGAGAAATCGATCTGCGCGGGGTCGGGCCATTACGGTATTTCCGCCGTATCCTTCGCATCGCCCATGTCCGCCGGTATCTCCCGGGACTCGAGCAACCCGGGGTATCGTTGGGCCAGCGCTTTTCTGCCCTGATCGGAAGCATTTTTGCAGGCATCACCGGCCCGCGACAGTCGGTCCCAGGCAGCCCGGGCCAGCACGGACAGCCCGCCCGTAGCCACAGCAGCACCACCGGTGACCAGGACGCCCTTTTCGTCCACGGCAAGCTTCGGCGACGCCAACGTGCCCGTGACTTTTATGTAGGGATTCAACAACTCGCCCGCGCTGACACTCAAAGCGCGGCGCGGGGTCGTGCGAATATTCATTTCCAGTTTCTCGGTCTTCAAATCCACGCTTGATCGGGTGGTCAGCCGGATCTTGTCGGTGCTGATGAACGAAGCTGGGTTGCCCGTCACCTGACCATCGATGATCTGCAGAGGGAAAATCACGCACTCGATGCTGGTGTACGGGTCCGATTTGCTGAAAGGGTTTATGGCGCTCAAAACTTCATCCAGCACATCGCCATAGATCGCCTGCAAAAAGCGATTGTTGGCAATCTTGCCGCCCCGAATATCCGTAAGAAGCACGCCATTAGCGCTGCCAAGCAGTGTGCGCAGATCTGCGCCGGTCGCCTCCAGCCGCAGATCAACGTCCCCAGTCATCTCAAGATTCTGATTCAGACTGCTGGCGCCCAGCGCAAAATCACGCGCGGACACTTCGACTGTAGCCTGAGCCGTATCGTCGAACGGGCCGATTCGGGCCTTCCCCTCAAAGGACCCCGAGCGAGCCAGAAAGCCCAGCTCGGCAACATCCAGCGCGCCGTCGCGCAACTCGGCGCGGAGCCTGATATCACGCAGATGCAGGGCGTCTCGTTGGAACTCGCCAATGCGCAGGCTGGCGGTGCCATTGAGCCGTTTCATGGCTTCAAGGGGAATGGGCATATCCGGGATAAGCCGGCCATCGTTGAATGTCGGTTCCGGGTCGTATTCCTCTGACTGTTGCTCGGGCAGCGGCGCCAACACAATAGACGCGGAATTGATGTCGATGTTCAGCTCCGGGACGTCGCCGAGCCGATACACAATATTGCCGTTGACATCACTGTCGCCCAGTTCTGCCAGCAGCCCATCGACTCGGATGACACCGTCGCGCCCTCTGACCTGAGCATCCCAGGCGAAGGGCTGGTCTCGCAGCCGACGGCCGTTAAACCGCCCCAACCGGGCCAGACTGGGAATACTTCCCGTGAGGCTGAACCGAGTATCGGCCGCATCTTCTTCGAACTGCAGCTCGCCGCGGGCTTCAGCTCGGGCATCGCCAATAGCCACGTCGAAACGATCGAGATCAAGGGACCGTCCGCGCAGCTCACCCCGGACAGCCACGGAAAAGGTCGCCTGCTCCGCCTCGAAATCCTCAATGCGGCTGAGAACGGAGCGCACATCGGGACCCCGAGCCAGCAGGTCAAAGTCGGCCCACCAGCGCGATAGGGGGAGGCCCAGCACCAGATCCAGAGCAATTTCACCGCTCTCTCGCTCCAGCTCGATGGCTTGGAATTCGGCCCTATCCTCCTGGAGCAGCACGCTGCCTTCCAGCGCGTAGGGGCCGGGCCTGACAGCCAGCTCTCCCAGGCGTTCAATCACTTCCTCGAAAGCAGGGCCACCAACCTGAAAAGTCATCCGGGTTCCTGCCAGACCGGGTTGAGTCGTAAGCAGACCGTCAAGGGTCACCGACGAAGTCCCGATACTGCCGGCGATGTCGGCGAACCGGTAGCCGGCCCGCTGGATCTGCAGCTGACCCGCCAGCTGGTAGGGTTCCTGCGGAACGCCTTCAGTCACGCCGAAAGCAGCGCTGAGCTGGGCAAGATCCGGGCCCGCAAGGTCGAACGCGAGCTGGCTCCCCGTGATACCGGGAACCAGGGTGACCAACCCGTCGGCCTTAGCCGTCACCTGGTTGACCTCAACAACGATCGGCCCCTGGGTCTGAATACCGGCGGGAGTCAGCTCCGCAGCGCCGGTCACCCGAACCGGCCGGTCCGGGAGGTCTGGCAACCCGTACGCCCCGGCCAATCGGGCCAGACTGTCGCTGGACAGCTGGAACTTGAGCTTGGTGCCAATGTAGTTCGGCTCCAGACCCAGTTCCCCATCAGCCCGCAGCGACCCCAACGTGGTATTGGCCACTAACTCGATGATCTCCACCCCTCTTGGGTCAACAGCCACCACGAAACTAAGGGAAAAGGGCCCGGTAGCGGCACCTGGAAGGTCCAGCACGTAGCGGAACCGCTCGAGATCCGGACCGGCGATCTGGAGGTTTATCGTGCTGTCGTCGAAGCCGGGAAAATTCGGCACTTGCGCGCTCAGATCGAAGCGTGCGTCGCCGAACAGCATCTGGCCCTGTCGAATGACTACCGCCGAGCCTTGCCGCTCAATGTCCAGATCGATCATGAACGGTGCTTCGCGAACCTGATGGATGCCCGCCAGGGAAAGGATGCGACCCAGGTCAGGTCCCGAAGCGAGCAGGTCGATATCGATCTGATCGAGATCTCTCAGATCGGAAAATGCGCCGCTCGCTTCGATATCCGTCTGTCCGAGATTGCCGTTGATCTCCAGGACCAGCGGACCATCTTGCTGCGGCATCAGCGATCCGACCAAATCAATATCCCCCTGCCCCTCTTCTTCCAAGCCCAGGAGACTGCTGAGATCGTCAATGCTCGGGCCCTTTGCCGCGAACTGAACGGTCGGCCGGAAGGGTCTGACGAGGTCGTCGATCCGGCCGCTGGCCTCGAACTCAAACGTATCCAGCTGACCTTGCAGGTCGAAACGCACATCCCGACCGTTTATCAGAGCTTGAAATGTGCCAATCTCGCCCCGGACCTGGATATCGCGATCATCCAGATCGGCTCGCAGGTCAAGCTCGAGCAGGCCGTCATCCCGGTGAACCTGGTCGAAATTCTCAATACGCAGACTGAGGGGGCGTGTGCGCTTGTCGCTCTGATAGACAACCTGGACGCGGTCAATGTCGATCTGTTTCACCAACAGGTCCAGAGCCCTCTCGTCATCCACCGACCTGTCTGACTCAACCGCCTCGCCGATGGGCAGCACCCAGTTCGGATCGCCATCCGCCGGTCGAATCAGGTGAATCTGGGCATCGTCCAGATCTACCAGCTCAATTCGAATAGGGCCGTTTATTAAGGACCAGGTATCCAGCCGCACCTCCAGGGTGCCCACGGACACCATGTCTGCGGGTTCCGCCCAGTCGGCATTCTCAAGCCGAACACCCGCCGCCTTGAGCACACTCTGGCGCCCCAAAGTCACGCTCAGAGGACCGTCGATGGCCAGGGTTCGACCGGCCTGCTGGCTGACCCAACGTTCCAGTTGGGGCTTAATCACACCCAGATCTGCAGTCCAAAGCCACGTGAGAACAGCAGCCATCAGGATCGCAAACGCACAAACCGACCAGAGTACTAAGCGACGCCAGCCCATATTGTCCTTATTGGAGGCACAGACAGTCTGCATCTCATAGTGCCCGCCCGGCGCGACGCCCGCAATACGGCCCGCTGCGGGCGAGTCGCGGGACTGGAGTGGCCAGACGCCGGGCGGCAGATATTGGCGCATCTGCTAACATCCATGAGCGCTTCGCAAGCGCGTGGCTGCAGCAAAATTAGGCAATTTGTGATCGAGCAATCTCGAACAGCGCTGGCAGTTGGGAGAGTGCGCGCCAAACCCCGTTGGCGTCACCTTGTAGCGCCATGTCTGGTAACCGTTGCGCTCATTTGCTCGCCATCGCCCGTCGGCGCGGCCCAAGCAATCAGCCAGCCCCTGTTCGAGGATCACGCCCCGCTGCATCTGGTGATCCAGGCCCCGCTCTCCGACCTGATTGAGCGCAAGGACGACAGACCCAAAGTTCGCGGCACCGTGAGCTACCGCGACGCAGACAGCGGCGCGCCAATCGAGCTCACCGCAACCATCAGCACGCGGGGCAGGTCGCGGCTGGAATACTGCGACTTCCCGCCCTTGCGATTAAATTTCAGGCGCAGACAGGTCCCGGGCACCCTGTTTGCCGGTCAGAACAAGCTGAAGCTGGTCACTCATTGCAGGCGCGGCGCGAAGCACGCAAGGTGGGTGGGTCAGGAGTATCTCGTCTACCGGATGTTCAACCTCCTCACGGAGCAGTCATTTCGCGTTCGGTGGCTGAATATCGACTACCTGGACACCCGTCGAGACAACGAGCCTGCGACCGCGGTTGGCTTTGTCATCGAAGCGGCAAACAACCTGGCGAAGCGGGTGAACATGAAGCGCTTCCGTGAGCAGCACATCGAGCCCGAGCAACTTGATGCCTCCCAGGCCGCTCTGGTAACCCTGTTCCATTTCATGATTGGGAACACGGACTGGTCGATCCTGAGCGCTCCCGAAGGCCGCCGCTGCTGCCACAATGGCGAGGCCCTGCTGCCGCCCAAGATGGCCGAAGGCATCATCGTCGCGCCCTACGACTTTGATCAGTCGGGAATCATCGCTACCGACTACGCGGTCCCCCCACCTCAGTTGCGCCTGGAATCGGTTCGCACGCGCCGTTTCCGCGGGCTCTGCAGTCACAATGACCAGCTGCCAGCCACGATCGCTCACTTCAATACGCACCGACCCGCACTTGAAGCGCTCATTGACGGCAGTGACAACCCGGACGCCACCAAAAGGACCATGCAGCGCTACGTGGCGGCGTTCTACGGGATCATTAACGATCAGAACAGGCAGCGGGTCAGCATCGTGCAAAGGTGCCGCGGTCCGGCGGGCTAGTGTCTAAGATGCAGAGGAGTCAGCATCTCCGGCGTGCTTAGCGCGCTTTCTGGCAATTTCTTCGTCTTCCAAGGGATTCCGGCCATAGTCCAGCATCCACAGAA
>JBFFHS010000051.1:0-24930 GCA_041556855.1 Gammaproteobacteria bacterium
GGGCAGTCGACCGAACAGAGGCAGCACGTCAAAGCTCAGGCGGCGTCGCTCCAGCAGGCGCTGGATCTCCCGGATCTGCCGCTCGCCGGGCAGAAAAACCAGGACATCGCGCAATGCCGCTGACCCCTGGGGCGCGAGGTCTTTTTTGGCCAACAGGGCCACCGCCCGGGCCACATGCTCCGCTAGATCCTCATCAGGCTCGCTCGGCAAATATTCGATCGCAACGGGGAAACTGCGACCCTCCACATCGAACACCGGCGCAGCGGAAAAATGTTCTGCGAAGCGCGCGGGCTCGAGAGTCGCGGACGTAATAATGATGCGCAAGTCTGGACGCCGGGGAAGAATCCGACGCAGATAACCCAGCAAGAAATCTACGTTCAGGCTGCGCTCATGGGCCTCATCGATAATCAGGGTGTCGTAGGCAGCCAGCAACGGGTCGCTGGCGATCTCCGCCAGCAGGATGCCGTCGGTCATCAGCTTGATGCGAGTGCCCGCCGCGGTAGCGTCGGTAAAACGGATCTGGTAGCCGACCTCGGCACCCAGCCGTGTACCAAGTTCCGTTGCGATACGCCCGGCCACCGTTCGCGCTGCCAGACGGCGAGGCTGGGTATGGCCGATCATGGCGCGCTGACCGCGGCCGGCTTCCAGACAGAGCTTGGGCAACTGAGTGGTTTTGCCGCTGCCCGTCGCGCCACAGACGATCAGCACCTGATGGGCCTGAATCGCCTTGATGAGGGCCTCCCGATGGCCGCAAATGGGCAGATCCGGGTATTGCACCGTGCGCGGCCCAGGCGCGGCCTTAAGAGTCATGGATCAGCGCCCGTCCTGCGGGCGACCCGCCCGCCAAACCTCACGGCAACACGACGCGAGCCCGCAACCCGCCCCACGCTGAGGCCTCCAGGTGCAAGGCGCCCTCGTACAACTCAACGATCTCGCGCACCACCGCCAGACCGATGCCCTGTCCGGGCACCGACTCGTCGATGCGCGCGCCCCGTGCCGTGACGGCCCGGGCATGCTGTTTGGACAGTCCTGGACCATCGTCCTCAACGATCAGAACCAGTTTGGCACCCCGCTGGGCCGTCAGCCGCACCCGGCTGTCGGCAAACTTGTACGCGTTGTCCAGCAGGTTACCCAGCACCTCGAGCAAATCACCGCGGTCACCACGAAATGTCGCTGCATCCGGCACCTCGAGCTCACAAGTGACGGCCTTGTCTCGATAAACCTTGTCCAGGCTGTCCTTAAGATCCAGGGCAATGGCCGCAACGCTGACCGGCACCAGGCCCAGGCCCGACGCGCCGCTCGCGCGCGCCCGCTTGAGATGATAGCTGACCCTCTCATCAACCCGATCCAGCTGCTCGGTCAGCGGCTGCCGGCGCTCCGCCGCCAACGGCAGCTCCGCGAGCTGGCTGCGGATGACCGCCATGGGAGTCTTCAAGCTATGAGCCAGATCGTCCAGCGTGTTGCGATAGCGGCTCTGGCGGCGCCGTTCGGTCTCGATGAGCACATCCAGGTTGCGAGCCAGACCGGTCAGTTCGCTTGGATAACCGGTGCCCAGACGCTCCCGGGAGCCCTGTTCAACGGCACGGACCTCATGCTCCAGACGTCGCAAAGGGCGCAACGTCCAGCCCAGCAACAAACCGACTACCACCAACATGAGTGCGGTCATGCTGGCAAACCAGCCCACCAGATTCCAGCGAAAACCGCGCTGCTGCTCCTCATAGGGAAGCAGCGACTGGGCTACCCCGAAGGTGTAGTCGCGCACCCGGCCATCCTCAAATTCCCAGGTGACGCCCAATAACGCGGCCTCCAGCGGCGGCATGTCCGCCGGCCTGAGCCGCACCGCCCGGCGCTCGCCCGGCGGCGGCAGGCTGCCGAAGTTCAGCTCCTGATCCAGAGACGACCAGGATCGCCAAACCAATCGGCCCGCATCGTCCCACAAAGCACCGAACAACCCGGAGCCTGGCACGCTGAAGCGCGGGTCGGTGAGGTCATCGGACAAGACCAGCCCACTCTCGGGATCCGGCTGGGCGGTTGCCACCAGACCGTACAACTGCACATCCAGCAACTCGCGCAGTGCGCGATCGGTGGTGCGGCGGAAGGTAAGGTCCAGGCCGATAATGGTGGCCGCAAAGATGGCCACCAGCGCCACGCTCACCCATAGCAACACCCGGGATCTCAGCGAACGCACGCGCACCATTCCCAGCTACCTCACGAGGAATCAGTCGCGGCTACCTTAGCGGAAAGAACCCAGTGCCGCAGCGCTTGCGGTCGGCGGCTAGGCCGTGCCGATTTTCAGTGGACGGGGGGTGGAACGAGCCAGCGCGAAGCGATAGCCTCGGCCGCGCAGCGTCTCGATGGGCTTCAGTTCCCCCTGGGGGTCCAGCTTGCGCCGCAACCGACCCACGAACACTTCGATCACGTTGCTGTCCCGCTCAAAGTCCTGGTCATAAAGGGTCTCGGTGAGCTGGGTCTTGGAGATCACCTCTCCCGCATGAAGCATCAGGTACTCCAAGAGACGGTATTCAAAGCTGGTGAGATCTACGGGTTGCTCATGGACCGTGACTTGCTGGGTACGCGTGTCCAGCGCAATGGCGCCGCACACCAACTGGCTCTGAGCCCAGCCGCCCGAGCGGCGCAGCAGCGCATCCACCCGCGCCAGGACCTCTTCCACGTGAAAAGGCTTGACCACGTAATCGTCAGCACCGATTTTCAGCGCCTCCACCTTGTCTTGCCAGCGGTCCCGAGCGGTCAGCACCAGGATGGGGTAGTCATGTCCTTGCTGCCGCACGGCCTGGATCAGTTCCAAACCGGTCATGGTGGGGAGACCCAGATCCACAATGACCAGGTCGACCGGGTACTCCGTGGCGTAGTACAAACCCTCCCGACCGTCCTCGGCTGTGTCCACCTTGTAGCCGGCATTGTCTAACTGTTTGGCCAGAGCCCGGCCCAGCGCCTGGTCGTCTTCGATGATCAATACACGCACTGTTGCGACTCCTTGGTGAATTCCCTACAGGAACTCGCCCGTTTGGGCGTCGATTCGAAAGGTGCGTACCCGGCCTTGATCACTGATGATCCGAACCACATGCTGCATGCGCCCGTTGCGTCGCTGGGTTTCCGCCTTCACGACCTTGCCCGGAAAGCGGCTTTGGGCACGCGCGATTGCTTCGTTCAAAGACATGCCGCTCTGCACAGGGCGCGCCGCCCAAGCGGACAGGCTCCCGGTCAGATCCCGGCGCGCCTGCCAGCCGTCCGCCAGGCCCTCGGTCCAGCCGCTGCTGGCCCACAGGAGCCACAGCGACAGTAAGGTCCCGAGCGTTTTTACTTGGGGGTGCATCAGATCACAGCTCTCCATGGCGTGGGATCAAGTTCAGCTTGGCGGGCGGCATACGAGGCGTCAAGGAACCGTTGCCTGGCTCAGTCATGCGCGACGGGGGACACCTGAACCCGCAGTTTCACCATTGCGCCCGGATGCTCACGGGTCCGCAGCGTGTAGGTGCCACCGTCGTACTCATAGGTCACGCGATAGCCCTCCACCCGTTCTTCGGCAAAGCGCTCGGTGGTGGTCTGACAGCGTTCCAGCGTCACCGGGCGCAGCTCGTGGTTTGCCTGGTGATAGCCGGCATGACGCCGGGCCCGATCGCTGGCGATAGCTGCGCCTATCAACGCACCCAGGGCCGTCATCGCGTCCTGACCGCTGCCGCCACCGAACTGGTAGCCAATCACGCCGCCGAGGATGCCACCGGCAATGGTCGGGCCCGCACTGCCCAGGGGCCTATGGCTGGGGCCGGTGGAGACGGTCTCATAAACCTCTTCCTGCCAGCACTCCCGACGCGGCCGCTCTACCTGCACCACCCGGACTATAGGCTGCACGTCCACCACGGGGGCGTACTCGAAGTGAACAGACGGCGGCCCTGCGCGGGCCGACACGGCCAGCATGGCGGTGAGCCCGGCAGCAACGCCCAGCAAGGGTTTCCGACCGAACATGATCTGCTCCTTGATCTGAACTCCGCGCTCTCCTCGAGCGCCGGATACCAAGGTATCCCGCCGCAGATGAACAAGGCCTGAATAGTGGCCTGGCAGTCAGGATTTGGCCTGCTGCCAGAGGGCCTCCAGCTGGGCCAGGTCTAAGGTGCCCCAGTCGCCATCCGCTTGCGCTTCAACCGCCCGCTCCACCCGCTCGAAACGGTGGGCAAAGCGGGCATTTGCGGAGCGCAGGCAGTCCTCGGGATCCAACTCCAGATGGCGACAGAGATTGACCAGACTGAACAGGGTATCGCCCATTTCGGCTGCCACGGCGGTACGGTCCCCCTGAGCGACGGCCTCATCAAGCTCGGCCAGCTCTTCAGCCACCTTGGCGCGGGCGCCGGCGGGCTGCGGCCAGTCGAAACCCACCCGACTGGCGCGACGCCCGAGCTTATGGGCCCGGGTCAGGGCCGGCAGGGCTTTAGGGATGTGCTCAAGCAGACCGCCGCTGCCGTGACTGTCCCGTCGTTCATCAGCCTTCATGGCCTCCCAGGCCGCTGTCTGGGCACGGGCATCGTCCACCTGGGCACTGCCGAACACGTGAGGATGGCGGCGAATCATCTTGGCGCAGATGGCCGCAACCACGTCGGGAAAGGCGAAGCGCCCCGCCTCTTCAGCCATGCGCGCGTGATACACCACCTGCAGCAACAAATCGCCCAGCTCGTCGAGCAGACCGTCATAGTCCTGTCGTTCGATGGCATCGGCCACCTCGTAGGCTTCCTCGATGGTATAGGGGGCAATGCTTGCGAAATCCTGCTGCAGATCCCAGGGGCAACCGCCTTCAGGGTCACGGAGCGCGGCCATGACCTCAAGTAATTTCTCGATTTCCATTTTTAATTACTGTTTTTATTTAATAAAATCTCTGAAAGCCACGATCATCGCTGCCGTAGCCCCCCAAATTCGATGCCCCTCGTATCGGTATTCGTACACTTTGAAGGTGGCGCCAAGCCGCTCGCGCAGCGTCATGCGGACGTTCGCGGGATCCAGCAGGAAATCCAGCGGTACCTCGAAGGCCTCACGCACCTCGGTTTCGTCCAAGCGCGGGACAAACTCGTCGGTCACGAAACCCACTACCGGGGTCACGATGAAGCCGGTCACCGTCAGATAGGCATCCAGGTATCCAGCCAGCTCCACCAGATCCGGACCCAGTCCGATTTCCTCATGGGCCTCGCGCAGGGCGGTGGCAGCGGGATGGGCATCGCCGGGCTCGATCCTGCCGCCGGGGAAGCTGACTTGGCCGGGATGGTCACGCAGATCATCAGAGCGCTCGGTCAGCACCAGGTGCAACCCGCCAGGCCGCTCCACCAGACCCACCAGCACCGCCGCGGCCAGGGGCTCGCCCTCGAGCATAGCCCGCAGCTCGGCAGATACCGGTCCGTGCACGTCCGTGAGGGGCGCCAGGCGCGGATCGGTCCTGGCCTGGGTGCCCTTCAGGCGCTCCGTGATCAGCCGGCGCATGCAGAGCTCAAGGGGCGATCAGCCCTTAATCCCGCCCTTGATGAGCTCGGCCGGGTCCAGCAGCTGAGCGAGCTGTTCGGCGCTGAGGTCCGTCTCCTCCGCCGCAACTTCACGGATGGGTCGTCCCTCGTGGTAGGCGCGCTTGGCAATGGCCGCGCCTTTCTCGTAGCCGATCACCGGGTTGAGCGCAGTCACCAGAATGGGGTTTCGGTCCAGTGCTCTGGCCAACTGCTCCTCGTTGACGCGGAAATCGGTGATCGCAGAATCCGCCAGCACGCGGCTGGCGTTGGCAAGCAGCTCAATGCTCTGCAGCAGGTTGTAGGCAATGACCGGCAGCATAACGTTGAGCTGGAAATTGCCCGACTGGCCGGCCACCGCGATAGTCGCATCATTGCCGATCACCTGGGCGGCCACCATGGCCGTTGCCTCAGGAATGACCGGATTCACTTTGCCTGGCATGATGCTGGAGCCGGGCTGCAGAGCCGGCAGCGCGATCTCACCCAGCCCCGCCAGCGGCCCGCTGTTCATCCAGCGCAGATCATTGGCGATCTTCATCAGGCTCACCGCGACCACTTTCAGCTGCCCGGATAGCTCTACGGCCGTGTCCTGGCAGGACAAGGCTTCGAAATAGCTGTCCGCTGGTCGGAAAGCGATGCCCGTGTGCTGCGACAGCTTGGCATCGACCCGCAGCGCGAACTCCGGGTGGGCGTTGATTCCGGTCCCCACCGCCGTTCCCCCCAGCGCCAGGCCACAGAGCCGGTTCAGGGTGGTCGCTACCCGCTGATATCCGGTGCGAACCTGGATCGCCCAGCCGTCCAGTTCCTGGTCCAGGCCCACGGGCATGGCATCCATGAGGTGGGTCCGGCCAGTCTTCACGATCCCTGCCACTTGTTTCGCCTTGGCGCTGATGGCTTCGTAGAGATGGTCCAGGGCCGGCAGCAACTGTTCGTTTACGGCCAGCACGGCGCCGATATGAACGGCCGAGGGGATCACGTCGTTACTGCTCTGGCCCATGTTGACGTGGTCGTTAGGGTGCACACTCAAGCCATCCCGGCTAGCCACCCGCGCAATCACCTCATTGCTGTTCATGTTGGAACTGGTGCCGGAGCCGGTCTGGAATACGTCAACTGGAAACTGGGCATCGTGCTCGCCGGCCGCGACGGCCAGCGCGGCATCCTGGATAGCGGCGGCGACATCCGCGCTCAACAGACCCAACTGGTGATTGGTATCCGCAGCCGCCCACTTGATCAGGCCCAGGGCGCGAATGAACTGACGGGGCATGGTGAGTCCGGAAATCGGGAAATTGTTCACCGCCCGCTGGGTCTGGGCACCCCATAGCGCATCTGCGGGCACCTCCAGCTCACCCATACTGTCCCGCTCGACCCGAGTCTGCCCTGTCATGCGAATTGCTCCCGTTTTCCGTGACCATGGGGTTGCCGGCTCACCAGATTGGGGCGGCGATGGTGTATGATGCGGACTCCTCCGTGACTTGTATAGAGCCAGCGCTGCCATGGATCTCAGCGCCCTCACCGCCCTGTCTCCCATCGACGGCCGCTACGCTGACAAGTCCGCCGCTCTGCGTCCGTACACGTCCGAATTCGCTCTGATTCGTTACCGGGTGCTGGTGGAGGTGCGTTGGCTGCAGCACCTGGGCAGCCAGCCTGATCTGCCCGAGGTGCCCAGGCTAACCGGGCCGGCGAACGATCTGATCAACGCACTGGTGGACCAGTTCGGCGTGGCGGACGCCCAGCGGGTCAAGGCACTGGAGGCCAGTACCAACCACGACGTCAAGGCAGTTGAGTATTTTCTCCGCGAGCGCTTGACGGGCAGCGCCGATTTCCAGGGGCTGCAGCCGTTTCTCCACTTTGCCTGCACCTCGGAGGATATCAATAACCTGGCCTATGCCCTCAGCCTGCGCGACGCCCGCAGCCGGGTGCTGGAACCAGCCATGACTGGGCTGAACGCCGAGCTTAAGGCGATGGCTGGCCGCTGGGCAGATCTGCCCATGTTATCCCGCACCCACGGTCAGCCCGCCTCGCCCACGACTCTGGGGAAAGAATTGGCGAATGTGGCTTGCCGCCTGCAGGCGCAGCAGGAGGGATTTGCCGCGGTCGCCGTCTACGGCAAAATGAACGGCGCAGTGGGCAACTTCAATGCTCACGTGGCCGCCTATCCCGACGTGGACTGGCCGGCGGTCGCCAGCGCTTTCGTTGAATCTCTGGGCGTTCGGATGAACCCCCTCACCACCCAGATCGAGCCCCACGACTGGATTGCCGCCTACTGCCATGCGCTGAGCCGATACAACACCGTGCTCATCGATCTGTGCCGGGATATCTGGGCCTACATCAGCATTGGCTATTTCAGTCAGCAGCTGGTTGCGGGTGAGGTGGGCTCATCCACCATGCCCCACAAGGTCAACCCCATAGACTTCGAAAATGCCGAGGGCAACCTGGGCGTGGCCAACGCGCTGCTGGGGTTCCTGGCCGACAAGCTGCCCTGCTCCCGCTGGCAGCGCGACCTGACGGACTCCACGGTGCTGCGCAACCTGGGTGTCACGCTGGGGCATTGCGTGGTGGCCTACCAGTCCGTCGCCAAGGGTCTCGCCAAGCTGCAGGCGAATCCGGACGTGATGGCGGCCGATCTGGATGCCAACTGGGAAGTTCTCGCCGAGGCCATCCAAACCGTCATGCGCAAGCACGGGGTGGTGGATGCCTATGAGCAGCTCAAGGCTCTGACCCGCGGCCAGCAGATCGATGCCGATGAGCTGCGACGATTCGTGGCGACCCTGGAGCTGCCGGCCGCGGCCCGGGAGCAGCTCGCGGCTCTGACCCCGCACCACTATCTTGGGCTGGCAGCCAAGCTCGCGCGCAGTCTTTAGCGGCTTGCCCGACTGCACGCTCACCACCACTGGTTGGGCCGATGACGCCCATGCCATCAGCGGCGTGCGGCGCCAGGTGTTTGTGATCGAGCAGCGCGTGGCGGAATACGAGGAATTCGACGCGGCAGATCACGGCGCTGTCCACGTGCTCGTACTCGACGAAAAACGTGACGCAGTTGGTACGGGGCGTCTTGAGCCCTCCGGTAAAGTAGGCCGCATAGCGGTTGTCTCGATATACCGAGGGACTGGTATCGGTGTTCGGATCATGGAACGTTTGCTGGCTGAGGCCCGGTTCCTGGCCATGGAAAAGGTCTACTTGAACGCCCAGACCCAGGCCCAGGGCTTCTACACCCAGCTGGGTTTCAAGCCTGTCGGCCCCGCCTTCATGGAAGCGGGTATCGAGCACGTCCGGATGGAACTGCGGCTGGAATCGGAGTCCAATGCAAAACGCGAAGGCGAAAAGCACCCGAACGGTTTTGTCCACTCGTGACGAAGTGCGCGCGGCGGTTGTCCAGGTCGCCAGTCTGGCAACTCGCTCCATGGTGATCTTTACTCACGACCTGGAGCCGGACATATACGACCACGACGATTTCCTCGAGACGGTCAAACGTTTCATCCTGGCGCGCAGCTTTGCCCGCATACGAGTACTGATCGTAGACCCGTCCCGCGCCATGAAGCATGGCAACCGCTTCGTGACCATTGGGCGGCGGCTGAACAGCTACATCGAGTTCCGAAATGTGAAGGAAGAGTATCGGGATCACCCCGAGGCCTTCTGTATCGCGGATGAAAGCGCCCTGGTCTACCGCATCGACGCCAACCGCTGGGAGGGCATGGCCGACACCTGCGAGCCGGCCGTTGCCCGCAGCTATCTACAAACCTTCGATGAGATCTGGAACGCCTGCGAGCTTAGTGCCGAGCTGCGCCAGATGCACCTCTAGCCCCTCGCCCGACGTGCGCCGCTCATGAGCCTTTCAATTGACGTCACCGTCGCGGCAATCGTGGAGCGAAACGGGCGTTTCCTCATGGTGGAAGAAGAGACCGCTCAAGGCGTGGTCTTCAACCAACCCGCCGGCCACCTGGAGCCCGGCGAATCACTGATCGAGGCGGTGGTTCGGGAAACCCTGGAGGAGACCGGGTACGACTTCACGCCCGAGGCCCTACTCGGTTTCTATCGCTGGGCCCACGTGGGCACGTCGGTCACCTTCCTGCGGGTCGCTTTTTTCGGTAGCGCCAAGGATCCGGCCGACCGGGTGACCTTGGACGAAGGAATTCTCGCCACTCATTGGCTCACCCGGGGCCAGCTGGCGGCGCAACCAGCCCGACTGCGCAGCCCCATGGTCACCCGCTGTATCGACGACTATCTGGGGGGCCAGCGTCTGGACCTGGACTGCCTGGTGGATGTTCCGGGGATGGAACCGCAGCGCGCCACGTCCTGACAGCACCCCTGTCATCCCGAAGCTGGCGAGCGCTCGTTCCTGTCTGCGGCGCCGGACCCGACTACCATAAGCTTCCATGTGACGCCCTCATGGGCAGGCAGCGCCAGCGCAGCCGCCAAGGCGAACGCCAAGGGGCAGCCTGACCTTCCTTTACAATAGGACCATGGGCAAACCTCTTGTCATGGTGGGTCTTTCCGGCGGGGTCGATTCAGCGGTCGCCGCCCATTTGCTGCTGCGTGACGGTTACCAAGTGGCCGCCTTGCACATGACCAACTGGGAAGAGGATGCCCGCTACTGCACCGCTGCCGAAGATCTGCAGGATGCCCGGGAGGTGTGCGCCGCGCTGGATATTCCCCTGCACCGGGTCAACTTTGCCGACCAGTATCGCGCTCAGGTATTTAAGCATTTCCTCGCCGAATACCGCGCCGGACGCACGCCAAATCCAGACGTGCTGTGCAATCGGGAGATCAAGTTCGGCATTTTCCGGACTCATGCCGCCCGCCTCGGAGCGGACTTCATTGCCACCGGGCACTATGCTCGTACGCGACGGGTCGCGGGCCACGTGCACCTGTTGAAGGGCGTGGATGCGGGCAAGGATCAAAGTTACTTCCTGCACGCGGTCGATGAGTCCCAGCTTAATCAGGCCATATTTCCCCTCGGCGACCGGCTCAAAGCCGAGGTCCGGGATATCGCTCGGGCCTTGGCACTGCCTGTTCATGCCAAGCGCGACAGCACCGGTATCTGCTTTATCGGCGAGCGCCCGTTTCGTGAGTTCTTGGGCCAGTATCTTCCCACCCAGCCAGGGGACATGGTGACCCCGGAAGGGGATGTGCTCGGCCGACACGATGGTCTGATGTTCTACACCCTGGGTCAGCGCCAGGGACTGGGGCTCGGTGGACGCGCCGGCGCCGCCGAAGCACCCTGGTATGTGGCCGCCAAGGATACCGCCCGAAACGAGCTGGTCGTGGTCCAGGGTCATGAGCATCCGTTGCTGTACGCGGCCGGTCTTGACGCCGGACCGACCCATTGGATCAACGGCGTACCGGAAGAACTCAGCGGGGGCGAATTGCGCTGCATGGCAAAAACGCGCTATCGCCAGGTCGATCAAGCCTGCGCTGTCGCCGTCCGGGATGGGCGTCTTGCGGTACGTTTCGACGCACCTCAGTGGGCCATCACGCCTGGTCAGTACCTCGTACTGTACGACGGCGAACGCTGTCTGGGCGGCGCCCCCATTCAGCGTACCTGGCCGCGCGCTGCAGGCACCCTGGCCGCAGCCGTGTGATGGTATTAGCGCGCCTGCCCGCGGCGGCGAGCCTGTTATAATCCGCGCCCTTTAAGCTGCGTCGTGAACGCGGCTCGTTGCGGCGAACGCCACACCCAAGAGGTCCAACATGAAGCACAGCTTTGGCGCCCGCTCCCAGCTGCGGGTGGGCAATCGGGACTACGACTATTTCCAGCTGTCCGCGGTCGGTGACGGCGACGTGGACGGGCTGCCCTATTCGCTGAAAATCCTGCTGGAGAACCTGCTACGCCACGAGGATGGCGTCAATGTGACCCGGGACGACATTCTCGCCCTGGCCCACTGGGACCCGGGCCAGCAGCCGACTCAGGAAATTGCCTTCACGCCCAGCCGCGTGATTCTGCAGGATTTCACGGGGGTACCCGCCGTGGTTGACCTGGCGGCTATGCGCGATGCCATGGTGCAACTGGGCGGGGACGCAGCGGCCATCAATCCTCTCTCGCCCGCCGAGTTGGTCATTGATCACTCGGTGCAGGTGGACCGCTACGGCACGGCCGATGCGCTGGCGCAGAATAACGCGATCGAATTCGACCGCAATAAGGAGCGCTACGCGTTTCTCCGCTGGGGTCAGAACGCCTTTGATAATTTCCGCGTGGTGCCGCCCAACACGGGCATCGTGCACCAGGTAAACCTGGAGTATCTGGCCAGGGTGGTGTTCGATGTGGAGTCGGGCGGCGGTCGGCTGGCCTACCCGGATACGCTGGTGGGCACCGACTCGCACACCACCATGGTCAACGGCCTGGGTGTGCTGGGTTGGGGCGTGGGCGGCATCGAAGCTGAGGCTGCCATGCTGGGACAGCCCGTGACCATGCTGATTCCCCAAGTCGTGGGCTTCAAGCTGCACGGCCGCCTGACTGAGGCGGCAACCGCCACCGACCTGGTGTTAACCGTCACCGAAATGCTTCGGAAAACCGGCGTGGTCGGCAAGTTTGTCGAATTCTATGGCGACGGGCTGGATCATCTGCCGCTGGCTGATCGCGCCACGCTCGGCAACATGTCGCCCGAGTTTGGCAGCACCTGCGGCATTTTCCCTATTGATCGCGAGACCCTGCGCTACCTGGCCCTGTCCGGTCGCCCGGAGGAGCAGATCCACCTGGTCGAGGCCTACGCAAAGGCTCAGGGCATGTGGCGCGAACCAGGCCAGGCGGATGCCCGCTACAGTGCGGTGCTGGAGTTGGATCTGGGCACAGTGGAGCCCAGCCTGGCCGGCCCGAAACGGCCCCAGGATCGGATTCCGCTGCGCCAGGCGGCCGCCTCCTATGGCGAGCTATCGCAGCCCGTGCTAAAGGCGCGCAGCGGCGCGGCCCAGCCGGTGCAGGCCACAACCCAGATGGACGGTACCACCTTTCCCGTCAGCGACGGCGACGTGCTCATCGCCGCCATCACCAGCTGCACCAACACGTCCAATCCGGCCGTCATGGTGGGCGCCGGCCTGTTGGCGCGCAACGCCCGGGCCAAGGGACTTGCCACGCAGCCGTGGGTTAAGACCAGCCTCGCGCCGGGCTCCAAGGTGGTCACGGACTACCTGCGTAAGTGCGATCTCCTGGACGACTTGGAGGCGCTGGGCTTCAATATCGTGGGCTACGGTTGCACCACGTGCATCGGCAACTCCGGTCCGCTGCGTGAGGAAATCGCCGCCGCCGTCAAGGACAACGACCTGCTGGCCTGTTCCGTGTTATCGGGCAACCGCAATTTCGAGGGCCGAATTCATGCGCTGGTGCAGATGAACTTCCTGGCCTCACCGCCCCTGGTCGTGGCCTATGCCCTGGCCGGAAACATGGCCGTAGACCTCTACAACGATCCTCTGGGAACGGACACGGAGGGCGAACCGGTGTACCTGAGGGATATCTGGCCAAGCAGCCAGGAGATCCATGACCTGATCCGCGCCAACATCGACTCCGGGATGTTTCAGGACAGTTATGCGGGTGTTTTTGCCGGCGACGCTAACTGGAACAGTCTCCAGGTTCCCGGCGGCGACATCTACGAGTGGGCACCTGACTCAACCTATGTGAAGCACCCACCCTACTTCCAGGGCATGACGCTGGAGGTGGACCCCGTGACCGATATTACCGGCGCCCGGGTACTGGCCCTGCTCGGGGACTCGGTGACCACGGACCATATTTCCCCAGCCGGGAGCATCGCTGCCGATAGCCCGGCGGCCGACTACCTGCGGGCCCAGGGGGTGGAGCAGAAGGACTTCAACTCCTATGGTTCCCGGCGCGGTAATCACGAGGTGATGATGCGCGGCACATTCGCCAATATCCGTCTGCGCAATCAGCTGGCCCCGGGCACGGAAGGCGGCTGGACAACCCATATGCCCAGCGGTGAGCAGCTGAGCATCTACGATGCCTCGCTGCGGTATCAGGCGGACGGCACGCCCCTCGTGGTCATCGCCGGCACCGAGTACGGCACCGGCTCGTCGCGGGACTGGGCGGCCAAGGGGACGTTGTTGCTGGGGGTCAAAGCCGTTCTGGCGGCAAGCTATGAGCGGATTCATCGCTCCAACCTGATCGGCATGGGCGTGCTGCCCCTGCAGTTCATGGACGGCGACGATGCCGGCTCCCTGGGGTTGGACGGCACCGAGGTCTTTGATATCACCGGGCTGGACGAGGGCCGGGCCAGCACCGTGACGGTCACGGCCCGTCGCGAGGACACGACCCGGACATTTCAGGTCCGGGTCCGTATCGATACGCCCAAGGAGCGCGAGTATTTCGTCAACGGCGGCATCCTGCACTACGTGTTGCGTCAACTGGCGCGGGGCTAGTCGACCCCAGCATGGCCCACGGACTCAGCGCCGAGCTCTGCCGGCGGTTGCGGGCCGCCCAGCACTGGCTGGTGCTTTCCGGCTCTGGTATCTCTGCCGAGAGCGGCGTGCCGACCTTTCGCGATGCCCAGACCGGCCTATGGGCTCGCTACGCACCGGAGGATCTGGCGACGCCCGAGGCCTTCGCCCGTGATCCCCAGCTGGTGTGGGACTGGTATCAATGGCGCCGCGAGTTGGTGTCCCGGGCACGACCCAACCCAGCCCACCGGGCCCTCGCGCTGCTGGAGAACCTGGTGCCCCGACTCACGCTGATCACCCAGAATGTGGATGGCCTGCATCAGCGCGCCGGCAGCAGCCATGTCCTGGAGTTTCATGGCAACCTGCAAACGAATCGATGCGCCACCTGCAACCAGGTGGCCAAGCCTGATTTGCGGAACGACGTCCGACCGCCGCGCTGCCCCCGCTGCGCCGGCTTGCTGCGCCCAGGGGTCGTATGGTTTGGCGAGGCGATTCCGCCCGACGCGCTGGAAGCAGCCTTTGCAGCCGCTAACAGCGCCGATTTGTTTCTCTCCGTGGGCACCTCGTCCCTGGTCTACCCGGCGGCCGGGCTGGCCCAGGTCGCCCTGCGCAATGGCGCGCTCGTGGTCGAGATCAACCCCAATCAGACCCCGCTGACCCAGCGGGCTGACTTCCATCTGGGCGGCCCCGCGGGGGAGTGGTTACCTGCCATTGCGCGCCAGGTGAAGGACTCGGTATCGTCTGGGGATCACCCGAAAACCCGACATTCGAGGTCAAATTAGCTCATGGCCCTGCCCCGCTTCCGCAACAGACCCACCCCGCCCGCCGACGTGACGGCGCGCTCCGTCTGGATCCTCACCGGCATCGCGCTGGGCGTGCTGCTGCTGATTCTCTTGGCGTTGAGCTGGCACTGGTCGCGCTCGCCGGACGTATTCTGGGTATCCGCGAAATCCGACGAGCGGCCTCTGGTGATCGGGTATGCCACGACCGACACCCTGATCCGGGTGGCCAGCTTTCTCCTGGAGAAGCCCGGGGGCTATCTCAGCAACGACATCGCCCCACCCGGGTGGTGGCTGGACAACATGCCCAACTTTGAGTTCGGGGTGCTGGTTCAGGTTCGCGACCTGGCTCGTGTGCTGCGCAACGATTACAGCCGCTCTCAATCCCAGTCTACCGAGGATCCCGACCTGGCCGAGGCTGAGCCGGCGTTTAATTTTTCCAACGATTCCTGGATCTTCCCGACAACGGAGAGCAAATATCGGGAAGGCATCGAGGCCTTGAAACGCTATCGGGCGCGCCTGAGCCAGACCGAGCAGACCAACGCCCAGTTCTACGCCCGGGCAGACAACCTGCGCGAGTGGCTGGCCGTGGTTGAAAAACGCCTGGGCTCGCTATCCCAGCGCCTCAGCGCCAGCGTGGGCCAGGTCAGGGTCAACACCGACCTGGCAGGCGATCCTGCTGCGGACAACTCCACACCCCGCCCGGGTGATATCGACGTTAAAACCCCCTGGCTGGAAATCGACGACGTGTTTTTCGAGTCCCGGGGAACGGCGTGGGCTCTGGTGCACTTCTTGCGCGCTGCGGAGTTTGACTTCGCCGAGGTGCTGGAGAAAAAAAATGCCCGGGTAAGCCTGCGGCAGATCATCCGCGAGCTGGAAGCCAGTCTGGAGCCCCTGGGCAGTCCGGTGGTGCTGAACGGCAGCGGCTTCGGCTTCTTTGCCAACCATTCCCTGGTGATGGCCTCCTACCTCTCCCGTGCCAACTCCGCCGTCATTGATCTGCGCGACCTGTTGGAGCAGGGGTAGCCGGATCAGCTCAAGGCAGAGTGCCGATAAAGTCCGCCACAGCGGCGCCGATCTCGTCAGGGGAATCCTCCTGGATGAAATGCAGCCCCTTCACGGTCACCTCTGTCTGATTGGCCCAGCCGCGGCACACATCGCGCTGCCGGCCCACCAGAATGGAACCGGGGTCGGCATTAATGAACAGCTTCGGGATAGGGCTGTCCTGGAGAAATGCCTGATACTCCATCACGATCCGATTGATGTCAGCAGGTTCGCCCTCGATGGGGAGTTGCCGTGGCCAGCTCAGCATAGGCCGCCGCCTCTCGCCGCCGTCCAGAAAAGGACCGCGATATGCGTCCATTTCCGCCTCGGTCAACCGGCGCAGAACCGAGTTGGGCAACACGCCTTCGATAAATAAGTTGCGTTCCAGGATCAGGTTCTCACCTTTCTCGGAGCGGAAACCCTGAAAAATCCCGCGGGCCGCTTCCGGCCAGTCCGCCCAGCCCATGGGACACACGAGGGCTTCCATATAGGCAAGGCCCCGCACGGCTTCAGGATGCTCGCGAGTCCAGTGAAATCCCAACCCCGAGCCCCAGTCGTGGATCACCCACGTCACCCGGTCGTTAACGCCCACGGCTGTCAGGAAGGCCTTGATGTACTCGTAGTGTTCCACGAACCCGTAGCGGTCGGGACCGGAGTCGGGCAGCGGCGCCGAGTCCCCCATACCGATCAGATCGGGCACTAGGCAGCGTCCCAGCTCTTTCAGATGGGGCAGGACGTTGCGCCACAAATAGGAGGATGTGGGATTGCCGTGTAGCAGCACGATCGGGTCGCCCTGGCCCTCTTCCACATAGGCCATGGTCTGACCGAGCACGGTAACCGTGCGTTTCTGATAAGGGAAATCTGCCGAGATGGGCACAGGGTTCAGCTCTGTTACAGGGGCAACGCCCAGAACGGCACATCCGCCCAGGCCTCCCCCAGGCGTTTGTCCAGCAGCCGATAGTCAGGCTCGAAGCGCTCCACCAGCCTCCAATAACGCTGCGAATGATTCAGATGCCGCAGATGACACAGCTCGTGCACCATCAGATAACGCACCAATGCCGGTTCCAGGAACAGCAGACAGGCATTGATGCTGACCGTACCAGTAGACGAGCAGCTGCCCCAGCGGGTCTTTTGGGTCCGTACCTGGACCCGTCGCGGCGCAATATCCAACTCCCGGGCGACGCGCGCCAACCAGGGTTTCAAGTGGTCGCGTCCCTGACGGGCCACCCAGGCCCGCAACAGCGCCGGCGCGCCCTGCCCGGACGCAGGCGTACTGAGCTCCAGTCGGTTCGAAAACCGCCGCAGGCTGCCACGACCATTTCTGCTCTCCAGGTAGACCACCTGCCAGACGCCGTTGATGGCTGGAAGCTCGACCCGGTCGGGCAGTCGCCTGCGGCTTTGTGGATAACGGGCATGAATTTCCTGCCGGGCACGCTCGATCCACTGCCGGTTGCGGGACACGAACTCCTCCACATCGGCAGGCTTCGCCCAGCGCGGCACCACCACCTCCACGTCGAAAGGCGGGCGCACCTGGAGCAGCAGCCGTCGGGCCCGCGGACTGCGGCGAATGCGAACGCCTTCCTGATCCAGATAGCCAGCGGCTTCGGGGGCCAGCAGCGCCAACTGTTCGGGCATGGCGTTCCGCTAATCGTCGGCCGGGGGCGGAGGCCCCTGGTGCCAATCGCTGAATGGAAAGGGTCGCTCTTCCGTATTGAAAGTTAGATACAGCACGATCTCGTAGCTGTAGGTCGCAAGACCCTGACCGAACTGCAGCAACTGGGCGTTAGGCTGTCCCGTCACCAGTACCCACAGGAACTGAATCACCACCACGGCCGCGGTCACCACCCGCGAGACACCCCACAGAAACAGCAATATCAGCATGAACAGCAGCCGTAACCAGGTGCTGCGCTCTTTTAAGTTGTCTTCCAGTTTTTTGTTGTCTTCCGGGGACGTGCTGTCCGCGCCAGCCGTCTCGCTCACTCCGATCACCTGAACTTCAAACTCGGTACGGCGATGATACCTTGTTCACGGGTATGCGAGCGAGGCGCCGAGGATGGACGTCTAGCCACGCAGCAGAGCCAGGCCCGGATGACCGGGCGGCTCGTCTTCTGCCGTTGCCGCAGGTGGCCGACCCGGTCAAAATCTCGCGCTGTGGTTAATCTCATCGACATCGGCGCCAACCTGACCCACGACAGCTTTGACCGGGACCGCGCCCAGGTGCTGCAGCGAGCCTGGGATGCCGGCGTCAATCACATCGTGGTCACTGGGACCTCCGGGCAGGCCAGCGCTGCGGCAGCGGCGCTGGCGGCGCGGCATCCGGGACAACTGAGCGCCACCGCCGGCGTCCATCCCCATCACGCCAGTGAGTTTGCCGACAGCACGAGCGAGCTGTTGGCGGCACTCACCGCCCGTCCCGAGGTGGTCGCAGTGGGCGAAACCGGCCTGGACTACTTTCGAAACTATTCGACCCCACGCGACCAGAGGCGGGCCTTTGAAGCCCAATTGGATCTGGCTGCAGAGGTACAGTTACCGGTGTTCCTGCACCAGCGGGATGCTCACGATGACTTCATGGCCATTCTGGAGCCCGCCCGGGGAAAGGTGGCGGGCGGCGTTGCCCACTGCTTTACCGGTGAGCAGCGGGAGTTGTCCGAGTACCTGGCGTTGGACCTTTACATCGGCATCACCGGTTGGATCTGCGACGAGCGCCGCGGCCACCATCTTCGCCGGCTGCTGAAGCAGATACCCCTGAATCGGCTGCTGCTGGAGACGGACGCGCCCTATCTGCTGCCCAGGGATCTGGTGGAAAAACCACCCGGGCGCCGCAATGAACCGGCCCTGCTGGCCCATATCGCCGCGGTGGTGGCCAGTTGCCTGGAGGTTCCCATCGCCCAGGTCGCAGAAGCAACCACCGCCAACGCCCGACGGCTGTTCGGGTTGCCCGGGGCCTAGCCGGCGCTGTTGAGCAGGGTTCCCACACGAGCGCTCACGGTCTCCCGGCGCACCCGCTCCCAGTGGGGATAAAAGGCATCCAGCAGCCGCGTAAGGTCGGCCTTTGCCGGCTTTTTGTAGCGTTCTATGAGATCGGCAGGCTGGAGCACCATCTTTGGACGCCCCTTGGCAAAATCCGCCTGGTCAGAGAACAGCACATGACCGGTGACGGGTAAATCCCTCACCAACTGCCTGACGGCCGAGACGCGGTCGAACAAGGGCCCCTGGGGATTGGGGAAGCGGTAGCGGCGTTCCGTATGAATCACGGTCCAATCATCCATTCGATCACTGGCGAAAACTGCCCCAGGTACGTCCTTGGTATCGATCACGACCAAACCCTTGGCCGTCAGGAGCAAATACTCCAGATGAATATGCCCGCCCATCCCGTCGGGTATCAACACATCCTTAAGCATGTCCACACTGACCGTTTTCAGGGCCTGTTCCATGCGCCGCCAGGAGCCTGCGCGCTGCCGCCGGCGCCACCACACCCAAACGGCACCGACAAGCAGCACCGCCAGGGCAGCCGAGACCAGCAGTAGTGGGGGAGAAATGACCTCAGATAATCCACCTAACGCCATAATATTTAGACCGAAAGGTGTTCCGAGAGCGCCTCCAAGCGAGGGTCGATATGCGCAAACTGCGCCGGCAGGTCCAGGATCCGCGCCAGGGCGGGGGGCACAGGGATTGCCTCGCCGATGACAGGCTCAACAATGGTATCGAACTTGGCGGGATGCGCGGTGGCGGCCACGATCCAGGTGCCGCTGGCACGGCGCGCCGGCGGCAGGTGATCGTAGGCCCAGAACCCGGTGGCCGTGTGGGGACACCAGATCTGTCCCCGTTCCTTGAAGTCCTTGGCAATCTGGTAACGAATCTCGTCATCGTCTACGGGATAGGCCTGGATCGCCGCGCGCAGCTCGGAGAATTCAGGATGCAGCGCTTTCAGGCGCTCCATGTTGCTGGGGTCCCCCACGTCCATGGCCGAGGCCAACGTGGCGACACTGGCCCGCGGCCGCCAGTCGCCGCTTACCAGATAGTCGGCGATACTGCGGTTGACATTGGTGCTGAGCACGATGTCGCCGATGGGCAAACCGAACGCGCGGGTCCAGATTGCAGCAAAGCCGTTGCCCAGATTGCCGGTGGGCACAATGAAATTGGCCCGCTGGCCCGTGCGCCGCCAGATATCCAGGCTGGCGGCGGCATAGTAGACACACTGGGGCATCAGCCTGCCAATGTTGATACTGTTGGCAGAGCTGAGCCGATGCCGGGCATTCAGAGCAGTGTCCTGCAAGGCCTCCTTGGCTAAGGCCTGACAGTTGTCGAAAGCCCCCCGCACGGCCAGCGATATGACGTTCCCCCCCCAGCACGTGAGCTGATGCTGCTGGCGCGGTGAGACCTGCCCATCAGGAAACAGCACCACCACGCGAAAACCCGGCCGCTGGTGGAACGCCGCTGCGACCGCGCCGCCGGTATCCCCTGAGGTGGCCACCACAATCGTCAGTGGCCCGCGAGGATCTGAATCCTCCGTCTCCAATATCCGGCTCATGGTGGCTGCCAGGAAACGAGCGCCCACGTCCTTGAAGGCAGCCGTAGGGCCGTGGAACAACTCCAACACAGCCAGTTCACCCTCGTCCGAGGCGACGCCGACGACCGGGATGGGGAAATTAAAGGCATCCTCACAGATGGCGCTCAGCTTGGATGCGAGCTCGGAATCCGCGAAGAAAGGCTCCAGCAAACGGGCCCCGATCTCGGCCAGGCTGTGACAGTCGTCAAACGCAGCGGCACTCATCCTGGGCAGGGAATCGGGCACGAACAGGCCACCATCGGGCGCCAGTCCCTGCATAACGGCTGTGGCCAGGTCGACCTGCTGGCCGCCGCGGGTGCTGTGGTATTCCATGGCTTTGACCGCCTCAGCCGCCGTTGCCGCCGAGCCGCCCGCAGAGTCGCAGCAGATCGGCAAACACGCCCGCAGCGGTCACGTCCGGCCCGGCACCGGGACCGCGCACGATCAGCGGATTGTCGCAATAGCGACGCGTCACGAATTGCACGATATTGTCCGTGAGACTGATGTTGGCAAATGCGTGGCCGGCATCAAATGACGCCAAATGAACCCGGGCGGCGCCGCTACGCAGGTCAAGCTCGCCGACATAGCGCAGCACCTGACCCGCGGCGCGGGCTACCTTGAGTTGCGCCGCCATCGCCGCATCATGGGCTGGTAGCTGGTTGAGAAAGTCCTCCACGCTGCCCTCCCCCAGGCTCTCGGGCACCAGGCTCTGCACCGACAGCTGCTCCAACTCCAGATCCAAGCCCGCCTCCCGAGCCAGAATCACGGTCTTGCGCGCCACATCCATCCCGGACAGGTCATCCCGCGGGTCGGGCTCCGTGTAGCCCTTGCTCTGAGCATCGGCCACGATGCTGGAGAATGGCCGGCTGCCGTCGTAGACGTTGAACAGATAGGCCAGCGTCCCGGAGAAAATACCGCTGATGGTGTAAATCTCGTCGCCCGTATCCACCAGATCCCGCAAGGTGTGTACCACGGGCAAACCCGCACCCACGCTGGTCTCGTAAAGGAATTGAGCGCCACTCGCCCGAGTCAGGGCCTTGAGTCGATGGTAATACTCCAGGGACCCGCTATGGGCCTTCTTGTTGGGGGTAATGACATGAATTCCCCGGCCGAGCCAATCCTCGTAACGCTGTGCGATACCCTGATCCGCCGTGCAGTCCAGCAGCACCGCATGGGGGAGATGGTCGGCCTGGACGTGATCCACGAACCGGTCCAGATTCATGGGTTCGCTGTTTTCCACCTGCTCCCGCCAGTTCGCCAGGGGAATGCGCTTGTCGGCAAGCACCATCCGGCGTGAGCCGCCAATGGCTCGCACTCGCAGATCTACGCCGAATTCTGCAGCGAGCCGCTCCGCCTCCCCGGCCAGCTGATCCAACAGCACGCCGCCCACGGAACCCGGACCGATCAAGCCAATGGACACGGTCTTGGCGGACAGGTAGAAACTCGCGTGCACCGCCCGGAGCGCACGGGTGGCGTCTGCCGCAGCGATCACGGCCGAAATGTTGCGCTCCGAGGCACCCTGCGCGATCGCGCGCACGTTGATTCCGGCACGCCCCAGGGTGCTGAAGAAGCGGCCGGCAATTCCCGGCGCACCTGCCATGCCGTCGCCGACCACGGCCAGAATGGCGCAGTCCGGCGTGACGTCAATGTTCTGCACCTGACCCTGGGCTAACTCTCCGGCGAAGGCCCGCGCGACCACGTCCTTGACCCGCTGGGCGGACTCTACCGGCACGGCGAAACAGATGGAGTGTTCGGAGCTGCCCTGGGATATGAGCACCACGGAAATACCGGCCTCGCGCAGGCTGCCGAACAATCGGTCCGCGGTGCCGGGCACGCCGATCATACCGGAGCCTTCCAGGTTTATCAGCGCGATGCCCTCGATGCTGCTGACTCCCTTGACCAATTCGGTGCTGCGGGGCGCCGCGGTGATCCAGGTACCCTCCCCGGCGGGGTTGAAGGTGCTGCGGATGCGGATGGGGATGCTATGTTCCACCGCCGGCGTCATGGTCTGGGGATGAATCACCTTGGCGCCGAAGTACGCCAGTTCCATGGCCTCGTTATAGGACATCTCCCGGATCACGGCGGCCTCCGGCACGCGCCGCGGATCACCGCTCATGACGCCCTCCACGTCGGTCCAGATATTGACCTCTGCGGCCTCCAGCAGCGCGGCAAAAATAGAGGCGGAGAAATCGCTGCCGTTGCGCCCCAGGGTGGTTTGCAGGCCATCCGGGGTGCGGGCGATGAAGCCGGTAATCACGGCGATGCCGTCGAAGTCTGCGGCGAGGCTGCCGGCCAGCGCTGCCCGGCTATCCTCCCACTGCACCACGGGACCCATCTCTGACTGCACCACCCGCAGCACATCACGGGCGTCGATCAATACCACAGGTCGCCGCTGCTCTGCGGCGAGCACGGCGGTAAGCAGCCGCGCCGACCACAGCTCGCCGAAGCCAGCCACCAGGTCTCGGCTACGGTGGGAGGCGGACTTCACCAGAGCGAGGGCGGTCAGCACGCTTTCCACATCCGCCAGATCACGCTCCATCTGCGCCATCAGCGGCACGCCGCCGTCCCCCAGCAGCTCGCCGACGATGCCCCCATAACGATCCTTCAGCATGGCCAGCTGAGGTGCCACATCTGCCTGACTGGAAGCCGCGCTGACCAGCCCCAGCAGCACGTCGGTCATGCCGCCGATGGCCGAGACGACCACCGCCTGGCGGGCGTCCGTCTGTGCGGCGACGATGGCGGCGACTCTGCGGAAGCACTCCGCATCGGCCAGGCTGGTACCGCCGAACTTGTGCACGTTCCAACCCATAGCGTCAGGCCGTCCGCTTGACCTGGGCCAGTTGCTCGCGCATGGCCGCGATAGTGGCAGCGTAGTCCGCGGTACCGAAGATCGCGGAGCCCGCCACGAAGGTATCGGCACCCGCGGCGGCGACCTGGGCGATGTTATCCACTTTGATGCCGCCGTCCACTTCCAGGCGGATGTCGCGCCCGGACGCATCGATGATGCGCCGCGCCTCGGCCAACTTGCCCAGCGTGCCCGGAATAAACGCCTGCCCGCCGAAACCCGGGTTCACCGACATCAGCAGCACCAGGTCCACCTCATCCAGCACGTGGCTTAAGTGACTCAAAGGTGTTGCCGGATTGAATACCAGTCCGCTTTTGCAGCCCGCAGCGCGGATCAACTGCAGGGAACGATGCACATGGTCACTGGCCTCGGGATGAAAGGTGATGTAACTGGCGCCTGCCGAGGCAAAGTCGCCAATCAGCCGGTCCACCGGCTTCACCATCAGGTGAACGTCGATGGGCGCTGCGACCCCATAGCGCCGCAGGGCCTCGCAGACCAGGGGTCCAACCGTGAGGTTCGGCACATAGTGATTGTCCATCACATCGAAGTGGATCAAATCAGCGCCCGCTGCGAGCACGGCGTCCACTTCTTCGCCCAGACGCGCGAAGTCCGCGGAAAGGATTGACGGTGCAATGAAAAACGCTGTCATTGGGGGGCCCTGAGATCCAAGGGCGTTATTCTGCACGGACCAGCGCGGGCGCGCTAGCAGCGCCCCGCCGCCTCTCGCAGCAGCGACCACAACGGGCACCTGGGCGCCGTTCGAGCTCGGCTTTCCGAATCGCTTCCGGCATGTGGCCCGGTTCTGGCAGGGTGCAGGGGTGCTGGACGAGCATGGCGCCAGTCTGCGCCGTAGGCTGGCCAATTTCTTGGAGCCGCCCCGGCAACGACGTGCTTCAGTTATAGTTGCGCCTGACCTATTTTCGGGAGTCGCCCCGTGGGTAAATACGGCGTTGGACAAGCCTACAGGCGTACGGAAGACCAGCGGTTTCTCACCGGCACCGGTCGGTATACGGACGACATCCAACCGGACAACGTCGCTTATCTGCACCTGCTGCGTTCGCCCTACGCCCATGGCGAGATTCGCGAGCTCGACACCAGCGTCGCCGCCGAGAGCCCGGGCGTGCTGGCCATCTACACCATCGAAGATCTCGATGCAGCGGGCATCAAGGCGCTCCCGATCGGGGTCACGGCGCCTACCGCCCCGGGCACCCAGGCTGCCGACTGCCCGCGCCCGGTGCTGGCCCGCGGCCAGGTCAAGTATGTGGGCGAACCCATGGTCGCCATCGTCGCCGAGACTCAAGCCCAGGCCGAAGACGCCGCGGAGTTGATCAACTTCGATATCGAGGATCTACCGGCCGTGGCCAGCCTGGACGTCGCGTTGCGGGCGGGGGCGCCGCAAGTCTGGCCCCAGGCAGCGGAGAATATCTATTCGCGCATGCTGCTGGGCAACCCGGATGCGACGGCAACGGCATTTGCCCAGGCTGCCCATGTGGTGTCCATCGATCTGGTGAACAATCGGCTTGCGCCGACGCCCCTGGAGGTCCGCGGCTGCGTTGCCGAATACGACACTGAAACCGATCGCTACGTGCTGCATCAAGGCTGCCAGGGCGTCCACGTGCTGCGGGCCTGGGCGGCCGCGGCGCTGGGCGTGGATGCCAGCAAGGTCCGCGTGCTGTGTCCTGACGTGGGCGGTGGCTTTGGTATGCGCTTCTATCTGCAGCATGAACCCGTTTGTGCCCTGCACGCCGCCAAGGAACTTGGCCGTCCCATCAAGTGGATCGCCACCCGCTCGGAGGGCTTTTTGAGCGACCCCCACGGCCGCGATCACCGCCTGCA
>JBFFHS010000052.1:0-24883 GCA_041556855.1 Gammaproteobacteria bacterium
CGCGTCGGTGGCATTACTCTGGCCTATTACCTGATTACCCTGGCCATGGCGGTCTTCATCGGCCTCGTCATGGTGAACCTGATCCAACCGGGTGCGGGAATGACAGCGCCAGAGGTCTCCGCCGCCGACCAGGCGCTCATCGAGGCTGCCAGGGAAAAAGGGCTGACGGACATTCTGCTGTCGCTGGTAACGACCAACCTGATTGCCGCGGCGGCCAACACCGAGTTGCTGCCGCTGATCATCTGGTCTATCGCCTTCGGCATCGCGATCACAACGCTGGGCGAGAGCGGCGAGCCGGCCGCTCGGTTCTTTGCCAGCTTCAACAACGCCATGATGCGCTTGGTGGGCTGGGTGATGTACGTCACCCCTCTGGGGGTCTTCGGGCTGGTGGCAGGCCGGCTGGCAGAAGCGGGTGGTGGCGAACGTTTTCTTGCAGATATTCAGGGGCTTGGACTACATATTGCAACTGTTTTATCAGGTCTAACCATTCACTTCGGCGTGCTGCTCGCCATCCTGGTCCTTGTCGCCCGCCATCCTCCCGGCTATTTGCTGGGGATGCTGCGCGCCATCATGACAGCGTTCGCGACCGCCAGCTCGTCGGCCACCCTGCCGGTGACCATGCAATGCGCACGGGAGAACGACATCGATCCCCGCGCTCGCCGCTTCGTGTTACCGCTGGGCAGCACCATTAACATGGATGGCACGGCCCTGTATGAGGCGGCAGCAGCGATGTTCATCGCCCAGGCCTACGGTATTGATATGAGCCTGGGCCAGCAGAGCCTCATCTTCATTACCGCGACGCTGGCGGCCATCGGGGCAGCGGGTATTCCCGAGGCAGGGCTGGTCACGCTGATCATCGTGCTGCAGGCGGTCGGGCTCCCCCTGGAGGGTATTGCGCTGCTGCTTGCCGTGGACTGGTTTCTGGATCGTTTTCGCACCGCCACGAACGTCTGGGGCGACGCCGTGGGCGCTGCCGTGCTGACTCGCTATCTGCCGCCGGAGGTGGAGACTCAGCCGCCCCTGGTGGGGCCCATGGATCTTTAGGCCGCTCCCAGCAGGTGAATCAGCCGCTGGGCGTCGGTCACGAAGCCAAAATTATTCGCCACGGTCTGCAGAGTCGCTGCCTGGGCCGCGTCGTCCCCGGCGCTCACACAATCCTCAGGCAGGACGACGTGATAGCCCGCAAAAAACCCATCCCGCAAGGTGGAGTCCACGCAGACGTTGGTCGAGACACCCGTGATCAAGAGCGTGCTGATACCGCGGCGTTCCAGCAACTCGCCCAAGTCGGTGCCGTGGAACGCACTATAGCGATGCTTTTCAATGACCGGCTCATCCGGCAAGGGCTGGACCCCTGCATAGAACTCGGCGCCCCAGCTTCCCGATGCGCAGATGGTCTCGCCACCGGACAAGGCCCGGGTGCGGGCGCGGTGGGCCGCGCTCAAGAACTCATCGTCATAGATAGCAGCAATCCAAACCACTAGGGCGCCGGCATCCCGGGCCGCCTGAACCAAAGCCATGATCCGCGCCGCCAGCGGCACGCTCGTGGCCGCGTCCAGACCATATTTGCGCTGCAGGTAACCGCCCTCTGCGCAGAAGTCGTTCTGCATATCCACCACCAGCACGGCCGTGTGGGCCGGCACCACTTGCTGCTCCAGGGTGGTGAGGGCGCTGTCCATCTACAGAGACCGCAGCACCTCGCTCAGGGTCTCGTGGGCGTCGCCGAACAACATGCGGGTGTTGTCCTTGAAGAACAGCGGATTCTGAACGCCCGCGTAGCCCGTCGCCATGCTGCGCTTGAGCACAACGGTGGTCTTGCCCTTCCAGACCTCCAGCACCGGCATGCCAGCGATGGGGCTGTCCGGTTCCTCCTGCGCTGAGGGATTGACGATGTCGTTGGCGCCGATGATCACGGAGACGTCCACCTTGGGGAAATCGTCGTTGATCTCATCCATTTCGAAGACGATGTCATAGGGCACGTTGGCCTCCGCCAGCAGCACATTCATGTGGCCGGGCATGCGCCCTGCCACGGGATGGATACCGAAGCGCACGTTGACGCCGCCGTCCCGTAGCTTCTTGGTGATCTCGTACACGGTATGCTGAGCCTGGGCAACCGCCATGCCGTAACCGGGCACAATCATCACTTCCTTGGCATCGGCCAGCATGTTCGCCACCTCGTGGGCCTCCACCGGCTGCACTTCGCCCTGATCACCACCCGCAGCGGCGGTCCCGCCACTGGTACCGAAGCCACCGGCAATCACGGCCAGGAATTTTCGGTTCATGGCCCGGCACATGATATAGCTCAGAATCGCGCCACTGCTGCCTACCAGGGCGCCGGTGACGATTAACAGATCGTTGCTGAGCATGAAACCGGTGGCCGATGCCGCCCAGCCGGAATAACTGTTCAGCATGGACACCACCACCGGCATGTCAGCGCCGCCGATGGCCATGACCATATGCATCCCGAACAGCAGGGCGATAACGGTCATGATGATCAGCGGCATCATGCCGCCCCCGGCCGCGGACTGCTCCACGAAGTCGGCCCCAACCCAGATCGTGACGAGCAGCAGACCCAGGTTCAGCCAGTGCCGGGCCGGCAGCAGCAGCGGCTTGCCCGAGATCTTGCCCGACAGCTTGCCGAAGGCAATGACCGAGCCGGAGAAGGTGACCGCGCCGATCAGCACGCCGATATAAATTTCGATGTCATGGATAGTCTCTTCTACACCGCTGAACTGCACACTGGGATCCATGAAGTTGGCGAACCCCACCAGAACCGCCGCCAGACCCACGAGGCTGTGAAGAATGGCCACAAGCTCCGGCATCTGGGTCATCTGCACCCGCTTTGCAAGCACCAGACCCACGGCGCCGCCGATGACTACGGCGCCCACCAGCAGGGTGTAGTTGTCCGTGACGACGCCGAACACGGTGGCCAGCACCGCGATGGTCATGCCGACGATGCCGTACAGGTTGCCGCGGCGAGCGGTTTCGGGATGACTCAAGCCGCCCAGCGCCAGGATGAAGAGAATGGTTGCTCCGATGTAGGAGACGGTCAGTATTCCAGTGGGCACGGTGCGCTCCTACTTCCTGAACATGCCGAGCATGCGGCGAGTGACGGCGAAGCCGCCGGCGATGTTGACACTGGTGATGAGAATGCCGAACACAGCCATCCACATAATCCAGCCCACGGGCGAGCTGATCTGCAGCAGCGCGCCGATGATGATGATGCTGGAGATGGCATTCGTCACACTCATCAGCGGCGTGTGCAGCGCGGGCGTGACGTTCCAGATCACCATATAACCCACAAAACAGGCCAGCACGAACACGGTGAAGTGGGCCATGAAGGACGGCGGGGCGACATAGCCCAGGCCAAGCAGCGCCAGCGCGCCCAAACCGCCCGCCAGGACCGGGCCCAACCAACGGGGCCCGGAAGGTGCCGGCGCCGGCGGCGGCGCAGCGGCCTGCTGGGCCGGCGGCGGCGCGGCCGAAAGCTTGGGGGGCGGCGGCGGCCAGGTGATCTCTCTCTGGTGGACAACCGTAGCCCCGCGGATGACCTCATCCTCCATGTCCACCACGCTCTGACCGTCCTTCCCCGGACACATGTCCGTGAGCAGATGCCGCAGGTTGGTGGCATACAGCTGGCTGGATTGGGCCGCCAGTCGGCTGGGCAGATCCGTATAGCCGATGATGGTGACGCCGTGCTCGACGACCACTTGATCCGGTTGGGTCAGCTCGCAATTGCCGCCCTGCTCCGCCGCCAGGTCGACGATCACGCTGCCCGGCTTCATGGACTGCACCATGTCCGCGGTAATCAGCCGGGGCGCCGGCTTACCGGGAATCAGGGCTGTGGTGACGATGATGTCAACCTCTTTGGCCTGCTCGGCAAACAGCGCCATCTCAGCGGCAATGAAGGCCTCGCTCATCACCTTCGCATAGCCGCCCTCGCCGGAGCCTTCCTCCTCGAAGTCCAGCTCCAGAAACTCCGCGTCCATGCTCTCCACCTGCTCCTTCACCTCGGGGCGGGTGTCGAACGCGCGCACGATCGCGCCCATGCCTTTAGCGGCACCGATAGCGGCAAGTCCCGCCACGCCTGCACCGATCACCATGACCTTGGCCGGCGGTACTTTGCCGGCAGCGGTAATCTGGCCGGTGAAGAAGTGACCGAAATGCTGGGCCGCCTCGACGATGGCCCGGTAGCCGGCGATGTTCGCCATGGAGCTCAGGGCATCCAGCTTCTGGGCCCGGGAGATCCGCGGCACACTGTCCATGGCCAGCGCCGTCACGCCTTGTGCTGCGAGCATGTCCAGAAGCTCGGGATTCTGAGCGGGCCAGAGAAACGAGATCAGAATCTGGCCTTCCCGTAACAGCGCCGCCTCGTCGCGAGCCAGCGCGGGATGGCGCTCCGGGGGGCGAACCTTGAGAATAATGTCGCTGCCCGACCACAGCGCCTGCGTGTCGCCGACCACCTCCACACCCGCCTCCGCAAAAGCGGCATCGGAAAAATTCGCTGCGGCTCCGGCGCCCGTTTCCACCGCCACGGAGAAACCCAGTTCCTGCAGCTGGCGCGCCACGTCAGGCGTGGTGGCTACCCGTTTTTCTCCCGGGTGAATTTCCTTGGGGATCCCGATCTTCATGCGAAAGGCCTCCAGCCCTGGTCACGCCACAGGGCAGCCGGGCCGAGCCCGAACCGCGCCAGGTGCCGCGATTTCGACAAACACAACGTGGGTTAATGGCGTCTCGACGCCGCATCCGCGGCCACGTCAACGGGTGCGCATCTTAACGCACCGCTGCCAGCGGCACACGCGGAAGCAGAACTTGCGCCGCGGTCCACTGCCATTGCGCTTCGGACAACGAAACCGCAGACTTCTTGGCAGCGGCGCACACGGCCCGACCCAAACCTAGAAAAATAATTAAAAATAGTTTTTAACTTCATGTTTTTAAATAGAAAGGAATACGCATGATCCGGTTTCTTAAAGAGGGTATCAGTGCCGAGGCAGCCGACGAGCTGGACGCCCGGGTGCGAGCCACGGTGGAGCAGATCCTGGCTGACATCGGCGCCCGGGGTGATGCAGCGGTTCGGGACCTGTCTGCAAAGTTCGATGAGTACGCGCCGCCGTCCTTTCGCTTAAGCGATGCTGAGATACAAGCCTGCGTCGACCGGGTCCCCGAGCAGACCCTGGGCGATATCCGCTTCGCCCAGGAGCAGGTGCGTAACTTCGCCGAAGTTCAGCGCGGGGCGCTGCGCGATGTTGAGGTAGAGACACTGCCGGGCGTCACGCTGGGCCACAAAAACATACCGGTCGGCAGCGTCGGCTGCTATGTCCCCGGCGGCCGTTACCCCATGGTGGCTTCGGCTCACATGAGCGTGGTCACAGCCAAGGTGGCCGGCGTACCGCGCATCATCGCCTGTGCGCCACCCCACCAGGGGAAGCCCCACGACGCCATTGTTGCGGCCATGCACCTGGGTGGCGCCGATGAAATTTACTGCCTGGGTGGTGTGCAAGCCGTGGGAGCAATGGCACTGGGCACCGCCAGCATCGACCCCGTGGATGTTCTGGTCGGTCCGGGGAATGCGTATGTGGCGGAGGCCAAGCGACAGCTGTTCGGCCGGGTCGGCATCGACTTGTTTGCGGGTCCCACGGAAACCCTGATCATCGCCGACGACAGCTGCGACGGAGAGATGGCCGCCACTGATCTACTGGGCCAGGCGGAACATGGACCCACGTCCCCGGCGATCCTGCTGACCGACTCGGAGCAACTGGCCAGGGACACCATGGCGGAGGTGGAGCGGCAGCTTGAGAGCCTGCCCACGGCGGATGTCGCCGGGCAGGCCTGGCGTGACTATGGGCAAGTGATCGTGTGTGACACGCGCGAGGAGATGCTGGCGGAGGCGGATCGCATCGCCTCGGAACATGTCCAGGTAATGACTCGGGATGACGACTTCTTTCTCAACAACATGCGCAACTACGGCGCCCTGTTCCTCGGCCCCGAGACCAATGTCTCCTACGGCGATAAGGTCATTGGTACCAACCATACCCTGCCGACCCAATTGGCGGCCCGCTACACGGGCGGTCTATGGGTGGGTAAGTTTCTGAAAACCTGCACCTATCAACGGGTCGCCCCGAGCGCCTCCGCCATGATCGGCGAATACTGCTCCCGGCTCTGCGAATTGGAGGGATTTGCTGGCCACAAGGCCCAGGCGGACCTGCGCGTTCAGCGATATGGCAAGGCCCCCTAGGATCTAGCGAATGCCCGCCGCGTTGCAGCGCTGCCGAATCATGGCCACATAGTCGCTGAGGTTCCTGTCAAACCCGGGCACAGGCCCGATGCGATCGACGAACTCCGCCATGGCAGCCGTGATGACCAGGTGGCGCATGGCACGAAACAAGGGCTGGGCCGCCTGCTCCGCCGCATTCAGGGGCCGCACGGTCTGATAGCCGCGCAAAAATGCATCGTTAACGGCCTCGGCGACGCCATCGAAATCGTTGCGCCAGTAGAAAGCAGCCAGATCTCGGGCGAGATAATCCTCCCCGCAATCAGAGAAATCGAATATCGCCAGCTCACCCGCCGGCGTCAGCATGGCGTTGGCGTACTGCATGTCGCCGTGACAAGGCCCCCAAGGCAGCGCGCTGCGCTGTAACGCATCGGCAGCGGCCACGGTGGCCGGCGCGGCGCGCTCCAGAAAAGCCCGGTCGGCGGAGCCTGCCGGCAGCAACTTCAGCAGCAGGGGGAGGCGCTGAAGGATCTTCCCGCCGGCCGCCACGTGCTTGGGCGCGGCGCTCGCGTAGCCCAGGGTGGCCAAATGCATCTTGGCCAGCTGGATACCCAACCGATAGCCGGTCTCAGCGTCCAGTTCCCGGGTCAGAGGTTGACCATGCAGCCAGACCATGAGCACCACCTGGCGGCGACCCTCCGGTGCCGGCAAGGCCAGGAACCCGCTGCCATCGGCGCAGGTGACGGGCGTCGCCACCGGGAACCCGGCAGCGTCCAGTGCCCGCACGTAGCCCAGCTCCCACTCCAGATCCGCATCGCTGCACTTGTCGGCGCGGCTGACCTTGAGGGCGTAACGGCCGTCGGCGTGGTCCACGGCATAGATATCGTTCATGCCCCGACTCACGAGCCGACAGTGCACAGACCCGGCGAGCTCATAGCGGGATTGGAGCTCGGCCGCCAGCGCCGCTGGATCCAGCACCGATTGAATCACCGGAAAAGTCATGGGGACCACCTTAACGGTAATATCCGTTGCCGCGCCAGTGGGTTGCGATTAAGGTCAAGCCACCGAACCGGACAGGTAGAGCATGCAGCAGAAGGGGCTGATCGGCGGCGTCTATGAGATCGGCGTGGGTGTGGCCGACCTGGACGAGGCCCTGTCATTCTGGCAGGCAGCCGGCTATGAGCCGGGCGCCCGGGGAGAGCTGTCGGCGGCCGCTGCCAACCAACTATACGGCGTGAACTCAAGTCTAACGTCGCTGCGGTTGAATCACTTGAGCGCAAGCGCCGGCCTGGTGCACCTGATGCACTGGCAGCGACCGCTCGGTGATGGCCTGAATATGGCCCCTCTGAAGACCCACGGCAATCGTTGGTCGGTGCACAAGACGGATGATCTCTTGAACGCCTACGTCCACGGCGAAGCACACCGGCGCCAGGGCCACCCCATCTACCTTCGGGCTTTCGAATTCAACCTGAATCTGGGCAAACCGCTGGCGGACAAACGACCCTTCCGGGAACCCCTGGCCGCCAACACGGATCTGCTGCTGTTCCGACCCGAAGCCCAGTACATTCTCATGAGGCGACTGAATTTCGACATCCGCCGCTACGGCACCGTGAATCCGGACAGTCTGCTGCGGGCCAGCGAGGGCTGCCATATGGCCCTGGCTATTCAGGGCGAGGATCTGGGCGTGTTCGATTTCTACGAGCAGGTGATCGGTTTCAAGCGGGGTCATCAGGTCGAGGTGTCCTACCGGCCCGGCTACATGCCCAGCGACGTGCTCGAGCTCAAACCCGGTGAAAGCTTCGCCGAGGTAGATTTCAATGACCCGCAGAGCAGTGAGCATCCTGCGGAGCAGCTACCCGGGCGGCTGCGCTGTTTTCTGCTGCGCTCGCCGGAACAGCTTGACGACCGGCTGGAGCGCGCGCAGCCGGGCCACCTGGGGTATTCCCTCTACTCGCTGCGCTGTGGCGATATCGCAGCGCTGCACCGGCGGGTGAGCCAGTCAGCAGCGACAAGCATTACGCCGGTGGTGGCGGATGAGTTTGGCCACCCGGCTTTCGCCTTCCGCGCCCCGGACGGCTTCGCCTGGCTTGCTTTGGAAGCTAACCCTTGAGGTGATCCTGGGCAGGCTGCTTGCGGGGCGCGGCCTGCTGGATGAGGGCTGGGCGATGCAAAGCGACCGGCTGGCGCCGTTTGCGAACCTTGAGATTGAGAACCTCCACGCTGATCGAAAACGCCATGGCGAAATAGATATAGCCCTTGGGAATATGCAGGTCGATGCCGTCTGCAATGAGTGCCACCCCAATCAGCACCAGGAAGCTCAGTGCCAGCATTTTCACCGTGGGATGATCATCCACGAACTCGCCGATGCTCTTGGCCGCAAACATCATCACGAACACGGCCACGACGATGGCGATGATCATCACTGGTAGATCATCGGCCATACCCACGGCGGTGATGACAGAATCCAGCGAGAACACCAGGTCAATGATCGCAATCTGCGCCAGCACCCCGAGGAAGGTGGCCCTGGGAGCACCGTCGGCGCCATGTTCGATACCCTCCACCGACGCGTGGATCTCCAGAGTGGACTTGGCGAGCAGGAACAGACCGCCGCCGATGAGGATCAGGTCCCGGCCCGAGATATCCACCCCGAGGACGGTGAAAAGGGTCGCCTGCAGGCGCATGATCCAGGTAATCAACAGCAGCAGTAGAATGCGCATGCCCATGGCAATGCTCAGGCCCAGCACCCTGGCCCGCTGCCGCTGAGACTCGGGCAACCGCCCGACGAGGACGGAAATAAAGATAATATTGTCGATGCCGAGAACGATCTCGAGGAAAGTCAGGGTAGCCAGGGCAGCCCAGGCCTCAGGGGAAGTCAGCCATTCCATGCGGTGCTCTCCAGGGGAACGGTGTTCGCCCCAGCGGGTCGAACTACGGATTGCGCAGGCTTCGCGCGCCCAAGCACGGAGCGAGTCTAAAGGACCATGCCAACCCCATTCAATTCAGCTCGCCCATCGCTAGCCGCCTCCCGCAACCGACGTCCGCGTCATGGCTTGGCCCGCCTGATCTTCTTGGGTCTGGCGCTGATCGGGCCCCAGGCCGGGTCTGCCAGCGGCGATCCCAGTACTGCCCTTAAGGACTACCTGCAGCGCCCAGACGCCAGCTATCGTTGGGAACAGACGCGCAGCGGCAAGCTGCGCGGCACCCGGTTTGCCGAACTGCTGCTGGTATCCCAGACCTGGCGGGAGATTCCCTGGAAACATCAGCTGTTCGTCATCAAACCCAGGCGGCTGAAGGACGTCAATGGGCATGCGCTGTTAGTGATCGACGGCGGCCGCTGGCGGGCGGAATATGAGCAACCCCGGAACGAGGCCGATCTCCCCAAACGCGCCCTGCTGTTCGCCCGCATGGCCAAGCTGCTACGCACGCCCGTCGCCGTATTGCGCCAAGTGCCCCATCAGCCCATGTTCGGTGGCTTGACGGAAGATCGCATCATCGCCCATAGCTTCGACCGCTATTTGCGCAGCGGTGATCCCGAATGGCCCCTGCTGCTCCCCATGACCAAGAGTGCAACCAAGGCCATGGATGCGGTGCAGGAATTCGCCGCGGCAGAATGGGCGCTGCCACTGAACAGTTTCACGGTGGTGGGCGGTTCAAAACGGGGCTGGACCACCTGGCTGGTGGGCGCCGCCGACCCACGAGTCAAAGCCATCGCGCCGGTCGTCATCGACATGTTGAAACTGGAAAGTCAGATGGACCACCAGCGCAACGTCTGGGGCGCCGTCTCCGAGAAGATCAGCCCCTATTCCGATATTGATCTGCCTGACCGGCTGGCGACCCCGGGTGGCCGGGCCCTGCAGCAGATTGTGGACCCATTCAGCTATCGGGCTCAGCTCACCCAACCCAAGCTGATCGTACTTGGCACGAATGACGCCTACTGGCCACTGGATGCGCTGAATCTTTACTGGAACGAGCTGGTCGGGCCGAAGTATGTGCTTTACGTCCCCAACGACGGCCACTCCATTAGCGACTACCGGCGCCTGCTGGGCAGCGTCGCCGCCCTGCACCGCCATACCGCCAACGCCCAGTCATTACCTGAGGTGAACTGGCGCTTTGGCGAGCCCGATCAGCGTCTGGTGCTGGAGTTCTCCGCCGACGTCAAGCCACGGCGCGCCTATGCCTGGGTGGCCTACGCGCCCAGCCGGGACTTTCGTCAGGCGAACTGGTCGGCTCAACGCCTGCGCCGCAACAGCAATGGCTATCGCTTTGAGATCGAGCGGCCCCGGGAGGGCTACGCAGCGGTGTTTGGCGAAGCCGTGTTCGGCAAGTGGCGCAAAGCCTACTATCTGTCCTCCAACGTCCGGATTGTGGATCACAACGGCAGCGCCTTCGCCGGTGGCGCGCCCTAGCCATGCAGGCTGACGTGAATTTCGTCGTCAACCAGGGCAAGCGGCTGCTGGTTTACCCCTCCGAGGGCGGCGGCCGCGGCGAATCCAAGTCCGGTCAGTATGAGGACCGGCGGGTCATCATCGAAGACGGCCGCGCTGCGGGGCAGAATTTCGAGCTGGAGGTGGAAGGCTTTACGCTGGCGGCCCACCCTACCGCCGTCACCGATTTTTACGATGATACTCAGCTGCCCGCCTACGAGGCTGAGGTGGAAGCACTGATCAAGCGGGTCAGCGGCGCCGCGGAGGTGATCGTTTTCGACCACACCCGACGCGCCGACGACGCCACGCTGCGACGCGCTCACAGCATTCGCGAGCCAGCGGCTACGGCACACAACGACTACACAGCCGATTCCGCGCCCCAGCGCATTCGCGACCTGCTGCCCGCCGCCGAGGCCGCTCGCTGGCTGGCGGGACGCTTCGCCATCATCAACCTGTGGCGGCCCATTCGTGGTCCCGTGCAACGCTCGCCACTGGTCCTGTGCGATGCCCGCAGCGTGGATCACAAGGATCTGGTGGTAACCGAGCGGCGGGCGCGAGAACGCACCGGAGAGATCTATCAGCTGGCCTTTAATCCTCGCCAGCGCTGGGTCTACTTTCCGGCCTTGCGCCGGGACGAGGCCCTGGTATTCAAGTGCTTCGACTCCGCCACAGACGGCCGGGCCCGATTTGCCCCCCACAGTGCCGTTGTGAATCCAAGCAGCCCTTCGGCTCCGCCCCGCGAGAGTATTGAGACCCGCACTATCGTGCGCTTTGCCGCTTAGCTGAGCTATGCCCAGCCCGGCGCGCGCCCAAGAACTGGGTAATGGCGACGGTACGCCTGAACGGGGTAGAGGATCGTGCGACCCTCCGGCCACAGTCCGTGGCTTGAGCGGGCGATCGGAGCTAGGCGAACTGGTCCAAACCCTCGGCAAGATAGTCGGCGAGCATAGGGGTACCGATCAGATAATCAGCGGTGCGTTTGTTCCAGCTGTCCCGCGCCTGAGACAAAGCATCATCCCACTCCTCCAGGGCGTAGTCACCGCGCCCAACCCACATCAGCGCTACCAATATGACCTGCTGATCCGGCTCCAGGTCATCGATAGTGTTGCGCAATTCCTCAACGCCGGGATCGTTCCCGTGGGCGGCCAGGGCCTGCCGCCCCCAGTCGTCCGAAGGACTCAACGACTCTTCGGGAATAGTGACTCCCTCTTTGACATGGAATTCGTGGGCCTTGTCAATAATGAACAATACCGTTTCCCGATTCAGTTCCAGCTCGCGTCCTTCTGCCATGGCTCGACCCTCAACGGCAAGCAATCACACCTGCCTTCTAACTTGATCTTAGAATCCGCCGCATCAACGCGCAGTCCGTAGATCTACATAGAAGATGTGCGCGAAGCGCGGACTTCACCCACCTGACGTGGGGTCATCGCCGTGCCCGGCAGACGGCGCCGATGTTATATTGCCGCCGAACGCGACAACCCGGGGGACTTGGCCTGATGGATCTAATGGTCATTATCATCGTGCTCGCCCTGCTGGCTACCATTCTGGCGCTGGCCCTCGGCCTCATGACCATGAGCGGTGGCGGCCCAGGCCATAAGGAATTCAGCACAAGGCTCATGTGGGCTCGCATCCTATTGCAGGCGCTGGTCATCGGGCTGTTGTTCCTGGCGCTCTTGCTGCGCTGACTTGCGGTTCCGACCATGCCGCTGGTGACCCCCCTGGAAAGCGACCACGATCAGGACGTGGCGGAGCTTGCAAAGTTCTTCAACGAGACGCTGGGGTTTTGCCCGAACAGCGTTCTCACCATGCAGCGACGCCCGACCATCGCCAAAGCATTTATCAATCTGAACAAGGCGGTCATGGAAAATCACGGCCGCGTCACCAGCGAACAGAAGCGGCTGATCGGCTATCTCACCAGCGCCGTCGCTGGCTGCCGCTACTGCCAGGCCCACACCATTCTTGCTGCTCGCCGCTACGGGGGCTCCGACGAGCGCCTCAAAGCCATTTGGGCGTTTCGCACCAGCCCGTTGTTCGATGCCGCCGAGAAGGCCGCGTTCGAATTCGCGCTGGCGGCGGCCTCCATACCCAACGGCGTCGACGCCGACATCGCCGCGAACTTGCACGAACACTGGTCCGATGACGAGATCGTGGAGATTCTCGGTGTCATCGCCCTGTTCGGTTATCTAAATCGCTGGAACGACAGCATGGCCACGACCATGGAGGATGGCGCCGTTGCCGCAGGCAGGAGCTACCTGGTCTCAGGCGGCTGGGAACGCGGCAAGCACACTTGAGAGTCAGACGGTTTGGAGTCTGCGCATGCGGTCTGGGGCTATCTGCACATCATGATGCTGGGTTTCTGGCTGATTACGGGCATGGGCGTCATGAGTGGCGGCCGGTGCGGCGTGCCGCAGCGGCCGCTTTTTTGGTCCCGCGCGTTGGCTAGGAACGCCAGCCCATGTCCCGAGCAAGCGAGGGATCCAGGCGCCGAATGGACTTGATGGGCACGGACTGGCCCGCAACGATCACTCGATCCAAAACCGTGACCCTGCCAGCGGTACGGGTTACGCCCACCGTGTCCACCCAGCGCAGGCTGGTGAACGGGCGCCAGATCTTGACCAGGTAGGCGCGGGATGGACTGGCCCAGACCACCAGTTCATCGCGGGCCACCGGCCGCCAATTCGTGAAAGTGCCATGACTGCCGACCCAGATGGAATCATCCAGCTGCCTGGCTGTGTTATGTGCCGACGCCGGACCGGCTGTGGCCAGCAAGCCCGCGGCCAACAAGGGTAATACATATCGCATGATGACCTCCTTTGTGGTGGCGTTTCGGGAGCCCCAGTCTCGGAGTCTGGGGTTCATTTTCACGCTTGTACTATGGCCGGGCCGAGCTGAACTGTTGCTGAACGCGGGCTTGGCCGTGGCCTTGAGATCAGCCGGTGGCAATCGGATAATCGAGCCGCAACGCTAGGGGGATCACCATGAGACTATTGGCCGCTTCTGCACTCGCCTTTTTCCTCACTGCCTGCGGTGGTGCGCCATCCGACTCCGAGCCCGCCCCGCCGCCCGCGGCACCGGCGGCGATCGAGACCCCGTCCACCGATCGCCTGGATGCCATTCTGGCAGCCCAACCGGAAGCGGTGCAGGCCCGTTATCAATACCGACATCCCAAGGAGACGCTGGAGTTTTTCGGCGTAGAGCCCGGCATGACTGTGATCGAGGCTCTGCCCGGGGCCGGCTGGTATTCCAAGATGCTGATCCCTTATCTCGGTGCTGATGGCACGCTGATCGGCGCGGACTACGCCATTGGCCTGTGGTCGCAGTTTGGCTTCATGAGCGAGGAGGCCATTCAGAAGAAGCAAACGTGGCCTGCCGACTGGACGGCGCGCGCGGAAACCTGGCGGGGGGAAGACGGCGCGCGAGTCGCCGCGTTCGCGCTGGGCTCGCTGCCCCCGGACATGGCGGGCAGTGTGGACGTGGTCCTGTTTATCCGCGCCCTGCACAACATGGCACGGTTTGAAGCTGACGGCGGCTTTCTGTCCGAAGCTATCCGCGACGCTTACACGGCACTCAAGCCCGGCGGCATCGCCGGCGTGGTCCAGCACCATGCCCGCGACGACATGCCGGACGACTGGGCCTCAGGCGCCAACGGGTATCTGAAGAAGGACTTTGTGATCGCGACAATGGAGGCGGCCGGCTTCGAGCTCGTGGCTTGGTCAGATATCAATGCCAACGACCAGGACCAGCCAACCAGCGAGGATATCGTCTGGCGGCTGCCGCCCAGCCTGGACACCAGTCGCGAGGACCCTGAACTGCGGGCGCGGCTGGAGGCCGTGGGTGAGTCCAATCGGATGACCCTGAAGTTCCGCAAGCCCGCAACCTGAGTCGCCCAACGGCGCCGTGCCGCGGCAATCATTGCCATGACGGCCGGCGCCGGGCCGGTGGTGGCGGTTCCCGGTCTATCACTGGCCTGCTGGCCCTGGGCACCCTTGCCTTGGGCATGCCTCGCCAACAGATGCCAGGCGGTGGCCTTCAAGGCCTGCCTCAGGACACCACTCCATGGGCTATGCCACCATCTGTTCTATGACGCACTCAAACTTCGCGCCAGCTTTCATACCGCGGGCGCCTTTCAGCACGAGCCGACGCCCTACTTTCCGCTGATGGATACCAACGCCCGATGAGCGAGGCAGATCGGCAGAAATGGGATCACCGTTACCGGCTGGGACAGAATCATCGCGCCCGTTGCAAGCCCAGCGCCCTGCTCGCCCAATGGCTGCCGCAACTGGAGCCCGCTGGGACCCCGGCGCGGGCCCTGGATGTGGCATGCGGTTTGGGCCGCAACGCGGTCTATCTCGCCCGGCAGGGCTGGCGGGTGGATGCGGTAGACATTTCCCAGGTCGCGCTGGATCGACTCGCGGCCAGGGCCGCGGCCGCGTCCCTGGATATCACCTGTACGGCTCTTGATCTGGAGAGCGAGGCTGGCTTATCGGCGTTGCTCGACACGCCTCAATACGACTTGGCCGTCGTCTTTCGCTATACCAATCTGACCCTGATTCAGTCACTGGCCCGCGCCTTGCGCCCGGGTGGCTATCTGCTGGTGGAGGAGCACCTGGTCACCGATGCCGAGGTCGTCGGGCCGCGCAATCCGCGCTTTCGAGTGGCGCCAGGAGCGCTGCGCGATGCGGCCGGTGGCCTCTCTGTCATGGCCTACAGCGAAGGCCTTGTGACCGACCCGGATGGTCGCATGGTAGCCCTCGCCCAGCTGGTCGCCCGGCGTCAGCCCCAATCACGCTAGCCCCAATGCTAGGCGGCAACCCCCTCCTGGGCCGGTGCCGGCTGCTCTTTCAGCTTGTCGCGCTCGACCAATAGCTTGGCGACCCGCTTGGTGAAGTAGTAGATGCGCTTCAGTTGCTCAATCAGCTCGCTTTCGATCTGAAACGTTTCCGTGCGGCGTGGCTCCTCCGCGACCAGTCGCTTGGTCACCTGCTGAGCTGCATCATCCGCCAGCTCATTAATCTCTGCCTTAGCCTCGATAATCTGCAGAGCAAGCTCATTGTCGCGTCGGTCGAGGGCGGCGATCGCCGTCTCCAGGGACCAGACTACCTTATCCCCAAGCCGCTGCAGAGCCTGCTGAGTCGCCGGACTGATGCGCACTCCCAACTGCAAGCGCCGTTCGCCGGCATGTCCCAGGTCCACATCGACCAGATCGCCCATGCTTTCGAAATAGTTGGCGACGCCGATGTAGTCGTAAAGCAATTCCCGTTCCGTCGGCGACAAATCGCCGCGAGAAATCTGCCCCAGGTACCCGATGATGGCGCTGTGCAGACTATCCACACCCTCATCCATCCTGCCCAGGCGACGCAGATCCACCTGCGAACCGGCCACCACCGCCCGGGGCGCCGCCTGGATCATGGGCAAAACCAGCTGGCCGAGACGCACCAATTCCAGACGTACGGCCTGCAATGCCAACATGGGTGCCTCAAGCAGGTTGGGATCCAGATAGAGCGCTGTCGCGCCCTCTACCGCCGGCCGCGGTTTGTCGGGCACCAGCTTGGTCACCAGCCAGGCAAACGCGCCCGCAAAGCTGATGAAGATGAGGGTATTGCCCACATTGAACAAGGTATGGGCATTGGCGATCTGGCGCGGCGTGTCCGCCGCCAGCCGTGCCGTCCCCGTCAACTCCGTAGCCGCCGGTGAGATCAGGCGAATGACTTGAGCAATTTCATCGATGAAGCCGAACCACAGGACGACCCCCAACACATTGAACATGACGTGGATCAAGGCGGTCCGCACGGCCGGCCGTTCCTTGCCGATAGCCGCCAGCAGAGCCGTAACACAGGTACCGATGTTGGCCCCGAATACCAGCGCGATACCCTGCTCAAGGCTGATCAGCCCCTGGGCGGCGAGCATGATAATGATGCCCGTGGTCGCCGATGAGCTTTGAATCAGGGCCGTGAACCCGGCGCTGAGCAGTATCGCGATGGCCGGCTCATCCATCTGCTGCAGTAGCTCGATGAACGGCTGGTAGGCGCGCAACGGCCGGGTGGCATCGCCCATCATGGTTATACCAAGAAACACCAGCCCCAGCCCGAGAATGATCATCCCGTAACGCTGGATGGTCTCGCCGTTAAAGAAGGCCTGCAGGACGAAGCCGATGGCAACCGCCGCCAGGGCATACTTGGTCACCTTGAAGGCGATGATCTGTGCGGTAATCGTCGTGCCGATTTCCGCGCCCATAATGACGCCGATGGCCTGGGGCATGGAGACCAGCCCAGCGGACACGAAACCTACGGCGAGCACAGTGGTTACGGAGGAGGATTGGATGACCGCCGTTGTGAATGCGCCCGCGAGTACGCCTTTGAAGCGGTTTGTTGTGGCACCGGCAAGCACGTCGCGCATGCGTGCGCCGGCCACAGCCTTCAATGATGTGGTGAGTTGATCCAGACCAAACAGAAACACGGCCAGTCCGCCAAACAAACCCATAGCCATTTGGCCCCAGGCCAAACTATCTGTCTCCATCAGCCCCCACCTCTGCTGATCCGTTCCAAGTCATGCCAGTTGCCCGTGCATAGCGTGTGTGCTGGAAACCCGGAAGCACCCCCCGTGCCCGGTTCCGTTGTCGAGCCCGGTTGGCAGCTACCAGGCAAGGACGCTGCCGTCGTAGTTCCAGAAAGTGCCGCTATTATCCAGGTTGAGCTGCTCGGTAATCGCCATCACCTCCGAGACAGCAAGCGCCACGCTGCGTTTGGGCATGTTGACGCCGCGCATCATGTCGGTATCCACCGGGCCGGGGTTGACCAGCGCCACGGCGATATCGTCGGCCGCAGCCATCTTGGCGTAGTTGAGCATCAGCATGTTGAGGGCAACCTTGCTGCTGCGATAAAAGGGGATGCGCGCCGGCCCGCGATCCATCCCGAAGCTCGCCTCACTGGTGCTGATGTTGACGATCTTGCGTTGCGCGCCGGCCCGCAGATGGGGCAGAAATGCCTCGGCGACCCGCAGCGGCCCCAGCGTGTTCACCGCCAGGACTCGCTCGTACTCGGCCAGATCCATGCGGCCCAGGAGTTGGCTGCGCGGATTGCCCGTAATACCCGCATTATTGATCAAGATATCGATGGCTTTCCCATCCAGCCGTGCCGCGAGCCGTTGAATGCCCGCCGCATCCGTCACGTCCAGGGCCTCGATGCTGACAGCCGGATAATCGGCAGCCAGCGCCTGTAATTCGGTGGCCGCATCGGGGCTGCGACAGGTGGCGATGACTTGCCAGCCCTGATCCGCGTAGGCGCGCACGAACCCAAGGCCGATGCCGCGGTTAGCTCCGGTAATCAGCACCGTTCCGGCATCGGCGGCCCCTGCCGGCTGGCTGAAAACCGTGACCAGTAACAGCGCGCTCAAGATCAGGCTACCCCCCACCCGTGTTGCTCCGTTCATGCTGTTCGCCCTCTGGCTGTCACGTTGCGATCGGCCCGGCAGCCGATCCCTTAGCAGGCTCCATGATACCTCCCGTGATGCCATCCGGGTCGTGCCCTTTCGATTCGTTGGCCGACTGCTGCGGCGCACCGATCGGTCGCCCACGCGCTGTAGCTGCGGCATCACTGGCCCGAGGAGTTCTGGACTCTGTAACGGATGGCCGCGAAGATCGGCTTGTCGCCGGCGGCTTTCGGAAAGCGTTTCAGGAACATGTTCTGGAAAAGCGTGTCTGCCTATCTCACCCAGATGAGGGTCCAGCACGCACGGAAGCCGCAGACGAAAACGCCCAGGCGCCTGTATGAGATTGCTGACCGGGTCGGTGATGACCGGGAGGTCGCCGCAACCGAAACCTTCAAGACAATCACAGCCAGGACACCGACCCGCTATCGACGGGAGGCGAAGTGATGACGGGGGATACGCCGGCTGCCGCGCGCCTGCGCCGCTTCGCTGAGCGCAGCAAGGCACTCCACGCTGAGTATCTGCATGATCCAGAGCTACTGCAGCAGTACGAGGCCTTCGTAGCATGGCTCAACGACTACATGATGAACTTTTATGCAGATCTACGTCCGCTTCCCGGTTACGGGGCCGCCCTGGACTTCGTTATCACTGACCTGACCGGTACCGGTATCAGCCAACGGGATGCGGATCTGGCCCGGGTCGTGCCCGTGATGGCCCGGATGCTGCCCGATCGGGCCTTGGCAACTCTGGCAACGGCTGTGGAGCTTAACGCCCGGGTGCTGCAGGCGAACCTGGCGATATGCCGGGCGCTGTTTGCCAACCGGAACGACACCGCCATATCCGAACGGGATCTGTGTCAGGCCTATCGGCGAGCTGTGACTTTGGAGACCTGTCTCGAACTATCTGCGTTGACCCGCCGGGTGGGGGACACGCTCGAGCGGGTCGTTCGCTCGCGAGCACTGGGGCTCATGCTCAAGGCCATGCATGGCCCGGCGCACGCTGCCGGGTTCGGTGCGCTGCATGACTTCCTGCAGACAGGATATGCGCGTTTTCAGGCCATCGACGATGTGTCCGCGTTCCTGGACCAGCTGGAATCTCGCATGACCGGCATCCTCACGCGTATATTTACCGAACCCTTGGACAGCCTGGGCTCAGAACGCACCCGCGCAGAGACATGCCATGACCGTTAGAAAAATACTCCACATGGGCGATCCGCGCTTGCGTCAGATTTCCGTACCCGTGTCGTCCTTTGACACCCCCGAACTGCACCGACTGATCCGCGATATGGAGGACACCATGGCTGCCGCCGACGGCGCCGGCCTGGCCGCTATTCAGATCGGCGTTCCACAGCGGGTGGTTATTTTCGGCATGGATCACAACCCGCGCTATCCGGAAGCCGCCCCGGTACCGAGAACCGTGCTGATTAACCCGGTCATTACGCCTCAGTCCACAGCCATGGATGAAGGCTGGGAGGGCTGCCTGAGCGTACCCGGGATGCGCGGCCTGGTGCCCCGGCACATCAGCATCCGCTATCAGGGCTTCGATCAGCTCGGCCGCCCGCTGGATCGCGTTGCCGAGGATTTTCACGCCCGCGTGGTTCAGCACGAGTGCGACCATCTGGACGGCATCCTCTATCCGGAGCGCATCCGGGATCTACGTCAGTTCGGATTCATCGATGAGCTGGTGGCCGCCGGGCTGATCGTACCGCCCCCCAGACAGGAGTAGTCACTCATGTTGTTGAACCGGTCACGAGCCTACCAGGTGATGGATGAACGCGGTCTCGACGGCCTCATCGCACAGCTTCCCATAAACGTGTACTACCTGACGGATTACTGGTCGGATGTCATGGAGGCGGGTTTTGATTGCGCCTGCTGGGGCCTTTTGCCCCGGCGGGATAACGCTCCGGCGGCGCTGGTGATCATGGCCCTGGAAACCCGCCATCTGCCTTCCACGTCGACCTGGGTACCCAATATCGTGACCTACACGGGTGAGCCGCCCGCTGGGGGCCTGGCCACGGCTGGCGGGGGCACGCCGTACGAAGGCTGGCCCACGCGCGCCAACGCACCCTTGAGCCCGCTCGCCGAACAATGGGTGGCGAACGTGGCACGCTGGTGCAGCGAACCCGCCGGCAACGCCCTGACGGCCCTGGGCCGGGCCATCAGAGACGCCGAGTTAGAGCGTGGCGTGATTGGTGTTGACGATGAACGAGCCTTGCACTGGATGGGTAAGGCCGGCACTCCGCAGGTCACCCCCGTCTATGCGCGGGAAGCATTCAATGAAATCCGTCTTATCAAGACGGACGCGGAGCTTGCGTTGCTGCAGCGCGCCGCGACCTGCAACCAGAACGCGGTCGTGGAGGCCATGGATGCCGTTCGGACAGGCGCCACCTGGGAGGAGCTGCGCGCGGTCTATATGCAGGCCATGGCCCGCCAGGGCGGTCGGGGCGTCTACCTGGCCTGCGGTGTCGGCGGTTTGCCGCACGGGGAAATCGTCGCCGGGGAACCTGTGATGTTCGACGGGCTCGGCAAGTTCGGTCAGTATCATGGTGATTTCGGACGCAGCCTGGTGGTGGGCGAACCCAGCGCGGAACTGGACGCCCGCGTCCGTGCCCTGCAGGCCGGCTGGGAAGCAACCCGTGAGATGATTCGGCCCGGGGTCTCCTATCAGCAGCTGACGCAGACCGCTCACGCGACGGTTAAGGCCGCCGGCTTCAACGGCGACTTCCGGATGCCGGTTCCTCATTCCCTGGGGCTGGAACATACCGACGATCCGCGCTCGGTTCTGCTACCGGTCGGCTCCAAGCCCGACCGGGTGCTGGAAGAAAACATGGTGCTGAATGTGGACATGCCCCATACGGAAATCGGCTGGGGTTCGATCCACCTTGAGGACACCGTACGGGTCACGGCCGATGGCTGCGAGCCCCTGACTTCGTATCCTACCGAGTTGCGGACGATTCCAGCCCATTAAAACAGCGGACCAGCCTTCCAGCGATGCGCCGCGCGGCATCTATGGGGTAAAGGGCCGTTCCATATTCTTGTCGATGACGTTGTAGGCCTCCCCGATCGAAGAAGCATCGTTCAGCAATTGCAGAATGACCAGAGCAACGTCGGCGCGGTTAATGGACCCGGCAATCTGCGTACGCGTGGTGAGCAGGACGTTACCCGTGGCCGGCTCATCCTGGAGCAACCCGGGCCGCAGAATGGTGTAGTCCAAGCCGCTTGCCATCAGATCATCCTCGCCCTGGATTTTCACGTAAATCATCTTTTCCATCCAATGGGCATCCGGCGGCGGCTCCGGCCGATCTCGATCGCGGCCGGCGCTGATGGCGCTGATTTGAATGATACGACGCACACCAGCCGCCTTGGCTGCCTGGTTAATGTTCACGTTGCCGATGTGCTCCGGCCGCGGCTCGCCGTGGCGCCCTCCCAGCGAACTCACGACGGCCGTAAAACGACCAGTGGCGAACGCCTCTTCAACCTCCTGGGCGTTGAGCGCGTTCCCCACGGCGTAGGACACTCCAAGCGGTTCCAAGGGCGTCCTATCAGAGGTGGGCCGGACGAACACGGTCACGGGGATACCGCGCTCACGCAGCACCTTCACTGTCTCAAGCCCAATACCGGCCGTACCTCCAAACACCAGTATGGGCCCCTCCAGAGCAGCAACGCTCCCCGCACTCAACAGCAGGCCGACACACAGGGCCAGTAAGAGGCGGCGTCTCCGGACCATCGCGGAATCCTAAATACCCAAAACGCTGGACCATGGTAACTGAAAACCCCTGGATTGCCGGCAAATGTATCCATATGCGAGCATCCCGGAAGCCGCAAAACCAACGACAGGGGATCTCATGGGACGGTTGATCATCATTCTTGCCTGCGCGCTGATTATGACCCCAAAGCCGGCCGCAGCTCACAGCGAAGCCGACCTCAAGGCACAGCTGCAACTGCTTATGAAATGGTGGCCCGGCAGCTATGACAACAACGAACAAATCGTTCGCCAGTCTGGCGGCGGCCTAGCTAAGGCCACCAGTAAGCCCTTCTATCGACTGCATTCGGTCTTCAAGCCCGTGGCCGTGCCGTCTCTTGGTGAGCACGTGCTTTATCTTGAGGAGTATCAGAATAACGACCCTCAGGATATTGCCCGCATCCGTCTTTATTCCGTTGCTGTGGATCTTGCCGAGAACGCCCTGCGGGTGAAGTTTCACAGCCCGCACGATAGTAAAGCCCTGGTGGGTGCCTGGCGCGATCTGGGCAGAGTCGAACAACTGACAGCCGCCGACGTGCGCACTTTCAGCGACCAGTGCAACGTGTATCTGCGTTTTGTGGGCGGCCAGTTTCAGGGGGGCATGAAAAAGGAATCCTGCACCATCAACGACGGCCGGGAGTGGTTCGACTACGAACTGGTGGTGGGGCCAAGCTACTACTGGGCGCGAGACCGCCGCCTGACCGCGGACACGGGCCAGGTCACCTGGGAAATGGCGCCGGGTTCAAACTATGAATGGTTCGAGCAGACCAAGGCCCGCTGGTTTACCTGTACCGTGAACCACAATCCCGATGGCGATATGACCAGGACGGAGTATTTGACCACCGTCGAATTGCATGACCAGGGGGGTGAGGCGGATATCCCATGGCCTGACGGGCGAACGCTGACATTCGTTATCCACACACGAGCTTTCACCAGCCCGTCGGAACGGGTGTTTCCCCTGTTTCGCATCCACGATAAACGCAACATGACCGTGCCCATCGCCTATGCCTACGCGGTGGACGATGCGGACCGCTTTGGACTGAACCTGGGCTGGTATTACACCCTGTGCCGGTTACGCGACGCAGGAGCACCCCAGGCGGATCTGCGGTCCCGGTAGCCCATCACGGCATCCATGATAGAAGGCGGCGGCCACGCCCAGCGCGATGACCGCCAGCACACTACTGTCGAGCCCATCGCCGCCTGACAGCCCATGTGATGCCCAACGAAAAACCCCGCCGAGAGGCGGGGTTTCCCGAGTTCGTACCCTGAAATAACGTGGTCAGGCTTTCTTTACACCGTGGCGAATGCCGAAGCCCGGCAGGGCTGCCTTGGCGTCCGGATCCAGCCACAGTCCGGCCTTCTCCATCTCATCCTCAAACGGCAGGCTGCGGAACGACCTGCTGTGCACCTCGTTGTTCCAGCGATGGTCCCACCAGCCGGTGAACACCCGATAGGGGGTTCGACGCATGGCCTGCCGGCCTGACCGGAAGTCGATCGGATAGTAGTAGCCTCCCGGGCGCGCCACCCGGTGGGCTTCACGAAACACGGCGATGGATTTCTCGGCCGGCAGCTCGTGGTGCATGATGTAGGACGTCACGATGTCGAAGTGGTTATCCGGGAAACCGGTGTCCTCGGCGAGCCGCTGAGCGAAATTCACGTCCACGCCCAGATCCACGGCGCGCATATGGCTATAACGAACCATTGGAGCGCCGATATCCAAACCCCATACCTCGGCGTCCGGGAAACGTTCCTTCAGGGCGACAGTGAATTGTCCGATACCGCAGCCCAGATCCAGAATCCGCTTCACCTTGCCATCCTCGGGAAGCGGCAGCCGTCCCGCGGCACCCCGATGAATCTCATCCTGGTCGTTACCCACCCGACTAATGCCGTGATAGAAGCTGTTCGTGCCGTAGTGGTAAAGATGGCCGGCAAATTCGTCGCCCACGTAGCCACCGGGCTGAATGTGAATCTCGTGCTTGGTGTACTCCGGGATGTCCATGTCCGGGTTCAGCTCCAAGGACCCGGGGCCGCGCTTGTCGTATTGCTCCATCTCGGCCAGATACTGGTCCGCGTTCGCATAGAACTGATCGCGAATGGACTTCCAGGTGATCTGCTGATTGCTGATCCACAAACGGCCGCTGGTGGCAATCAACGGGTCTGAAGCGATGAGCTTGAGCACCTCCTTGTCATCCGGCAGCTCGCCATGGGGGTCCAGACCGTTCTCCTTGAAAATCTCAAGCGCTCGGGCGCCGGCCACGCGGCTGACCCGCTGGCTGTGCCAGATACGAAAACCCGACGTGAAGTCATGCACGTTTTCCAGACCCAGGCTGGGAACGCGCTCTAAGCGCCCTATGGAGCCCCGGGGCTCCACATCAAACTCTGCCGACGCGGCAGATGCCTTGCCTCCCGCTACCGTAGAACCCACCAGGGTCGCGCCCGCGGCAGCGAACAATGAACGTCGATCAATCATCGTATTGTCTCCTTAATCCCTGCGGGCTTACTCACCGGCCGGCCAGTCGGCATCGACCGGCAAGCTGGATCGGCGAATGAGCGGTTCGAAGGCCATGGCGATGAAGCGATCCCGCTCAGCCTGCCAGGCGGCCTCTTCCTCTTCGCTGGGCATGTAGTTCTCAATCATCTCCTCGGTGATGCCCTTTTCCGCCAGCAGGCGTTCAATCACTCGGGTCCGCCTCCGGTTGGACCAGACCTCAGAACACACGGCAACCATGGTAGTCATCATGTTGTCGAGGATGGGGTCGCCGAGAAAGGAGACGTTCTCTACATCCGAAGGTATGAAATCGGACGCATAGGTAGCTCGTTCGGTCTTTAAATCAGACTTGACTGTCTTGGCCATAGGTATGGGTTCCGTGGGGTAATGGGCTTGTGTAAAAGCGATACTTCGCCATAAGACAAGGCAGATGACAATTCGTGCTAACCGCAATGTCCGGATTCAAACCCCGGCTCTGGATCAGGGCGGCGTATGCCTCCCATAAATGATCCGGCCATAGCCCCGGGTGCGGTTTAGGCCATTGTTTTTAATGATATTTCAGGTTTGACGATCGGCCTGAAAGGATATCGGCCAGCG